>JAHECN010000097.1 GCA_024641735.1 Gemmatimonadota bacterium | reverse complement strand
GCGTACAACGGGTTGTCCCAGTTCGCCGGTCGGATCAACACCCCGGCATTCTCGCGTGGGAACCCGAGCGCTGGTGACGTACCGAATCCGAAGTCTCGGAGCACACTGAATTGTTGTTCCGGTCGGAGGCGCAACGCGAACTTCGAGATCGCGATATTGCTGGACACTTTGATGGTCTCACCAAGCGTGACAAGGCCGTCCTCGGCATGCACATCCTCGATCGTGCGCGTCTTCCCGCCCCCGACCGAATAGGTCCACGTGCCATGCTCACCGAAGACGGGCGTGGTGTCCGCTCCTTCACGGAGCATCGCAGCCGCCGCGAAGATCTTCGCCGTCGAGCCGGGCTCGTAGGTCGCGGTCAACGCACCCATGCCGGGCTGCAGTCGACGGGTCTCGGGATCGCGCTGGAACGAGGCGATCGCGAGCACCTCGCCGGTGTGCACGTTGAGGACCACGACATCCCCGCCCATCGCCTGGTATTCCTGCAGCGCGCGCTGCAGTTCCCCTTCGACGATCGCTTGGAGCGCGTTGTCGATCGTCAGATAGACGTCGCGACCGGGGATGGGGGCGCGAAGGATGGACGAGGGAATGCGCACCCTCCTGCCGAGGTAATCGCGCAAGTACGTCGCCTGGCCGGGGGTACCGGTCAGGAGGGTGTCCAGCGCCGACTCAAGTCCACTTGCGGCGCGCCCGTTGTCATCGAGGCGCCCCAAGAGCGGCCTGGCCAACCGCTCCAACGGGTACACACGTCGGTGCACGACATCGAAGTGAACTCCCGGCACATCACGCAGGGGGGCGATATCCTCGGCGCTGAATTCCGTGTGGAAGTAGGGGTAGCGATCACCCATCTCGGCCACGACCTTCGCCACGGTGAGTCCCGGAAGCCGGGCCAGCGTCGCGACGACCGCGGCAGAATCCTCGATTTGATCCTTCGCGAGGATGACCCGGTACGCTTCCTGGGTCTCCGCGAGTGGGACGCCGTTGCGATCGTAGATGGTCCCGCGGCGCGCATCGATCGAGTCACTCGCCGTGCGCAACGAATCGGCCTTCCCTTTCCAGCGATTGTGTTGGACCACCTGCACCTGAAAGGAGCGCCCCAGCACCGTCGCGCCGCCCGCCAGCAGGACGACTTGGATCGCGAGCAGGCGAGCGGCGGGGGTGGCCACCTAGCGGACCCGGTTGAATCGGAGGGAGACGGCCTCGGAATCCGAGGGCGTCCGAAGCCCGAGGGCAGCCGCCTTGGGCCCCAACACCTGGTGACTCCGCAGCGCCGAGATCCTCGACTCCAAATCGGCCTTCACTTCCTGCAACCGGTCGCGCTCTGTCGTGAGGTCCCGCAGGGTGGATTGCGCCGCGAACCCGCGATTCTGGCGCACGACGATCGTTCCCGTCACCACGAGAAAGACGATCGTCCACCCAATCACCAGGTAGCGTCCCCTGTACTGCACCTTACGTCGCATCGGCATTCCGGAAGAAACGGAGTCTGGCACTGCGGGCGCGAGGATTGGTGCGGATCTCATCGGAATCCGCGACAATCGCCTTGCGAGGCTCGGCTCGACCGAGCGGCAACAGGCCGCAGACACAGATGGGAAACGCCGGTGGGCACGTGCACCCCGAAGCCCACTCGCGGAAGGCACGCTTGACCACCCGGTCCTCTCCCGAATGATAACTGATCACGGCGAGCGTCCCTCCGCTCCCGAGGGCCTGCCGGAATCGGGGCAGTACCTCCTCCAATCCCGTCAGCTCATCGTTGACCGCGATCCGGATCGCTTGGAAGATCCGCGCGAAGTCCCCTGGGCCACTCCGGTGCCCGAGCACCGCCCGGATCGCATTGACCAGATCGTCACTCGTGAGGAAGGGCGCATTCTCACGACGGCGGACCATCTCACTCGCCATCCGCCGTGCCTTCGGCTCGTCACCATACTCTCGCAGGACGTGCTGCAGCTCCGACTCCTCGACCGCTGCGAGCCATTCGGAGGCCGGGGCCGCGTCGGGGCCCATCCGCATGTCGAGCGGCGCGCCAGGGCGGAAGGTGAAGCCGCGAGCCTCATCGTCCAGCTGACGAGAGGAGACGCCCAGATCGAGCAAAAGGAAATCAGGGTGGAATGCTTCGACGGTGCGGACCGCCTCCTCCGAGGCATACGGCGCGAGGAGGTAGTGCATCCGATCGTGGCCGAGCCGTGTGGTCGCGGTGGCAATGGCGTCCGGGTCGCGATCGATGCCGAGGACTTCCGCACCGATGGCCAGGAAGGCCGCCGCGTGCCCTCCGTGCCCGAGGGTGCCGTCCACCACACGTGTGGACCCGGCGGCGCGCGCCAGGATCGGTTCCAGGAGGACAGGGACGTGCAGGGTATCAGTCATGGGGTCCATGAAACAAAACACCTCGTCCGGCGGACCGGAACGAGGTGGAGAAAACGGGGCTGACGGGGCTCGAACCCGCGACCTCCGCAGTGACAGTGCGGCACTCTAACCAACTGAGCTACAGCCCCAAAACGACAGCCCGCCAATATAGGCGGGCCATCGGTCCGTGGGAAGGGCTACTTGCAGAGCTTCGGGATTTGCTGATCCACCCAGGGCCGCTCAGACTGCACCGACGGGAGCAGCTGCTTGGCGAAGTTCGCCACGCCGGCCGTGGTGCTCGTGCCCGCAGAAACCAGTGCCGGCTCGATCCGCTGCAGGACCGCCGCGTACCGTCGTGCCATCTCGCAGGTCGGTGCCGGTGAGGCCGCGCGCATCGCGGTGGACATCTCGACCACCTGCGGACGCAACGCGGCCGCCAGGAAGAAGTTGGCGAAAATGTTGACGTTCGGGTTGGTCGAAGAGACCGAGAGAATCGCCTCGCTCGTCTCGGCGAGCAGTTCGTTGTCCAGCGGCTCCGCCGACCGAAGGCCATCGGCGACCGGGATCAGAATGCCGGCGTAGTTGTCCTTGGCATCCTGGTCAGTCAACCGCCGGACAGTTGGAGCGAGTGCATTGGCCATTCGGAAATGTTTGCCCTCGACCAGTGCCTGCACCACGCGCATCAGGGCGGTGGACTTGGTGTCATCGAGCATGATCATCCGCTTGGCCACTTCGACCGACGAATCCGGCTGCCCCGCCCACCCATAGGCGATCGCCAGTTCTTCGAGGACGTCCGCGCGGTTGTCATACTTCTTGGCGCCACGCTTTGACCAGAGGACGTACTTGGCGGTGTCCGGCTTCGCCTTGACGGCATACAGCATCTTGGCGTAGAAGGAGGTATCGGCCTTGGTGGAGTCAACAGCGTACACTTCTTCGAGCGACGCGATCGCGCAACCGAAGTCGCCCTGACCAAGGCAGATGTTGCTCTTCAGGTCGTACCAATCGGTGTTGGCCGGATCCAGACGGATCCCCTCATCGACGACCTGCATGGCCGCTTCCGGGCGCCCGTAGGCACGGAAGAGCTCATAGGAGCGGTCACGAAGGGCCTGGTTCGTCGGGGCGACACGCAGCATCTGCTGGAAGGTCTCGATCACCTTGGCCGAGTCCTTCTGCACGGAATAAATGAATCCGACTTGGCTCCAGGCACTCAAGGAGAGGGGGTCGCTCTTCACCACGTCCTGCCACGCCGACAGGGTTGTCGGGCCCACAGAATCCTTGCGGGAGGCCAGTTCGGCCAAGCAGTAGCTTGCGAGCCCGTGGCCCGGCTGTGACTTGAATGCCTTTGCGGCGGCTTCCTGTGCCTTGTCCGGCTTCGTGCTGCTCAGCTCGAAGCAGGACTTCGCGTCGTTCCACGCCTTGATGGCAGGGACGATGGCGTCAGCCGCCTTGGAGCCCAAGTCGACCAACGGCTGCCCGGCGGTCTGGGAAATGGTCACGACATGGCCCGCGTCCGTCGTTCCAGTGGCGCTGATGACCCGCACCACCAGTTGGAAGCGCCCGTCGGTGCCCCGATGCATCGTGGAGGTCACCAGAATCTGCGCAGTCACCGAGTTGGCGAGCAACCGCGCCGCACTGGCAGAGAGCAACTCGTCAGCGCCAAAGCCGAACGTCGCCAACGCCGTATTCATGTCGCGCCGCGACACGACCGCGTAGGAGCTGCTCAGCTGCTTGGTCAGACGCTCGCGAAGCCCATCGCCAACGGTGACCGACGCACCAGAATCGCCTGAGGTGGCAAGCACCGGGTTCGCAACCAGCAACTTGGGAAGCGGCGCCCGAGAGGTACCACTAATGGTGCCCCGGATTTGCGAAGGGGCCGGCGTGGCGGTGGCCAGTGCGGCGAGGAGCGTGATCGACATGACGTGCTGCAACATCCCGTAGACCTCCGTGAGGTACGCCCTGAGAGACGGTTGAGCCGGCGGCGGTTGCACGCCGGCGATGGGCGAAGAGGGACTCGAACCCCCGACATCCTGCGTGTAAGGCAGGCGCTCTAACCAACTGAGCTATTCGCCCGCAGCCCTGCCTACTACACCAGCAGCGCGAGCGGGAACAAGATGCAGTACCCTACCACCAACAGCACTGCGGCGGCACTTGGCGACCCACTGACCAGCACCGCATACCCCGCCGCGATCGTCACCAACGCGACGCCGAGCAAGAGGAAATTGCGGCGTGTAAAGAGGGTTGCCGGTCGCTCGGCCTGCGGATCAGTCAATGGCATAGCTCAGGAGGCTAGTGGTGGAGGTCGGGCCGGTCAAGCGGAGCAGGCGAAATTTGCTCAGTTGTAATCAGTTCGTCATCCGGCGGCGGAAGCTCCCAGCCCACATTGAGCGCCTCGCGCCTCGGGACATCCAGCTGGCGCCGCCAGGCCGCCCCGGCCCCCAGAAAGAGCGCCAGCACAACCCAGACGCCCCCAGCCGCAAACCAGATCCCCCAATTGTACCGCCTCCGGGTCGCCAGATGCCACGTGTCGGCAAATCGGTCGACCGACAGGCCCGTCATGGCCAGCACGGCCGAGTCGAAGGGGGCGCCGCGTTCGAGACGCTCCAGGAGCGGACCGATCTCCCGACTCGGGTGCCGTCGGGCCAATTCGGCGACCGCCGAGGCGGCGAGGGCATACGCTGAGGTTGCATCCCCCTCGCTGCCGCGAAGGGCCGCATCCAGTGCTGGGAGCGTGGGGACCCGCCCTGCGGCCACCGCCACGTTCAGACGCAACGCCGCCAAACGCCCGTACTCTTGTGCAGCCAGCACGGCATACCCTTCATCAAACCAAAGCGGGACCCTGACCTGGATGCGTCGGTGCAGTGCCAAGTGCGCCATCTCGTGCCGCAACGTAACGAGCGCATCGCCACCGTCGGCTCGCACCACGATAACACCGCTTCGGGGGAGTGCCATCCCAGCACCCCATGTTGGCAGTCGTCCGCGCGTCCAAGCCTGAAAGGTTGCTTGGTCCGGGACGAGCGCGACCATGATCGGACCGAGGGAGACTTGCCCAAGACCCAGCCAGTCAGGACGCTCCGCCGCGGCTTCCGCGACCCGTCGCCCCAGACGCTCCAACTCAGGTGTGGTCACCACGGTGACGTCGCCCTGTTGCAACCGAACCGGTGTCCCCTGGAACGGCGCGACCTGGAGCGCCCAGACGAGAACTAGAAGGGGGGAAAGCGTGGCGGCATTCCTCCCGCCGCCGTGACGGCAGCGAGCTCACGACAACGTGCGGCGTGCATGGAGTGTCGGATGCCCTCGCCGACGAGCCATGCCTCCCGGGCATCCGCATATTCGCCCAAGTACCAAAGGGCAGCTCCAAGTTCCGCCCACCCTTCGCCGAGATTCGGCCCGAGCGTGACAGCGTGCCGAAGGGCGAGCACGGCACTCGTGGGGTCATGCTGCCCCAAGGCGATGACACCAATCCAGTAATGTGCGTAGAGTGTCGCGCGCGGATCGGTGCCCCGAAGGACATGACGAAGATGCACGACCGCATCGTCCAGCTGCCCTCGCCGAATCAACGCCACACCGACGGCGACGCGCGCGAGGCCGTTGTCGGGGTTGGTCTCAAGGATCGGTCGGCAGAGAGCGAGCGCGGCCTCGTCATCGGAACGCACCACTGCCCACGCCAACAGGGCGCGCGCCGTGTCGCTGGTGGCATCGCGCGCACAGGCTTCACGGAGTGCTGCCGCCGCTGCGGACCACTCGCCGGAGGCGAGCGCACTCCAGCCGCGCTCAATCCAGGATGATGCGCCAATATGATCATGGCGAACCGACACGGCTGAGGGGCTGGGCAGCTCCTTGAACCGATCCACCAATTCGCGGATCGATTCCTTGAAGGTTGCCAGCTCGGTGATCATCGCCTCGGTCGTCCGGAAGAGCGTCACAATCTCCGCCTTGAGGACGACGCGCTCCGCTGGCGTCGGGGAGGCGTCCAGCGCCGCCGTCAACCGCAGGTGTTCGGCGCGCAGATGCGCGACGACGTCCGCATTCACAAGGCCTCCCGCGAGCCGCTCAGGTTGGCGCGCGCGAGCGCATGTTCCGGATTGATCCGCACCGCCTCTTCCCAATGCTGGCGCGCCGCCGGCAGATCCCCACGCCGACAGGCCAGATTGCCGAGCTTGAAATAGATGTCGTCCCCGAGCGACGGCGCGAGTCGGGCCGCGCGTTGAAACGCCTCCTCGGCCTCGTCCCAGCGCCCCGCCCGATACAGGAGGTCGCCGAGGTTCTTCGAGATTTGGGGGATGGTGGGATCCTCGCCGAGCGCATGACGCAGATGCGCCTCCGCTTCGCCGACCTCTCCCGACGCCTCCAGCAACACGCCAAGGGAGGTCCGGAGGACCGGATGATCCGGGTAATGCGTCACGCCGTCGCGCACCGTGGTGAGCGCGTCCGGCCACGCTTCGGCGAGTGCCTGCGCCCAGCCGCATCCCCAAAACCAGCGCGCTGGCGGGACGGTGTCCCCAAGCAGGTCGCGCGCGGTGGCAAACCGCTCCAACGCCGAGGCGGCGGCGCTGCGTCGCAGGGCGAGCAATCCCCAACCGATCCAATGCCGCGCGTCGCCCTTGTCCCGGCTGATCGCCTCGGCCAGCGCCTCGTCTGCCTCATCGAGGCGACCGAGCGATTCCAGCGCCAGTGCAATGTTGTGGAGAATCGCCGGACGCGGGCCGCTGCGCTCTGCCGCCAGCATCAGCTGATTGAGTGCCTCCTCCCAGCGTGCTTCACGGAGGGCGATCAATCCGAGGTGGAAGGGCCCCTCACCGTTCTCCGGGAGAAGCTCCGCCACCCGCGCAAATTCGCGCCCGGCCTCTGCCAGCATCCCGGTCCGATAGAAAGCGATCCCCAAATTGCGATGCTCCTCAAGCCTCGAACTCCCTTCCCGCGGGGGTGCCGCGGCAGCGGTTGCCACCCGGCGCAATCGCCCCGCGCTCAGGAGCCCGTACAGGACGCGGCAGACTTCGAAATCGGTGAGCCCTGTCGCATCCATGATCTCACGCACGGTGTGCGTGCCCGTGACATGCGGCAGGATGCTGCGCTCGATCTCCACCAAGCCGTCATCGCTTTCCGTCGTGCCGCGCCCCTCACCCTCAAGGGCAAAGACCGCATCCAAGGTGGGGATCTTCTTGGCAATGACACTCCACTCATCGACGCGACGGGCCCCCTCGAGCAGAAGTCCGTCGGGGTTGAGACGCAGCGCGACGTCCGATTCCTCGGGTTGCCCACCGGCCTCGAATGAGAAGGTGCCACTGGTCCACGTGAAGAGCGTGTAGATCGTCTCTTCCACTTGTCGACGCACTTCGAGTTCGACGTCGTGGGGCGTGATGAACCCGAGTTGCCGCAGCACGACGCCGAGTCGTTGCCCTGGCACGGCCTGCTGGACCGCGATCGCCTGTGCGAGTTGTTCTGCCGTCAGACGACCGGCCGCGACGAGTCGTTCACCGAGACGATCCTCACGTGTCACCATTCCTGCGAAGGTGATCCAGCCGTCGTCGAACCAGATCGAGCCGAAATTGCGCTCGTTCGCCACCGAGAGGCAGCCGGTGCGGCGCCCCAGGAAGAGCAACTGCACGACATCCGGCAACGAGGCCTCGCGGAGTGAGCCCTTGATGGCCATCAGCTCCACTCCTCGAGCAACCGCTCGGCCATGTCCGGCCACGTCTCCACCATCTTCTCGCGGGAACGAATCGCGCCGCCGCCGGGGGCCAACAACCCACTTCCACGGCGCGGTGGACGCGAGGAGGGCATCGCAGCACCCTCCAAAATCATGCGTGCCGTGGAGAGTGCGAGAGGTGTCTGCCGCTCCTCGGCGGCCGCACGCAGGCGCTGCACCAACTGTTGCACATCGCGGAGTGACGTCGCGGGGCGTGCCGCGAGGTAATCCACGAGATCCGGATCGACGGCGGCACTCCCCAACAACCGTTCGACCTCCTGCACCCGCGCTTCACGGTCCGGGGCGCCGACTTCGAGCACCAGCCCGCCCGCAAGGCGTGTGGCCAGGCGCGGCTCGAAGGCCTCGAGCTGCGACGGGGCAACCGTCGAGGTGAACGCCATCTGGCGGCCAGACTCCAGAAGGAGATTGTACAGCAGATAGAGCTCTTCCTGGCTCCGCTCCTTGCCGGCGAGTGCCCCCACGTTGTCGATCAGCAAGGCATCCACACGACGGAGCCGTTGGCGCCACTGCGTGATGGTGCCCTCACCCAACGCGGCGACGAGGTCGTCGACGAAGCGCTTCGCATCGAGGACCGCGACACGCTTGAGCCCGCTCGCCTGGAGCTCATGTCCGAACGCATGCAGGAGATGACTCTTGCCGGTGCCGGACGGGCCCACAATGACCAGCGGGTTGTAGTCCTGCCCGGCGGCCGCGGCGGCCGCCCGAATGGCTTCCACCACATGCCGCGTGGAGCCGCCCACCGAGAACGTCGCGAGTGTCTGGCGCGGCATCGGCCCCGGAAGCGGCGCGCCACTCTCCCGAGCCTCGAGCACCATTGCCTCGGCCTCCGCCACGCGATCGGGGTCACTCAGCACGGGCTCCGCCAGCGATCCCGGGGCCAGCGCTTCCATCTCCGTTCGGAGAACGCGGAGTCGCTCGACGTCCGTCTCGAACTGCGCCAGTGCCGCCTCCGGATCGATGGCAATCTCCTGGGTCAGCAACCCCTCGAGGCGCGTCGTGCGGATCCCTTCCCCACCATGGCGCAGCATCGCTTCCGTGATCCGTTGCCGCCACCGATCGACCTGCACCGCCACCGTGGCCGAGAGGTCCGAGAGAAAATCGGAGAATTCGTCAAGGCCCACACCGGCGTCGCCCGCCTCGGCGGTACCCAAATCGGTCGATGCCATCACCACTTCGGCATCCTGATACCCCAGCGAGGGAAGGAGCGCCCGCGCCTGCTCCGCTGAGAGCGGCGTGGATTGCACTGCCTGCTGGGCCACCAGCCGATTGTGCGCGCCGAGCAATTCCCGCACGGTGGTGATCGGGAGTTGGGCGATGACGTCGAGCACTTCTCCGCCGAAGGCCGCGTTGCGATCCGCGCTCCGCCGCGTGAGAATCGCCAGGCGCGTCTCGTAGTCCGGTGCGCCGATGTCGATGACGAGGCCACCAGCAAATCGCCGGATGAGACGCTCATCCAGTGCCTGGATTTCCTCCGGCGGGCGATCTCCGGCGAGCACGATCTGACGATCGGCGGCCATGAGCACGTCCATGAGTCGCAACAACTCGGCCTGGAGCTCGCGGCGATCGCTGAGCAACTGGGCGTCATCGAGCAGGACCAGATCCGCCTCCGTAAAGCGACGCCGATACGCCTCGGCCTGACCCGCTGCGATCGCCGTGTGGTACGCCTCGACGAAGTCATCGACGGTGACATACTCCACGGTCCGCGCCGCGTCGATCGTCTGCGCCTCCAGTCCGATCGCCATGAGCAAGTGCGTCTTCCCCAATCCCGGACGTGCATAGATGAAGAGCGGGTTGTACATCGCGCCCGGCGCCTCGGCCAC
>JAHECN010000096.1:3682-9916 GCA_024641735.1 Gemmatimonadota bacterium | reverse complement strand
CCTTCTCCACCGCCGGAATGAAGACGCGGGGAATCACGCCGCCCTTCACCTCGTCCACAAAGTCGAATCCGGCTCCGCGAGGCAGAGGTTCCACGCGCAGATAGACCTCGCCGAACTGCCCCGCACCACCCGTCTGCTTCTTGTGGCGACAATGCCCGCCGGCTTTGGCGGCGATCGTCTCTCGGAACGGAATGCTCGGCGGCCGGGTGTCCAGCTCCAACTTGTACTCGCTGGCAATCCGTTCGAGCAGGGTTCGCAGGTGCAACTCGCCGAGGCCGCGGATCACCGCCTCGTGGTCGTGCTGATTGCGCTCCAGGCGGAAGCAGGGGTCCTCGGCCAGGAAACGGTGCAGCACGTCGGCGAGCTTCTGGGCGTCGCCGCGAGACTTGGGCAGCAGAGTCAATCCGAAGACGGATGCCGGAAATTCCAGCGGTGGCATGTGGATGTTGGCGTCATCGGCCACGTCATGCAGCACTTGGCCGAACTGCAGCTCGTCGATCCGGGAAACGGCACAGATATCCCCGGGCAGCGCCTCGGTCATCTCGGTCCGCTGATTGCCGAGCACCATCCAGAGATGGCCCACCTTGAACGGCTTCTTCGCTTCGCCGGCATAGAGCTGCATGCCCGGGGTAATGCGCCCTTGATGCACGCGGAATGTTGCAACTCTCCCGAGGAAGGCGTCGGTGGCAATCTTGAAGACTTCGGCGAGCACGTGCTTGTCGCTCTCTGGCACGGCCTCGATTCTGGTGGACTCGTCCGGCGCCGACCGGACGTAGTGGTGCGGATTCCCCTCGGTGGGATTGGGGAGCAGCTTGACGATCAGATTCAGCAGCTCCGGAATGCCAGCCCCGGTTCTTGCCGAGGTGAACACAACAGGAATGAGATGCCCCTCGCGCATTGCTACCTCGAGGGGCTCATGAAGTTCTTCCGGCGAGACCTCTCCTCTTTCGAGGTAGGCCGCCATGAGCTTCTCGTCCACCTCGACGACCTGATCCACCAGCCGCTGATGGGCCTGCTCCACCGAGGAAAAATCGGACTCTCCGCTCGGAGCGAAGAAGCAGTCGGATACCCGGGTTGCACCGCCGGCCGGCAAGTTGACCGGGAGGCACTCCTTCCCGAACACCTCGCGGATCTCTTCGAGCAATGCGGGCAGATCCGGACTCGCGGCGTCGATCTGGTTGATGACCAGGACGCGGTCGAGCGCCATCTTCCGGGCCCACTCCATCATGCGCACCGTCATCGGCTCGATGCCGCGCTGTGCGTTGATCACCACCGCGGCGGTTTCCACGGCGGTGAGCGCCGGAAGGGCGTGTCCAAGGAAATCGGCGTAGCCGGGCGTATCGAGCAGGTGGATCCGGGTGTTCCCGGTCTCGAAACTCGCGACGGCCAACTGCAGCGAATGCCCGACGGACTTCTCCTGCGCCAGGTAATCGCAGACGGTGCTGCCACGCTCGATCGAGCCGGCGGTGGGTATCGCCCCGGCAGCAGCCAGCAGGGCCTCGGCGAGGGTGGTCTTGCCACTGCCAGCCTGACCGACCAGCGCGAGCGTGCGGAGTTTCTCGATGGAGTATTGAGGCATGTGAGTAGACTATCTCCCGATGGGGGGCCGGTCAATCGGCCAGTGGAGACGCCGGTGGCTCTGCCTCGGGCCAGAGGCCCAGCGGCAGTCACGGTCCGGCGTCGCTCGCTGGGGGTTCGCCAGCCTTTGCGGGTCGCGGGGACGGCGCCGGAAAACCGCCCCAAGGGGGGATCAGCGCGCCCGCTGAGCGCGGCCGACGGTTGCGGCGACACTCCATGATTGGCGAAGTTGTTGGTCACGTCGTAGCCCCCCCCGCCGGAGTGAAGCCGATGGACCCCAAGGTGATCGAGGATGCGCGCGCCGCATTCCCGCAAGGAATCCCAGCGATCACCCTCGGTGCCGTCCTGCACGAGGGTGAGTGCCACCCCGAACCCCTCGTGACGATTCCCCTGTCGATGATGACCCGCCACGGGTTGATCGCGGGCGCTACGGGGACCGGCAAGACCAAAACGCTGCAACTCGTCGCTGAGCAACTTTCGGCGGCCGGCGTCCCGGTCTTTCTGGCGGATATCAAGGGTGATGTCTCCGGAATCGCGGTCCCCGGTGAGACCGGATCGCGGATTACGCAGCGCGCGACCGATACCGGCTACGCGTGGGAAGCAAAGGGTTTCCCGGTGGAATTCCTCTCCCTCACGGGGCAGCACGGTGCCCAGCTCCGCGCCACCGTCTCCTCATTCGGGCCGTTGCTCCTCTCCAAGGTGCTCGGTCTCAACGACACCCAGACATCGGTCCTGACACTGGTCTTCAAGTACTGCGATGACCAGAAGCTCCTGCTGCTCGACTTCGCCGACCTCCGTGCCGTGCTGCAGTATCTGAGCGGCCCAGGCGCCGATGCCCTGAAGGAATACGGCGGGATGTCGAAGGCGACCGTGGGCGTCTTGCTCCGCGAGATGGTCGAGCTTGAGTCGCAGGGCGCCGAGGCGTTCTTCGGTGAGCCGGAGTTCGATCTCCAAGACTTGCTGAGCGTCACGTCGGAAGGGCGCGGGCTCGTTTCGGTGCTCGAGTTGCAAGACACGCAGGACAAGCCGGCCCTCTTCTCGACCTTCATGATGTGGATGCTGGCGCGCCTCTACGCGACGTTGCCGGAAGTCGGCGACCTCGACAAGCCGAAGCTGGTCTTCTTCTTCGATGAAGCGCATTTGCTGTTCAGCAACGCAAGCAAGGACTTCACCGAGCAGGTGGAGCAGGTGGTGCGCCTGGTGCGGTCGAAAGGCGTCGGCGTCTTCTTCGTGACGCAGAGCCCGAAGGATGTCCCACCGGACGTGTTGGGTCAGCTGGGCAATCGGGTACAACACGCACTCCGCGCGTTCACGCCGGACGACGAGAAGGCGCTCCGCGCCGCGGCGCGGACCTTCCCCAAGACCGATCACTATGACGTGCAGGCGATCCTGACCTCGCTCGGCATCGGCGAGGCGTTGATCACGACGCTCACCAAGCGTGGCACCCCGACGCCGCCCTTCGCGACGCGATTGATTCCGCCAGCGGCGCGTATGAGCCCGCTTGACGCCGACGAACTCGCGGCGCGGATCGCAGGGTCGAAGCAGGTGCGCCATTACGCCACGGACATTGATCGCGAGAGTGCCCGTGAGCTCCTGCTGGAGCGCGCCGAAGAGGATGCGCGTCAGGCGGCAGCCGAGGCTGCCAAGGAGCCGATCGGTGTGCCGACGCGCTCAGGCCGCTCACCCAAAGAACCACCCAGCGTTGCGGAACAAGTGTTCAAGTCCCCGCTCACCCGCACCATTCTCGGCACGATCACGCGTTCGTTGATGGGCGCGTTGGTGGGGGCGCCAAGGCGGAGGAGATAGAAGTCTTAAGGGTCGTAAGGGTCGTAAGGGTCGTAAAGGTCGTAGGGGTCATAAGTCATGTGTCGTGAGTCGTGAGTCGTTGGAGGAGGGTGCGCGATGCACGCCCTCCTCTCTCCTCTCTCTTCTCTCCTCTCTCCCGTTGAGGTTCGTCGTGCGCCTAGCTCAGTCCAAATCCCATCTTCTCCTTCTCGTCGCGGCGTTGTTGATGCCGCTGGTGTCGGTCGCTGCGCAGGGTGGTGGGCGCGGCGGTCGCGGTGGTGGTGCCGATTCTACCGCGGCCGATTCGGCGGGCGGAGGTGGCGGTGGCCGGGGAGGACGCGGCGGCGGAATGGCCGGTGCGCTCGGGTCCATGCTGCGGCCGCGGTTGATCGGACCGGCATTCCCGAGCGGGCGTGTCGGCTCGATCGCGGTGCACCCGAAGAATTCCGCCACCTTCTATGTGGGGGCATCCTCCGGTGGCGTCTGGAAGACCGAGAATGGCGGCGCGACCTTCTCGCCGATCTTCGATCGCTACTGCTCGTACTCGATCGGCGTCGTGACACTCGACCCGCGCGACCCGGAAATCGTCTGGGTCGGGACCGGCGAGAGTCAATCGCAACGCAGTGTCAGCTACGGCGACGGTGTCTATCGCTCGGAGGATGGCGGCCGCACGTTCAAGAACATGGGGCTGGCGAACTCGGAGCACATCGGCCAAATCGTGGTGGATCCCAGGAATTCGAATGTCGTGTACGTCGCCGCGCAGGGACCACTCTGGGCCGATGGCGGTGATCGCGGCTTGTACAAGACGATCGACGGCGGCAAGACGTGGGAGAGCATCATCACGGTCAGCGCGCAGACCGGCGTGACGGATGTCGTACTCGATCCGCGGAACCCGGACATCATCATCGCAGCGACCTGGCAGCGGCGGCGGCACTTCTGGACGCTGATCAACGGCGGACCGGAGAGCGCGATCCATCGCTCCACCGACGGTGGCAAGACGTGGAAGAAGATCACTAGCGGGATCCCGAGTGGATCGCTGGGGAAGATCGGCCTTGCCGTCTCCCCGGTGGACCCGGACGTGGTGTACGCGACCGTCGAGGCCGCCGAGGGGTCGAGTGGCATTTTCCGCTCACAGGATGGCGGTGCGACGTGGGCACGTCGCAGCAGCTACACGGCGCAGCCGATGTACTACGGCGTGCTCGTCGCGGACCCGCACAAGGTCGATCGCGTCTTCTCGATGGACGTCTCGACGCAGATCTCCGATGACGGTGGTGCCACCTGGCGCGGCGTCGGCGAGCGCTCCAAGCATGTCGACAACCACGCGCTCTGGATCGACCCGACCAACCCGGATCACTTCCTGAACGGCAACGACGGCGGACTCTATCAGAGCTGGGACGGTGGGCAGACGTGGATCTTCTTCACCAATCTCCCGTTGACGCAGATGTATGACATCGACGTCGACAACTCCACGCCGTTCCGCGTCTGCGGTGGCACCCAGGACAACGCCTCCTTCTGCGGTGCGAGCGCAACCCGTAGTAGCCATGGCGTGCTCAGTTCGGATTGGTTTGTCACCAACGGTGGCGACGGTTTCGTCTCGCGGATCGACCCGAAGGATCCCGAGACGATCTATGCCGAGAGTCAGAACGGTGGCATGGTGCGCTATGACAACCGGACCGGCGAGGCGGTGTCGATTCGGCCGCGTGAGCTGCGTGGCGAAGATCCGTCGCGCTGGAACTGGGACACGCCGATCATCATCTCGCCGCATAGCAACACGAGGATCTATACGGCGTCGCAGCGGCTCTACCGCAGTGAGGACCGCGGCGACAGCTGGAAGCCGATCTCGCCTGACCTGACCCGTCAGGTGGATCGCGACGCGTTGCCCGTCATGGGTAAGGTTTGGGGCCCCGAGGCGATCGCCAAGCATCAGAGTACGGCCTTCTACTCCAACCTCTCGGCGATTGCCGAGTCGCCGAAGCGTGAAGGATTGCTCTACGTGGGCAGTGACGACGGCCTGATTCAGGTCTCCGAGGATGGCGGCGCCAATTGGCGGAAAGTCGATGCCATCGACGGCGTACCAAGCAACGGCTATATCCAGCGCCTGATCGCCTCGGTGCATGACGCGAACACCGCCTTCGCGGTGGTGGACAATCACCAGAACGGCGACTTCCTCCCGTACCTGTTGCGCACGACGGACGCCGGAAAGAGTTGGACCTCGATCGCGGGTGACTTGCCGAAGCGTGGCTCGGTCTACGCGATCGCCGAGGACCATGTCAATCCGAAAATCCTTTTCGCGGGCACGGAGTTTGGAGCGTACGTGACGCTCGATGGCGGCACCAAGTGGATGAAGATCCCGGGCTTGCCGACGATCATGGTGCGTGACCTCGCGATCCAGCGGCGCGACAACGCGCTCGCCATGGGAACGTTCGGACGTTCGATCTATGTGATCGATGACTACTCATTGCTGCGCTCCTTGACGACGGAATCGCTCGCCAAGGCCGTGAACGTCTTCCCGGTGGCCGATGTCGTCTCCTTCGTCCGGCGCGGTCAGTATGGCGGCGGTGGCAAGGCCAATCAGGGTGAGATGATGTTCACCGCGCCGAACCCGGAGACGGGCGCGACGGTGATCTACACCCTCCGGGAGCAGGTCTGGAAGTCGCTGAAGGACAAGCGGATCGAGGCACAACGCGCCGCGGAACGCGACGGCAAGCCGATCGTCTATCCGACGCCGGCGGACTTCCTGGCGGAAGACGCCGAGGAGCCGATCGGAATGGCAGCGAAGATCACCGACGCGCAGGGCCGCATCTGGCGCTTGGCCAACATCGGTGGCAACCGTGGCGTGCAGCGGTGGAGCTGGGACCTGCGCGGTTCGCT
>JAHECN010000096.1:0-3582 GCA_024641735.1 Gemmatimonadota bacterium | reverse complement strand
CTGAAGCCGATTCTCGAGGCAGAAATGAAGGCGCTGGATGCGGAGCTGGATCGGATTGGGGCGCCGATGACGCCTGGGCGGTTGCCGAGATAGAGGCGAGTAGGGAGTCGTGGGTCACGAGGGTGTCCGTTGGGGCCCTCTCGCGACTCACGACCAACGACTCATGACTTGAACAACGATCTCTTCTTACAACGGAGCTCCAATGTCCCTCGACCGCCGCAACTTCCTCTCCCTCCTCGGCGTGGGCGCCACGGGTGCCGCCGCTGGGGGTCCGCTGTACGCCTCCCCGACTCCCGAGTCGATGGTGCCGCTCTCGGCTGAATGGGACGTGTCGTGGGTGGACCGGGTGACCGGGAAGCACCGCGGCGTCTTCGACTCGCCGGAGGTCTCGGAGGGCGCCGGGATGTTCCGCGCGATTCTCTGGCGCGAGCAGTACCAGGAGGTCTACGGCACGTCCGTCACGGATATGTCTGCCGTGTTGGTGCTTCGCCATGCGGCGATCGCCATGGTAATGAACGATGCCTTCTGGGCTCGGTTCAAGCTGGGGAAGGAGCACAAGATCAAGGACCCGGCCACCAAGAAGTGGACGATGGTCAATCCGTTTCGGGTGGCGCCAGAGGGGACGCCGCCGAAGTGGGCGGGGTACTCGCTCGAGGCGTTCATGCAGTCGGGCGGGATCATTCTCGCCTGCAATCTCGCGTTCGGAGATATGGTCGGAATGATTGCGGAGGCGGAGAAGGTGAAGCAGGACGTGGCGCGCGAGAAGGCGCTCGCGTATTTGATTCCCGGGATCATCCTGCAACCGTCTGGGGTGTTTGCCGCGATGCGGGCACAGCAGGCGGGGTGCGACTACATGATCGCGAGCTGAGTACCGCAGATACCGAACGCGAAACGGCCCCCCCGCACCGAAGTGTGGGGGGGCCGTCCGGTGTCGTGGCTGAAAGCCGCGACAGGTAAGCCTTAGCGGCCGACCTTCACGACGTTCTCTGCCGCCGGGCCCTTCTGGCCCTGAACGATATCGAACTCCACGCGCTCACCCTCGGCCAGGGACTTGAAGCCCTGAGCCTGGATCGCCGAGTGATGGACGAAGCAGTCCTTTTCGCCGTTCTCTGGGGTGATGAAGCCGAAACCCTTGGCGTCGTTGAACCACTTCACTGTGCCGGTAACACGCATTGCCCTACTCCTGGTAAAAGTGTAATCGGAGTCCGGTCTATGCCGTGCTGCCCGACTACAGGTTCGCGATCATCCCCTCGCGGCGGGGTGGTCTTCAGCTCTCACGACAGGCGCCGCGGAACCGTGTGGCCCGGAGTCCGAAGACCCCGCAAGACCTCTCCGACCCAACGTGGGACGGAGTCCAACCTCAGAAATGAACCTCCCGTTCCCCATTTGCGCAATAGGGAAGGGGGAATGGGGTGGCGCGGGCCCGCGAGGGAGGGGATGTTCAGGTGGCGGGTAAGGGGTAAGGGGTGAGGGGTAAGGGGGCGATTACGAGCCGTGGAGGGGGTATGGCGGTCGATCCGGGGTTTGCCGAGTATGTGGCGGAGCAATTGGGCCGGGTGGCGCCTAAGGTGCATTCTCGGGCGATGTTCGGGGGGATGTCCTTTCGGACCCTGGAAGGCACTTTTGCCCTCCTGGACGACGGAATCGTCTATCTGAAGGGCGACAAGACGAATCGGGACCGATACATCGCGGCGGGTTGGCCCCCATTCCAGCCGTTCGGAGAGGAGGGTTCCTCAATGAATTACTTTGCCGTCCCGGGCGAGATGCTCGAGGAAGTGGAAGCATTGCGGCCCTGGGTCGCACTTGCGCGGGAAGCTGCCTCACGCGTCGTGAAGCGTCGCAGCAGGTGATCGGGAACGGCTTCTTATCAACTGACGGCCAGGAAGGGAGCGGATCAATGCGGCTCGATGGCATCCACCATATCTCATGCATCACAGGCGATGCAGTCGGCAATTTGGACTTCTACACTCGGGTCCTCGGCCTCCGATTGGTGGCCAAGAGCGTCAACCAAGACGACCCCTACGTCTACCACCTCTTCTACGCGGATCAGATTGGGTCGCCGGGTTCGGACCTGACGTTTTTTGAGTACCCGGGTGCGCTGCCGGGGCGGGCCGGGGCCGGGATGGTGCACCGGATTGTCTTTCGAGTCGCCACGGTCGAGGCGTTGGAGTTCTGGGAGGCACGGTTGGCGTCCGAAGGCCTCAGCGCAAATCTGGAGGGGGAGTCCCTTCGATTCGCCGATCCTGAGGGTCTTGGGCTTGAGCTGGTCGTCTCCACTGTCGCGGACGCTCCGCTTACCGCGGAGCATCCGGAGATTCCGCCGGAGCACGCCATTCAGGGGTTTGAGGGAGTCCGGGCCTATGCGAGCCGGATGGATGGCACCAAGCGGGTCCTCGAGGGCGTCATGGGGGCCGAGTCGGTTGGGGAGGGGCGCTGGTTGTTGTCTGGCCCTTCGCGTCAGGGTTGGATCGAGTTCGAAAGCGCACCGAGTGATCCATCCCGGCCAGGGGCCGGCACCGTGCACCATGTGGCATGGTCCACAGAGCCGGTGGAACATGATGCCTGGGTGGAGCGACTCGCGGAGGGGGGAGTCTCCTCCACGCCGGTGATCGATCGCCACTATTTCCGGTCGATCTACTTTCGGGAGCCGAGCGGGGTACTCTACGAGCTGGCGACCAAGGGGCCGGGGTTCACCGTGGACGGACCGGTGGAGGAGCTGGGTCACCACCTGATCCTCCCTCCAATGTACGAAGGACGCCGAGCCGAGATTTCCGCCCGGCTCACACCGCTGCCAGATATGGCCCGCTGACGCGGGCTGATTCTTCTACCGAGAGATTGCGGATGTCTGAGAACCTGCACCTGGTCACCCTCTGCGGCTCGTTGCGTGCCGCGTCCTACAACCGTGCCTTGGTGCAGGCGTTGCCTGAGCTCGCGCCGGCGACCCTGAAGTTTGAGGAGCTCGAGTGGGGCCACCTTCCCATCTACAACGGTGATCTCGAGCAGGACGGGATGCCGCCAAAGATCGTCCGTGAGTTGCAGGAACGGATCCGGGCGTCCGACGGCGTGATCATCGCGACACCGGAGTACAACCACAGCGTTCCTGGTGGCTTGAAGAACGCCCTGGATTGGTTGTCTCGCGGGCCCGCGCCACACGGCTTCTTCCAGGTGCCGACCGCGATCCTTGGCGCCTCGGATGGAACGATCGGGACGACGAGAGCGCAGGCGATTCTGCGACAAATCCTCGCCACCCTGAACGCCCCGACGATGCCATCTCCTCAGGTGCTGGTGGCGAATGCCAACACGCGCATCGATGAGCACGGTGTCCTGACCCACGAGTCGACGCGGAGCTTCATCGCGACATGGCTGGTGGAAGTCGAGCGCTGGATGCGTCGCTTCCCGCGCTCGGAGCGCAGCTGAGCGCATGACCGCACCCCCACCGCGCACACCCTCCGAACCGTTCACGCGGGCCTCGCTCTACCTCGGTCCACTCTTCGAGGCGCACGGCTTCCGCTGTGTCGCGCGGGAGTACGAGGAGGGGAGTGAGGCGACGGCGATCGCCGAGTACGGGCTTGGCAATGTCCG
>JAHECN010000237.1 GCA_024641735.1 Gemmatimonadota bacterium | reverse complement strand
GCGCCACCCACTCCGCGATCATTTCGGCGGTCGTGTTCGCGATCGGCAGCATGGCGCAGTCCTTGGTCGGGAACTGATAGGTCTGCACACCGAAGTACTCGACGAAGGTCATCGCCCCTTCCGTGCGGAAGGCGAGTTTCGGGTTGTTCGTGGGCAGCAGGACGCGATGGTCCATGATCTCGACGTAACGTCGGACGATTCGCTTCAAGATCGCAAAGTCGACGACGAAGAGGCACTCATCATCGATCGGACCCTGAACGGTCACACCGATCCGGTAGTTGTGCCCATGCAAGGACTCACAGGTGTGGCCACGAAACGTGATGAAATGGGCCGACGAAAAGACCAGATAATCCTTGCTGACTGAAACACCGAAAGTTCCCACGTCCGTCTCCAGAGCAATTGCCTTGCGGTCGAGGTGTGCCGCCGCGGGACGAACATACCACCGCGCACTGTCCCTCACCAACGGAGAAGTGTCCCCCAGAGAGGACAGTACCTGCGACCACACGGGTCGTTAAGGCCTTGTCACACAAACTGTTAGGTGGTGGCACGGCCCTCGCACTGTAGGGGGTCGCAGGACGGATCGAAGGGATGGGGTCATATCACCTCTCCTCCGTTCGCCGTTCACTGTTCGCCGTTCGCCGTTCGCCGTTTTCAGGAGGGTTCAATGCGATACCAGATGTACGTCCTCACCCCGCTCGCCGCGCTCGCGCTGGCGGCCACCCCCGTTTCGGCGCAGATCTCTGCCCGTGTGCTCATCGATATCCCGATCTTCGGAAATAATCGTGGGCCAGTCGTCGTCGATCGCCGGGACGCACCCCGCTACATCGTGGTCCGAGATTACTCCTCGAAGAAGCATGGCAATTGGAAAAAGGACTACTACCGGTGGCAGCCGATCACGCTCTACGTCCTGGATGGCCGCTACTACGAGCGTCCCTATCGGAACGCGCGCCCGGTTTCGGTCTACTACTACCGGGATCAATACTTCTTCGAGCCGCGTGACCGCGATTTCTATCGGGTGCGTGACGCCGGTCGCTACGACCGAGACGATCGCTATCGTCAGGACGATCGCTATCAGCAGAATGTTCGCGACAATCGCCCTGGGCAGGCCAATGGACGAGGCAACGCCCGCCCTGATCCACGCTATGATGACCGGGCCCGCCGTCGCAACTAGGCGACGGCGAGCCGGGTCGGGCTAGTGGCTGATGTGCTCGCCGGTGACGGCGGCTGCAGGCAACTGCCCGGTCAATCGGAGGGAGATGTTCCAGAGACGCGCGCCGACCACGGCATCATGCGAAAGCAGTGAGGACGTGGCGGCGCGCATCTTCTTGAAATACTTGCCGGTCACGCCTTCGACGCTCGGGGAGGCGGCGAGGTGCAGCACCGTCGTCGCGCCTTCCGCGGGAGTGATCATGAAGCGCGTGGCGATCGGCCAGAGCCACTTCAGCCACCAACGATTGAATCCGCCCTCGAGGAGATCCGATTGGACCAGGCCAGGGTGACACGAGTTGACCGTGACACCTGTCCCCTCCAGTCGGGTGGCCAGATCGTAGCCGAACATCACATTCGCCAACTTGGAGCGCGAATAGGCGGTGAGGCCGTTGTACGCCTTGACGCTCTCCCAATCCTCCGGGTCGGTCACGCGCTGGTGTGCCTCGGACGCGACGATCACGATTCGCGCTGGCGCACTCGCCTCCATCAGATCGAGGAGCCCGGTGGTCAGGATGAACTGGGCCAGATGATTCACCTCGAAGGTGGATTCCAGTCCGGCCGCCGTCTGGGTCCGGTGGAGGAAGTAGCTCCCCGCATTGTTGATCAGTACATCGAGGCGCGGAGTCGCGGCCTTCACCTCGTCGACCAAGCGTCGCACGTCGTCCTGGTCCGCGAAGTCGGCAAGCAGGAGCGTGATTCGATCGTTGCCAGTTGCCGCGATGATCTCGCGCCGCGTCGCCTCGCCAACCTCCCGATTCCGGCAGGTCATGATGACGGTGGCCCCGAGGCGCGCGAGCCCCTCGACGGTGGCACGCCCGATCCCACGACTCGCTCCCGTAACCAGACAAACCTTCCCCTGCATGGTGCCTCCAAGCGGTTGTGCTGCCATCGCCTTCCGATCGAGCCCCAATAATAGCCCACTGGGCGATTAACTTGCCCCCGTGGACCTCAAGCGCGACCACTTCCTCCCCCCTGACGCCGACGCCTTTCACCAGGCGGCCCATCCGCGCGGCCGCGTCATTGTCATTGCCCCCACGCGGGCCTCCTGCGAGACGATCGAGCTTGCCCTGCACGCCCATGTTGAGACGCTGCTCCAGCAGAAGCATGGCAAGGAGCTGCACGACTGGTCGGTTTCCGGGAAGGGGTTCGGGATCGTCGCGGGGACCGGCACCGGAAAGACGCTCGGCGTTCGGCTGATCGCCGAGGCCATTCTGGAACAGCCGCTCGCCATCGGCGTGGTGAACCGGGAACGGGAAGCCACGCCGGAGACGCCGTCCTGGAATGTGATCGTCGTGACCACGGGCATCGCCCGGCGCTGGCTGACCGATGGCTTCATCACCGTGCGCGACACCCTGGTAGCGGACGAGATCCACCAGACCTCAGCCGAACTTGAGCTCTGCCTTGCGCTCGGGAAGCGGGTCGGCTGCCGCTTCATCTGGCTCTCCGCCACGGTCGATCCGACCTTCTATCGCGAGTATCTCA
>JAHECN010000236.1 GCA_024641735.1 Gemmatimonadota bacterium | reverse complement strand
TGGAGGCGAGCGCGGAGGAACGTGAGACGCGCGGATTCATCTCGATGACCAGCTGCTCGCCAGTCTGGGGATTGACCGCGAACTGGATGTTGCAGCCGCCGGCGGCGACCCCCACCTCACGGATGATCTTGATGGCGGAATCCCGCATCTGCTGGTACTCGCGATCGGTCAGCGTCATCGTGGGCGCCACGGTGATCGAATCGCCCGTATGCACGCCCATCGGATCGATGTTCTCGATCGAGCAGACGATGACGACGTTGTCGGCGTTGTCGCGCATCACTTCGAGTTCGAATTCCTTCCAGCCGATGATGCTGCGCTCAACAAGCACCGACGTGACCGGTGAGAGCTCCAATCCGCGGGCCAGCATGGTGATGAATTCATCGCGATTGTAGGCGATGCCACCGCCACTGCCGCCGAGGGTGAAGGAGGGTCGCAGAATCGCCGGGAAGCCTGTCGTCTCGATCGCGGCGAGTCCCTCCTCCAGCGTGGACACGGTCGTGCCCTGCGGCGAGGCCAGTCCGATCCGGACCATCGCCTGCGCGAACTCCGATCGGTCTTCGGCGACACGAATCGCCCGCTCGTTGGCACCGATCAGCTCGACACCGAACTTCTCCAGCGTGCCATCCTTCACCAATGCCATGGCGACATTGAGCGCGGTCTGGCCGCCCATCGTGGGGAGCAGCGCGTCCGGGCGTTCCTTCTCGATCACCTTGGCCACCCACTCCGGCGTGACCGGTTCGATGTAGGTCGCGTCGGCGAGCTCGGGGTCGGTCATGATCGTGGCAGGATTGGAATTCACCAGGATGACCCGGTACCCCTCCTCGCGCAGCGCGCGCACCGCCTGGGTTCCGGAGTAGTCGAATTCCGCGCCCTGTCCGATGATGATCGGGCCAGAACCGAGGAGAAGGATCGAAGAAATATCAGTCCGCTTGGGCATCAACGAGATCCTGCAGAGTGCGGTCAAAAGGAATCAGGGGCGTCCACCCGGCCGTCGTGCGCAGCCGATGGGGATCCCCGATCAGAATGGGTAAGTCCGCGGAGCGGAGAAGCGCCGCGTCCTGCACTGGCCGCGCGGTGGAACCCGCGAGCGCCGCCAGTCGGTCATAGCAATCGGCCAGGCGATGTCCGGTTCCGCTCGCGACATTGTATGCCTCCCCGGACACGCCGTGCGCGAGCAGCGCAAGGTAGGCCCGCACGACGTCGCGGACGTCGAGCAGGTCGCGGACTGGCGAGAGGTTGCCGACCGGGACTTCCGTCGCGCCCTCTCGGGCGGCCGCCCGAAGGCGTACCGCGAGTGCGGGGAGCACGTAGATCGGTGCCTGACCTGGCCCGGTATGCGGGAACGGGCGGGCGATCACCACCGCGAGGCCTGTTCGGCGCCGCACTTCGAGCACGGCCACTTCGCCACCAACCTTGCTGGCCGCATACGGTGAGCAAGGGGCGAGCGGTGCGCTCTCCGAAATCGGCCCGGTGTAATCCCGACCGTAGACCTCGCCGGTGGAGACGTACAGGAAGGTCGGCCGCGATCCGTGCGCACAGGCCTCCGCCAACGCCGCCGTGGCGCCGGCGTTGACCGTCCATGCGGCGACCGGGTCCTCTCGGGCGGCCGACCCCGATGCGATCGCGGCGAGATGCACGACGGCATCCGGCGCGGACGCGGCGAGTACGGCGATTCCGTCCGCATGGCGCAGATCCGCCCGCACCACCTCGCACCCCGCCAACTCCTCGTCGGTCAGCCACGCCCTCGGGGGCGTGCCGTCCGGCGCGATGCCGGCTACCACGGTATGGCCCGCCGCGCGGGCCGCACGCACCAGCCAGCGCCCCACAAAGCCGTCCGCACCGGTCACCAAGATCCGTGTCACGCGGGGCGCAACCGCTCAAGGTCGGCGTCGACCATCATGCACACGAGCTGATCAAACGAGACCTTCGGTGCCCAGCCCATCTCCCGCGCGGCCTTGCTCGGGTCGGCAAGCAGCAGGTCCACTTCGGCGGGTCGATAGAATTTGGGATCGACGACCACGTACTTCTTCCAATCGAGTCCGACGCGGTCGAATGCGACCCGCACCAGGTCCTCGACGGAGTGCGTTTCTCCACTGCCGATCACGTAATCCGTCGGCTCGTCCTGTTGCAACATTCGCCACATGGCGTCGACGTAATCGCCGGCATATCCCCAATCGCGCCGCGCCTCCAAATTGCCGAGGCGAAGTTCCGAGGCGAGACCCAGTTTGATGCGTGCCGCACCGTCACTCACCTTGCGCGTGACAAATTCAATCCCGCGGCGGGGGGACTCGTGGTTGAACAGAATGCCGCTCACCGCGTACATCCCATAGGACTCACGATAGTTGACGGTGATCCAGTGACCGTACAGCTTCGCGACCCCATACGGCGAGCGCGGGTAGAACGGTGTGTCCTCGTGCTGTGGGGTCTCCACGACCTTGCCGAACATCTCCGAGGAGGACGCCTGATAGAAGCGTGCGGTGGGGCACGCGAGTCGCACCGCCTCCAGAATCCGGGTGACGCCGAGCGCCGTGAACTCCCCGGTCAGGACAGGCTGAGTGAAGGAGGTCGGGACGAAGGACTGGGCGGCGAGGTTGTAGACCTCGTCCGGCTGCACGTCCTTGATCACCATCGTCAAGGAATGCTGGTCGAGCAGGTCCGCGGTGACGATTTCCACTTGGGGAATCAGATGGTCGATCCGCTCATAG
>JAHECN010000235.1 GCA_024641735.1 Gemmatimonadota bacterium | reverse complement strand
GCCCCGATATAGGCGGCGGCGCGGCCGACCTGGCCGTTCTGGATCAGCTCCAGTGATTCGAGCGAGAAGGTCGAGAAGGTCGTGAAGCCGCCACAGAAACCAGTGGTGAGGACGAGGCGGGCGGCTGGGGAGAGGTCGTGGTTGACCAGCACGACATGGGCGATGACGCCGAGGATGAAACAGCCGACCAGGTTGACGACGAACGTGCCAACGGGGAAGCCTGTGGCAACCCGGAGCTCAACCGCGCCGGTCAGGAGGTAACGCGTCACGCCCCCGGCCGCGCTCCCGACCGCGACCGCGAGGATCAACTCAGCTGGGCGTGGCATCGACCGGTTCCTGGTGATCGGCGCGCCGCTTCTTTTCCATCTGCACGCGCAATTGGCCACACGCCGCGTCGATGTCGAGTCCGCGCGAACGGCGCACGACGGCCTCCACACCCTGATCCACCAGGAACTGGCAGAACTCGCGGATCCGTGCCGGTGCCGTGGGGACCAGGCCCGGGGCGCCGCCCGGATGGAGCGGGAGGAGATTGACATGCGCGCCCATTCGCCGGGCGTGGCTGGCCAGCACCGCGGCGTCGTCATCGCGATCATTCACGCCCGCGATTAGCACGTATTCGAAGGTGACCCGCTTGTGGAACGTGGCGGCCACATCGAGCACTTCCTTCAGTGGGTACCGCTTTTCGATCGGCATGATGCCGATCCGATCCGCGCCCTTGGGGGAGTGCATCGATATCGCCAGGCGGAATTGCTCCGGCCGAGCGGCCAACGCCTTCATCCCCGGCACGATGCCGACCGTGGACACCGTGATGTGCCGCGCCCCGATCCCGAAGCCCTTCGGGTCGTTCAGGATCGAGAGGGTGGCGTCCACGGCGGGCCAGTTCACCAATGGCTCCCCCATCCCCATGAACACGACATTGGTCGGCTTGTCATTCACGTCAAGGAGGACGATTTCCCGTACCTGGGCGGCGATCTCCCAGGCGGTCAGGTTCCGGCGGAGCCCCATGGTGCCGGTCGCGCAGAAGGTGCAGCCGAGGGCACAGCCGGCCTGCGAGGAGATGCAGAGGGTCCGGCGCCCAGCGCTCGGGATCAACACCGACTCGATCTTTTCCCCATCGCCGAGCGTCCAGAGGTACTTCCGGGTGCCATCCTGCGACTGCTGGATCACATCCACGCTGAGGCGCGGCAGGGGGAAGTCACGTTCGAGGCGCTCACGCAGGGCCTTGGGGAGCTCGGTGGCGTCCTGCCATGAGGCCACAGGGTCCATCCAGAGGCGGCGATGCATCTGTTCCGCGCGGTACGCCGGGAGTTTTTCCCCGGCGACCCAGGCACGAATACGCTCGGCGGAAAGTTCGGGCGGGAGATCCAGCAAGGTCGTCGGTTGAGCCATAGCGCGGAAACCTAAGCCGTTGCGCGACTTGCGGCGAGTCTGGGGGAGTGCGATTCCTTTCGTGGCCTCCCGAGCGGCGTTAACTTTAGGGGATGCACAAGACCACGCTTCGCACCCACCGCGCCGGCGCCCTGACACGCTCCGACGTGGGGGCCGTCGTCCGCCTTGGCGGATGGGTTCACCGCCGCCGCGACCTCGGCGGGATCGTCTTTCTGGACCTCCGGGATGTCGACGGACTTGTCCAACTCTCCTGCGACCCAACCTGGACTCCTCCAGAGGTTCTGGCGCGGGCGGCATCGGTGGGCACCGAATCAGTCATCCTGGTGACGGGCACCGTCGCGGCACGCAGGGATCCGGCCCGTGACGCCATCGGCTCGCACGAGGTCGAGGTACAGGTGACGGCGCTCGAAGTGGTTGGCGCCGCGACGACACCCGCGATTCCTGTCTCGCGCCGTGAGGGCGAGGAGCTGCCCTCTGAGGAGCTGCGCTTGCAGCACCGCGTGCTCGATTTGCGGCGGCCGGAGTTGCAGGCCAACATCCTGATGCGGCATCGCCTGTTGCAGCGGGCACGGCGCACGCTCACCGACCTCGGTTTCTTGGAAATCGAGACGCCGATTCTGACGAAGCCCACACCCGAAGGGGCACGTGACTTTCTGGTGCCAAGCCGAGTGCATGCCGGTGAGTGTTTTGCGTTGCCGCAGTCGCCGCAGATCTACAAGCAGTTGCTCATGGTCGCGGGCTTCGATCGCTACTTCCAGATCGCCCGCTGCTTCCGGGATGAGGACATGCGCGCCGACCGGCAGCTGGAATTCACGCAGATCGACTTGGAGGCTTCGTTCGTCACGCAGGAGGACATCCTCCCGGTGATCGAGGCGGTGCTGCAGAACCTGTGGGAAGAGGCCGGGGAATCCGTCACGATCCCGTTCGGGCGGCTCACGTACCGCGACGCGATGGAACGCTACGGTGTCGATAAGCCGGATCTTCGGTATGGCTTCGAGATTCACGATCTCACGGCGAACGTCGGGAATGACGTCGCCGCATTCGTGACGGACGCGATCGCGGGTGGCGGCAGGCTGCGAGGCATTCGCGCGGCCGGCGCCGGGACGGCGAGTCGCAAGGAACTTGATGTTCTGGGCGAGGCAGCGAAGGACGCGGGCGCCGGGGGCCTGCTCTGGGCGCGTCGCACCGACGCTGGCTGGGAAGGGCAGGGCGTCAAGGCGTTCGGCGCCGAGTGCCTAGCCGCTCAGTCTGCCGACGTGGGAGACCTGCTGGTCGCCGTGGTGGGCGCGGACCGAGTCACCTCCCCCGCGCTGCACGCAGTACGGACC
>JAHECN010000095.1 GCA_024641735.1 Gemmatimonadota bacterium | reverse complement strand
CGCACCATGGGTGGACAGACCTCCGTGGGGGACGAACGCACCCTTAAAGTGGGGGTGGGCGAGCTGAGGTGTCCAGTCGCGTGAGGCATTCTGTGCGCGACCGACGTATCGTTGGAGGCAGCTCGACCTCACCTGCCCGGAGCGACCCACGACCTCGCCGATTTCCCGTCCCGCAGTGCCGCCCCTGAGTCTTGCGACTCCTGGCGTCTCCCCCGGTGCGAGCCTCGGCGAGGCCCAGCCGACGCCGGCGGCAGTCGCCTTTTCGGCGCGCGTCACCGAGCTGCTGGCGATGTTCGACCGCTCGGGCGTGGTTACGGCAGTGAACGTGGAGCCTCTCCCAGACGGTCGAGTCGGCTATGCGCTCCGCCTCACCCCCGAGGCGCGCCCCGTGCCTGGAACACCTCCGGCGCCACTCGGAACCCTGGTGCAAACGGCGGCACAGGTCGCGGACCTTGTCGTCCAAGGGCAGGGGGTGGGTCTGGTCCTTCGTGACGTGGCGGGCGGGGGTGGCCCCGTCGCGTCAGGTCGATCCGAGATCGCGGTGCTTGGGAGTCTGTTGCAGGAAGTCGTTGCCAAGGATGCGCGCGCGCTCCCGCCGGTGCTCAGTACCATCATTCGCCGCGCCGTCGATCCTGAAGCAACCAACCAGTACGTATCCGTCAGAGAGATGCGCAGCGATCTCGTCAAGCTCCAACAGACGATCCCGCCTCCGACGTCTGGAGCAACGATCGCCTTCAGTCGAGTCGCACAGTCCCTTGGGCAGCTGGAGTTTCTTGGCGTGGTCACGGTGAATGGCGTCCTCACGATGCCGGATGGCCGCACCGGATATGGGCTCCGCATGCTCCTCGATGGGAGCGCGCGGGGTCCATTCCCCGCTGGTGCAACGGACGATGTGCTCGTGTTGATGCTGCGACTCACAGACGCCGTGGTACAGGCACGCGACGCCGGCATGCTGCTCCGTGAGGTGACATCGCGAGGGGTCACGGTGCCTCTCGGTGCCGAGGCTCGTCCCGAGTTGGCCGCACTCGGAACCATTTTCCGTGATCTGATGGTGCTGACCAAGTCGCCGCTCGCTGCGCCGTTCGCTGCCATGATCGACCGCGCCCTCGACCCAGACGCCAAGGAGCGCTACGAGGACGTGGCGGAGCTACGGGGCGATCTGGCGGCGCAACACCAGATCGCGCGACTGATCCCGCAGCCGATGAGCGCCCGCCTGGACGTGGACATCAAGTCAAGCACGTCGCGGCTCTGGTGGTTTCTGTTGGTGACGGGACTGATCGTGGTGGCGGTTCTGCTGTTCGTCCGTCGTTGATTCCTTTGGCTGGAGATTCCCCGATGTCGATCCGTGTGCTACTCCCCGCGACCCTTCTTGCGGTGCTCGTCGTGAGCGGATGCCAACCTGAGAGCAAGAGTGCAGGAGATTCGACTGGTGTCGCGGCGGTGTTCGGCGGAGCGGGACAATGGGTCGACCTCACCTGGGCATTCTCCGATTCCACTGTTTACTGGCCCACCGACACCCTCGGCTTCCGCCACGATACGGTGGCGTATGGGCCGACTCCTGCGGGCTTCTTCTACTCCTCGTTTCGCTACAGTGCCAATGAGCATGGCGGCACCCACCTCGACGCGCCGATCCATTTCGCCGAGGGGAAGGATGCTGCCGATCAGATCCCGCTTACCTCGCTGATTGGACCGGCGGCGGTGATCGATGTCTCGGCGAAGGCCGATTCCGATTATCTCGCGGGCGTGGAGGACTTCGCGGCATGGGAGTCCGTCCACGGCCGGATCCCGGATGGCGCGATCGTGCTGCTGCGAACCGGCTGGGGCGAGCGCTATCACGACCGGACCGCCTATCTCGGCACTGATGCGACCGGGCCCGACGCGGTGCCGCTGCTCCACTTTCCGGCGCTGGCACCGGAAGCAGCGCAGTGGCTTGTTGATGAGCGGAAGCTCAAGGCCTTCGGGCTCGATACGCCGAGTGTCGATCGTGGACAATCAACCGACTTCGGCGTCCACGTGATTCTCTATGGTGCGAATATTCCGGGCTTCGAAAACGTCGCCCACCTCGAGCAACTCCCCGCGACGGGGAGCTACGTGATCGCATTGCCGATGAAGATTCAGGGCGGGAGCGGCGGGCCGCTTCGGATTGTGGCGTATGTCCCGTAAAGGAGCTCGCCGGCGGGCTTACTGAGGGCAGTAGGCTCCGAGTGTCCCGCGTGGGATATCCCGGACGGCATCGTATCGGGCGGTATCCGGCGTGGATCCCTGCATTGAGATCACCTTGACCGAAATCGTGTCGCCGTCCATCGATCCCCGAACGGTCACGGGCGTTTCGGGACCCTGAGAATTTCTGAGTACGCCCGTGAGCTCGAACCGTCCATCCGCACCGGGGCGAAGCGGTTCCGAGGCGTGCACGCCGGCGCAGGTGAGGTTGAAGTCGACCGCGGTCGCGGTCGCCTGGACCGAGAAGCGGTAGCTCCCCCAATTCCCTGTGACCACATCGGGAAGGGTGGGGATGCTGGCGCTGCAGCCGACACAGGCCAACAGTACGGCAATTCCACACAGGGTTTGAAGGCGTAGCGTCATGACGATCCCCTAGGAGGAACGTGCGCGGCTGCGAGTTACACTCGCAATCCTATTCCAATTCCGTCCGGCGTGCCTGACGGGTCCGCATGCTGCCCGCGATGATCGCGGCGGCGGCGCCCATGAAGAACACTCCCCTCAGGTCCGAGCCGCGTGCCGTCGTGAGCGCGGCCACTCCCATCACAAGGAAGCCGACCCCCATCAGTCCAGGGCCTCGCCATTCCTTTCGCTCGCCATGTGCAATCGCCGCCGCGCGCAGGCTCAGGAGCGAGCCAACCACCATTAACGCTGCGAGTAGGGTGCCGATCCAGGGAGGGGTCATGCCAACCTCGGAAGTGGGTGTTTGCTGCCCTCGAGAATCCTACACCCGCGAACGGACAGCCCGCGCCGGGTCCCCCGCCAGAATCCCGTACCGCGCCACGTCCTCAAAGCGACCGAACTTCAGGGCGTGCTGACGGAGGCATCCTTCGTATTGCATGCCAAGCTTCTGCATCACACGGCCGGAGGCAGGATTCCGGACGATGTGGGAGGCGTGGATCCGGTTGAGCGCCAGCGCACCGAACCCGTAGTCGAGGATCGCGCGCGCTGCCTCCGTCGCGAAGCCGCGACCCCAGAATTGCACGCCGATCCAATAGCCCAAATCGCCATGTTGATGCGCAGGGTCGAGTTGCAGGCCGATCGCACCGATTAGTTCATCGCCGGCGTGCGTGATGGCGAAGTTGGCGAGCTCGCCCGCTGCGAAGCGCGGCGAGTGGGTGCTGATCCACGCTTCTGCCATGCCGTCCTCATATGGATGCGGCACGTTGAGTGTCATCTCGGCGATTTCAATCGCACCTGCGAGTTGCTGCACGGCGGGGGCATCACTCAGCGCAAAGGGCCGCAAGGCGAGGCGGTCGGTGCGGAGGGTCGGCTGCGGCGTCATGGCGTATCCTCCGGAGTGTCGTCATGGGGAACGGCTGCGGGTTGCCAACGCACCGTCGCGAGCAGCACGCAAGTCCCCGTCCCGACGGCCGCGATTCCAAATGGAAGCAATGCCAGGCTCCACTCGCTACTCCATCCGAAAATGAAATCACTGACTGCGATGAGCAGCGTTGGCAGTCCGGTGTAGCCGAGCACAAGCCAGAGGCACGCCGAGAGCACAGGAATCCAGAGTGCACCCAACTCGGTCTGATTGCGGCGCCGTCGCCACCAATTTGTGAAGGCAAGCGCGGCGCTGTGCCCCAAAGTAGCGAAAGGGCTCATCACGAGGAGGTAGAAGGCGGCCATGCCGTCGCCCGAGGCACCCTGAGTCGCGGGGTCAGCGCCGAGGTTCGAGTACCAGCTACTGACCACGAGGGCGAGGAATGCCAAGCCGACAAAGCTGATCCAGTAGAGTCCAGCGGATGCGGTGAGACTGATGCGGCGAGCCATGGGACTCCAAGGTGGCGTACGAAGGAGCGGCGGCATCGGGGCGACACGGCACCCTCACCGGAACTTACGGCACTTTTGGCCACCGTGGAAAGCCAGCGCCCCATATGGCACCGAGCGCGCCGGAGGTGAGCGCGCCGCTTAGCACACCGAGCGCGACGACCCGGTTGCGGTAGCTCTTCGATCTACAGTCGCTTGTCTCGCAAAAACTGATCAAGAACGAGGTGCTGATTCCACCGAGCGCCGCTCCGACCAAGCCGCCGATCGTCGCGCCTTTGCGCCAACGCGTGCCGTTGGACACTTCAAGCCATTGCACCTGTCCGGCCGCGATCGTGCGCATCGCCACCGAATCTTCCTGGCCAGCGCAGGGCGGACCAGGGTAGCGGCAGTAGCGGAGCGAGTCGTCCGATGTGCCAAAACGTGCGGTAAGTCTACCGGTGATGATTTGGGACGCCGTGTGCATGCGCACGAGCTTGCCGCTGTCAACCGGTACGGAGGGTCGTGGTGTTTGTGCTGATGCCGGAGTGACGGCAGCGAGGAAGAGGCTGAGCGGGGCGAGGACGTGGAAGGCGGACGACATGGAGCTCCCCCAAATGGGTCGTGCATCGTGGCACTCAGCGGGTGGGGTACCGCTGCGACCCGGCTCAGGTGAGGCTGGCGTGGGTCTGCCGAAGAATACACGGAATACGGAGAACTCTCGTCACGAGATGCCCAGGCAGACTCCGTCCTCCCGCCCATTTGGGAAACCGTTCCGATTGACTCTCTTTTGGCTCCGTGTACAATTGCTTCTCCGGCTCATGGCTTGCGGTGGGCCACCCGCCCCGTCTTTGCCATTTGAGCGCCGGATGCCCGACACACCCATTTCCGATTCAGCCTCGATCGACGCAAGGCTCCAAGACGCGTTGCCTCACGAACTGCGCGGGCCTTCGACCACCATCACGCGGATTGCGGTCGGCATGTCGGGGGCGGCGGTCTATCGGGTCACAGCCAGAGCGCGTCAGTACGTCTTGAAGATCACCGCCCCTGATGAACCGATCGCTGGCTGGCGAGACCGACTCCAGGTCCAGCGCTCGGCGGCAACTGCCGGAATCGCACCGCAACTTCTCCACGTCGACGAAGCACAGCGTGCAATGCTGAGCGAGCTGATTGTCGATCGCTCCTTTGCCGCACAACTCGGCAATCCCGCCACGCGCTCCGCCGCCATCCTCGCGCTGGGTCAGATGCTGGGCAAGCGTCGCGCGTTGCCCATGCCGGCAGCCATGGAGCCAGCCGATCCCAAGGCCTTTCTCCGCGATCTGTGGAGCACCGTGACGCCGGACGCCGTGGTCCCAATCTTTGTGCGAGACGCCGTGGCGGCGCTGCAAGCCGAGTCGGTGCCGGCAAGTGCCGAGGCATTGGTGATGAGCCATAACGATGTGAATCCGTCGAATCTTGTCTTCGATGGCGTGCGGATCATGCTCCTCGACTGGCAGGCGGCAGCACCCAATAGCCCGCTCTATGATCTCGCCACCGTCGCGATGTTCTTCCGGATGGATGACGCGGCCTGCCTGGAACTGATCGCCGCGCACAATGACGCACCGCTCGGCGCGCTTCCTGAGCAATTCCGGTATTACCGACGATGCGCAGCCATTCTGTCGGGCACTGCCGCACTGCTCGGCCCACTGTCCCGCGGTCACGTGGCTCGCGACGTCACCATCGACGAGACGCCAGCGTTGGCAGAACTCTACCAACAGATGCGCGATGGCACGTTCGATCTCCGCTCAGCTAGTGGCCAGTGGAGTTTCGGGCTCGCGCTCGTAAAGGAGGGCGTTGGCTGAGTTGTGGCAGCGCTCCCTCCTCGGGTCGATCGCCTGCGTGGTGGCGTTGCCTACGACGTCGTGGTCAGCCGGCAGCCGAGCGCCCGCCAGGCGCTGTCGGTGCGCGTGACCGTGCACTCGAAACCCTGACCGAAGCCATTGCGAATCTGCAGGAAGACGGTGGCCCGGTCAGGGAGCACGAAGCGTGGGACGCCGGTTACGATGGCGAGGGCCAGGTCACTCGTCGATCGGTGCGTGGTGCGCTCTGCGGTCGCCCCGACATTGGTGCACTCCGAACGCGGGACGATCCGTTTCCCTCCCCGAGGGAGGGACGCCATCGCGGTGGCGTTGAAATCCAGTATGGCGCGTCGGGTCCCCGGCTGCGCGTTCGGGATGCTCGCGTCGAAGTGTCCCACGCAAATGACGGCGTAGTGGCTGGACTGCTGGTCGATGACCGAGTCGAAGGCCCAGCGGATGGCGGCGACTTGCACCTCGGTGGTGTCCCGTTGCTGGGCCGCCAGTCGGCCGACACCGGCAACCACGCAACACGCAAGCAACCCGAAATGACCGAGATGTGCCATGACTTCTCCCGTGCAGTGTCCTTCCTCGTGTTGCCGGATGTCCTTCGGGTGGAGTGGCTCACAACACGCGGTGCGGCCAAGTTGGACCGGCGGGCAGGTCAGGACGGAGTGGAGGTCCATGCTCCAAACTAGCGGGGTGAAACGCTGGGCATGCTTCCCCGTGCAGCGGAGCGAGCCGAGTCTCGGTCGGATCAACCCAGCGGGGATCACCCGGTCACTCGGATGTCCCCGCCCTTCGTGTGTGGTGTCAGCGCCCGTTGATGCGCAGGCCGATTATGAGCGCGACGTCATTCCGGCGCGCCGTGGGGCCCTCGCCCACCAGCGGCTTGAATCCCGTGACGTAATTGCGCGCCTCGACCCGCAGTCGGACCCGCTGGTAGCCGAACTCCCCACCAACGCTGCCATACGCGGCGAGCATGTTCGAGGCGTCCACATTTAGGCTGCGGTAGTGATAGCTCCGACCCCCGGCCCCGACACCCGCAAAGGGGCTGAAGGTCACCGCACGGCCACCAAGCCGACGCGTCGCACGGGTTTCCACGCCAAGGTCATAGCTGAAGACGTCGAGCTTGGGGTCATTCGCCGCGACGATGTCTCGGCTCCGTGCCCAGCCGAGGGTCGTCGTGATCGCCACACTCGGCCGGACCACATACGAGAGCTGCACCGCGGTCAGGTTGCCGCGCTTGATGGCGTCGCGCTGGGCGCCGGTCGGAATCAGGCTCCCCGAGGCGACGAGAAATTCAAGGCCGGTCCGCTCGTCGAGCCGGGACTGGGCCTGGGATGGCACGGCCCCGCCAACCAGGAGAAGCGCCGTGAGGGCGAGGGCGACAAGGGGGCGGACCGGGGCAGTGGTGAGGCTCAACATTGTCATGCTCCTGAGAAGTCTGTATGTTTACGACGTACACTGTGCGCTATACGATATACACAGTTACCGAATTGTCAATAGGGACGGGGGAATCGCATGACGCGCAAGACTGGCCGGAAGACGCAATCGAGCCGAACGGCCGCACCCGCTGCCCAGCGGAAAGCGGCCGCAAGCGTGGAGATCGCCCGCGAGGAGCTGCGCCAACGCAGTGAACTCCTCTGGGAGGCTCCGGTCCGACCGACCCGGGGGCCGAAGCCCGCCGTGACCCGGGAAGATGTCGTGCAGGCCGCGATTCGCATTGCTGATGGCAAGGATCTCGCCGCCCTCACCATGCATGCGGTTGCGAAGGAACTCGGCTTCACTGCCATGGCCCTCTATCGCTATTTCCCCAGCAAAGAGGCCCTGATCGACGCGGCCGTGGACGCCGCCATGGGGAAGCCACCCGAACGGAGCGGGCCGCGGGAGGGATGGCGCGATGAAGTGCGCTGGTGGGCGCACGCCAAGCGCACCATGCTCTGCGCGCGCCCATGGCTGGCGGAGTTGCCCTTCGTCGCGGCACCCCACGGCCCCAATTGGCTCGCATGGCATGAGTCGTTCCTGCGCACCATCGCGGACACTGGACTGAGCCCGGAGGACATGATGGACGTGTTGAGCGTGATCCATGGCTATGTCAGCGGCAGCTCGGACACCGCGATTTCGTTGGCGAGAGCCCAGGCCCGCGGGATCTCCGTCGAGCAATGGGCAGAGGCGGTGGGTGCCGATCTCTGTCGGGCCATCAACGACCCGCGCTATCCCATCCTCTCCGCCATCCTCACGTCGGACTCGGGAGGAATTTCTGCCGCCTCGCCCTTGCCGGCGCGTCAGGGCAAGCCACGCACGATGGACGAATCTTTTGATTTCGGCCTCGAGCGCATCCTCGATGGGATCGAGCACTACATGGATTCGCTGAAGGTTCCGCGGCGCCCGTCCGGCAGAAAGCAACGGAGGAAAGTGGCTGGGTGAGGGCGGTGATCAGATCCGCCACTACTCGCCCCACGCCTCACACTCGTCCCCCTACCGCCGGATCCCTACCCCGAAGAAGAATGTGCGCTGGAAGCGGTAGCGCAGCCGGTCGAACGCCAACGGATCAGGCGTGGCCACTACGCCGCCAAGCGTGAAACCGTCCGGTAACTGCGGAGTGCGCTGCCAGGCCCAGCCGACGTTGAGCGTGAGTGGCGTGAACATCATCGCGGTGCCACCCAGATACAGATCGGGTGCGCTGTGCTTGCCCAGGCCGAGACCCAGACCCAACCCCAGAGCTGAAAAATTCGGTGGCGCGATGTGCAGCATCAGCACCGGCGCCACGCGCCGATCACTGGTGTTCTGGTCGATCACCTTGCCGTTGCCATCGAAGCCGTAGGTGGGGAGCGGTTCCAGCCAGCTCAATCCCAGCGACATGTCACAGGCGAGTCCGGCGCGGGGGCGCGTGAAGATCTCCACGTCGCCCTCGTGCACCCGCAATACATCGGTGAACTTCCCGTTGCGCGTTGCTGAAACCACCAACCGGCGTACCGTGCCACCGCTCTCGCGGATAGTGAACGAACGCGTGGTCTCGGCTTTCACCCGTTGGATGACAAGGAGGTCACGTTGGAGAGCCGAATAGGACGCCTGCATGATGGACACGCCGGCATCGACTCGACTCTGCAACAGCACTGCCTCACGGGCGGCGAGGTCCGTCGGCTGCCCAGCGTAGTTCCCGGACTCGATGGCCGTGACGAGGTCACGTAGCGCCGTCACCGCAGGAGCAGCTTCGGCGACACGTTGGGCGACCAACAGCGGCGTTTTCGCAGGATCACTAAGCCCGACCACCAAGGCGTCGAGGGACTGCTGGTATCGCTCGAGGATCGGAGCGAGTGGTGCCCCCTCGCCCATGGAGGCAAAGAGCGCAATCGAGTCCCTCGTCGTCTGCGCCAAGGTGTTGAAGCGCGTGGCAAACCCTGTGAAACTGTTGACCTCTGCCCGGATCCGCCCCATTTCCTGTTCCAACATCGATTGCGTCAGCCGTCCAGCACCACGCGTGGCCAGATTCGACGACAGCGCGGCGTTGATGTCGAGAAATCCAGCAGGAATTTGTGGTGGCGCAAAACTTGGCACCGAGATACCGAGGACTGCGGCGGAACTGAGGAGAAAGCCCTCGCTCAGGAATCGTGATCCGACAGACCGGCACGAGGTGACGGCCTCTTGGCGAATGACCTCCGCGCGCACGCCGTAGTCATACAACAGCGGGTTCGCGTTCACGATGACGACATTGACCGGCCGATCGGACGGGACGTTGGCGAGCGGCGTCACTCCCGAGAGGCGATCCCACCGTTCGACCACGCTGCCACGTTGATTCTGCAGTTGGATCGTCCCCGCGACCTGATCGACGACCACACGGTACGGTGCCTTCCGGCTCATGGTGCCCGCCGGTTGTGTCGATACCGCGGGCGGGGCGGCGTCCGGTGTCTGGCCTGAAACCGAAGCGGGAGAGGCCAACGCGGCCGCGGCCAACGCGACCCCGTAGAGCGGCAGCCGGGAACCGGTGGAGCAAGTGACGCCACGCTGCGGTAGCGGTCTGATGGGCTGCACGGTCATTCGTGTTACTCCTCGTGTCATGGTTGCCGCCTCCCCTGTGGGGCGAGTCCCGGCACCACTCGCATCGTGGTGGCGTGGGTCGATCCTGTTCCTGCCGCACGGCCGGTCACGCCGGATCGTGTCCCGCGGTAGGCATCAGCCATCAACTGCTCGAAGTAGTTCAGTGCGGCACCGCCCCGGACTGCTCCATCGGCGGCGACGACCGGCGTGAAGTCGA
>JAHECN010000234.1 GCA_024641735.1 Gemmatimonadota bacterium | reverse complement strand
TCGTTCCCGCGGACATCTTGTCCCAGTCATCCATGCTCCAGCCGAACTCGTGCACCAGTGGGCCCAAGGCAAGGCCAGTGTCGGTCACTCGGCCAGTAATCACGATCGAGGCGCCCTGATTCAGCGCTTCCACAATGGGAGCCATGCCGAGGTAGGCATTGGCGGAACGCACCTGATCGCGCACGTCGGCGAGCGGTCGACCGGTATCCATATTCGCGAGCGGTTCACCGGACGCGGCATACTCGTCAAGCTGGTCCATGAGATCGTCGCCAGTGACCAGCGCAATCTTGATATTGTGCCCCACGCCGAGGCGGTCCGCAGCGGCACGCACCGCCTCCGCGCAGGCGCGTGGATTCACGCCACCCGCGTTCGACACCACCCGCACACCCCGTTCCGCAATCGCCGGAAGGATCCGTTCCATCTGGGTGACGAAGTCGCGCGCGTACCCCGCATTGGGATCGCGGGAACGTTGCTTCTGCAGGATCGACATGGTGACTTCGGCGAGGTAGTCGAGGACCAGATAATCAATGTGGCCACCTTCCACCTGGCGGACCGGTGCCTCGAGCCAATCGCCCCAGAAGCCCTGGCCAGCGGCGATCCGGACGGTCTTGCGGTCATTCATCGGGACGTCCTCCAACAGGATCCAACGAGAATTCGTGCATCCACGCATGTTCATCACCTTCGAGAGCGATGACAATGATGAGCGGACGGAAATCGACCGGCAGCGACAGTGGCAGCGTGCCGAGCGGAAAGCGCGTGGTCTTGGTGGCACGCCCGGCAAGGGGCTCGAACGGGGTTCCGCCACCATCAAGTTCTGTCACGTCGCCGGCGTAGAATCGGACGATCATCTCGAGTCGCCACGACTGCGCACGCTCGGCGAACGCGGGGGCGAGCAGGACGATCAGCGAATCGCCGGCTACATGGTCCGGAAGATCTGCGGTCGCGCGCCCAAAGGCGTAGTTGATCGGCTGCGCATCGATTTGGTGGCCGTGCCGATCCTGCAAGGTGACGCCGAAGTCGGTAAGCCGCGGCCACTCCTCACGCGGCATTCGCGAGTCGATGACCGTATGACTGGCCCAGCTTGGCATCGGAATCGCCACGCGCATGGGGCGATCATCCGACGCTGCGACGGCAAGGCGAAGCTCCGCCCCAACGATTCCTGCCCGGAGCCGGACGGAGAGCGGTGTCTTCGCCAATGAGGTCGTCGTGATCGCCAGCGAATCCTGGCTCCCTGACATCGTGAGGCGGAGCGGCGCGCGGCGGACGGTGATCCGGGCCGAAGCATCGGCGAGCGGACCGGCGACGACGGCGACTTCATAGAGTCCCTGCACCGCGTCCTGCCCGCCGACTTCATAGAGCGCCGCACCATCGCCAAACCCCGCTGGAATGCTCGCGCCATCACGAAATGGCATCCCGCCCGGTTCATGCAGCGAGGCGGTGACCATTTCCTCCACGGAACTCGTCGCAACCTCCACCTGAAAGCCACGTCCGGCTTCGATGGGAATGAATAGGTGTGCGGTGCCGCCGGCGTCGACCTTTACGACGTCAGAGGCGGTCAACTGGTCGGTCGGGAGGACCCGGTGCGATTCGGTCGGCGGTGTGCCGGAGGCGACACGCGAACTCAGCGTCCTGGCCGCGACACCAGCACCAGACTGGATCGCGGCGAGGCTGCCACCAAGCGACGGCACCCAGACCCCTGGTTCCACTTCACGACTCTGGGCCGCAGTGCTCCGCATGGATTCCCGCATCACCAGCGCCTCAGGACGCGAGGCCGGTGTGAGCGCGGAGAGCAGTCGGGCGAAGAGTCCGGCTGCGTAGGGCGACGCCATGCTGGTACCGCTCGCGATTTCATCGCCGATCGCAAAGTTCGGAATCGTACTGTATGCGGTGCCGGGCACCGCGATATCGGGACCACGTGCCTCGCCACCACGGCTCGAGAATAGTGCCATCGGATCCGGCGTGGGATCATCCGGTGGGAGGCCATTGAACACCAGCGGCTGGGTTGCACCGACGGAGACCACCCGACTCGCGCTCCCGGGGAAGCCCAGCGTCGAAAGTCCGGGGCCGTCGTTTCCGGCAGCAACGGTGAGCACGACGTTCGGGTGCGCTGCGAGGATCGAATCCACCAGCGCGTCGATCCGGGCCGTGCCCTCGACTTCGTTGCCCACCCCGAAGGAAATATTGACGACCAACGGGAACTGTCGATCCTCGGCGAAGCGAATGGCATGCTCCAGCGCCCTGACCATCGACCCCGTCACCGTGATCCCGCCCTGAGCGTTGTTGGAAATCTTCAGGGCGATCACGCGCGCACCGGGGGCAACGCCATCAAACCCGCCAACGCCATAGAGATTGTGCCCTGCGGCGATCCCGGTGACATGCGTGCCATGGGATGAATTGTCGAAGACGAGGTCCAATCGGGGGACACCCGCCGAGTCCGAGAGATTCACCGCCATCTGGATGCTGGGCGCCCGCACCGTGCGGGTCCATCCAAAATGCTCCCGGGCAACGGCGTAGTCCCGGATCGGGCGATCATCAGCGAACGTGCCGTTCCCTTGGGTGTCCGCTAGGAGGACCCACCCTCCAGCGCTTCGCAGCACAACGATGGGCAGCTTGTCGCCGATGGTGCCATTGCCATCGAAATCTGCAGCCGGTCCCTTGCCGAGTGGCAGTTCATCGAGGACGCCACCCCACCAGGTGGCATCGACGGCGAGCCCTGCCAGGCGGG
>JAHECN010000094.1 GCA_024641735.1 Gemmatimonadota bacterium | reverse complement strand
GCTGAGCTGATCGTCTCGACGCGTGGACTCGATGACGCGACGGCGATCTCCTTTGCCAGTGGTCGAGTTGTTGTACCAGCCGGTGTCGGGTGTGACACGCTTCGGCAGCTCGTCAGTGAGCATGGCGCGTGGCTTCCCCTCGATCCGCCTGGGCGGCCGTCCCGCACGATCGGTTCGGTCGTCGCGACAGGCACCGCCGGACCGCTTCGCACCGGCTTCGGCCCGCTGCGCGATCAGGTCATCGGGCTCACGACGGTGACCGCGGACGGCCGGGTGATCCGCAGTACGTCGGAGGCATCATCCGAGACATTGGTGCGTCCGCACGTCGGCGGATTCGGGGCGTTCGGGGTGATCACCGAGGTGACGCTCGACTTGCACCCGATTCCCGCGGGCGAGCGCCATTGGATCGCGACCGGGACACGCGATCAGTTGAGTGCGGTGGCGCGCGAATTCTCGGACCAGGGCATCGTGGCCACGGCCGCCGAACTGCTCTCGCCTGCGCTTGCCACCGAGCCGAGCTGGATCCTGGCGGTTCGGATGAGTGGGAGCGTGGAGCATCTTGCGGAACAGGGCGAACGCATCGACGGTCTTGCGGGGATGGCATGGCAGGAGCTGGCGCCAGATCGGCGCGCACTCGTGTGGGAGGGATCCGCACGCGGCCATGCCACGTTGCCAATCACCTTTCGGCTGGGCGTGCTGACGGAAGGGATCGACGAGGCGATGGACCTGATCGTGGATCTGGTGGGCGAGGGCATGTTGAGCGCAGGCGCTGTCGCCGGGATGATCCGGTGGAGCGGCCATGCGACGTCGGCCGCGCTGCGGACGCTTCGCACCGAATTCGCCGCGCGAGAATCTCCGCTGACGGTAGAGCGTGCACCGTGGGACTGCTTGCGCAGGGTCGGACACGCGGGCAGTTATCGCGAAGGCACGGATGGACCAATCGCACGCTTGCGAGACGAATATGACCCGCGCGGCATCCTCGCCACGGCGATCATGAGTGAGGAGGATGAATGAAAGGGATCTGCTTCGATTTCAACGGCGTCGTCGTCGACGATGAACGACATCACTGCGCGGCCCTCCGCGAGGTGCTGGCGGAGTGGGGCATCACCGTCGATGAGCCGACGTACTATCACGACTACCTCGGCTACGATGACCGCGGTTGCTTCATGCACGCATGGAGCAGTCTCGGATGGACCCTCGACACCGCCAAGATCGAGCAACTGATCGCGGACAAGGGGAAGCGCTACCGGGCGCTGATTTCCGCGGATCTGACGCTGGTTCCCGGTGCCGCAGCGTTCATCCGTGCCGCGCATGCGTCGGGGGTGCGCTTGGTGATCGTATCGGCCGCACTCCGGAGCGAGATCGTGCATGTGCTGGACGTCGCCGGATTGAGCGACTGCTTCCTCGGCATTGTCGCGGCCGAAGATGTCGGGGCGACCAAGCCGAATCCGGAAGGGTACCTGAAGGGACTCGGACTCCTCAGCCTCCCCGCGAGCGAGTGCCTGGTGATCGAGGACTCGATTCCCGGCTGTCGGGCAGGCCTCGCGGCCGGGATGCAGGTCGTGATGGTCGCCACCTCGCATGAGCAGGAAGAGCTCGTGGGGGCGGGGGCTGCGCTGGTTTGGGATGACTTCCGTGGACATGGTCCGGAGGAATTGCCGTGGCATTCGACGTCATACTGAACGGCGAAGAAGTTCGTGCGCTGTCCGAGGGACATCATGCGATCCCCGTCGAGGCGGTCACCTTCCGGATCGAGGGGCGCGGCGCGATCGATTGTCTACAGGGCATGGTCACCAACGATGTGGTCAAGGTTGGTGCGAAGGGACTCCTCTGGAGCGCCTTCCTCACACCGAAAGGGATGATCATCTCCGATTGCTGGATCCGGCGGGACGGCGATGCCGCGTGGGTCACGGTGCCGACCGCCGGCGCGGAGGCGGTTCGCGCCCTCTTCACCAAGACGATTCCACCACGGCTCGCCAAGGTCACCGATATCACGGGTGCGCTGACGCTACGTTGGCTGGTCGGGCGTGCTGGTGCGATGCCAGAGGGAATCACCGTGGTGCAGCCAAGTGGCATGGCGCCGTTTCGTGGTCTGGTGTGGGCCACGCAGCCGGCAGACGAAGTGGACACCCTCCTCGAAGCAGCAGGCTGGCACGCGGCACCCGCGGAATGGGGCATCGCCTCACGGCTGATTGCGGGCTGGCCTGCGCTGGGCGCCGAGATCGACGAGAAGACCTTGCCGCAAGAAGTGCGATTCGATGAGCTCGGTGGCGTGAAGTACGACAAGGGCTGCTACACCGGACAAGAAACGGTGGCACGCCTCCATTTCCGTGGGCACACCAATCGGGTGTTGCGTGGACTGCGATGGAAAGACGATGCGACGCCATTCGGTGATGAAGTGCGGACCACAGAGCGGAGCATTGGCACGATCCGCACGGTCGGACAGATCGGCAGCGCAGTGATTGCCCTGGCCGTCCTGCGCCGCGAGGTGGACGTGGGTGCTCGTGTCATGGCGGGAGGAGCAGAAGCAACGGTCATCGAGTTGCCAGACTGGGGACTGGAACTTCGGGCCGGATAAAAAAACAGCGCCCCGGAATTCTCCGGGGCGCTGTCGGTGCATGGGGTACTGACCAGCTTACGGCTTGACGACGGCCGCTGCTGCGCTGTCCGCCATCGCGATGCTGTCAGCGACCATCTTTGCTGCGGCTTCGGCAGCCGCTGCAGCGGTGCTGTCAGCGACGCGCATGCTGTCTGCCATCTTCGCCGAATCCGCCGCCGCCTGCTCCGCCGCCTTGTCGCCACATGCCACCAGTGCGACCAGTGCAGCTGCCATTACAAACTTCCGCATTGCTACTCCTTGTAGTTGAAAAGTGGTCACCGAGGCCGGTACCGCGTATCGGCCGCTTCCCCCCGATGCACCGTGCAACAAGTTAGGGACCGTCCCGCGCCTGTCAAGATGGCTAACTGCTGGCAGGGTAGGAACTTCGGGTATTCACGGTTTCCCGAACAAAAGCCGAATTCGCGTCGGAACCCGCATCCTGATTGGCAAAGGACGATCGTAGCTCACAGCCCAAAGGCAGGAACGCTTGGCGGAGCGCGACGAAACGCCCCTCACGGGCATCGGCGGAACCGGCTCGAAGGGAGTTTTCCCAGAGTGCTCAACCGCCCCGTGCCGCCGCCACGACGAGAGCGGCTGCCCGCTCCAAACCGAGCCAGCCGGTGTTCAGCACCATGTGATAGTGGTGCGGATCGTGGGCGTCGCGGTCGTAATATTGGCGATGATAGCGTGCGCGATGCGAATCGACATCGCGAATGCGCTTCTCCGCTTCGTCCGGTGTGATTGCGAGTCGCCGAGCGACCACCTCGATGCGATGCGGCAGCGAGGCCACCAAGCGCACATGCAGTACCCCTTCGTGCCGACCGACGACCGCCACCGCGGCGCGTCCCACCAGCACCGCATGATTCTGGGCCGCCTCCGCGACGACCTGCTCGGTGATCCGCACCAATCGCGACTCCTCCTGTTCCGGCAACTCGGCGCTGGAGGGTCCCAGCACTTCCGGTGTCGCGGCGGTGAGTGCGCGGGCGAGTCGCTCCACAAAGGTTGGTCCGCGCTCTTCCTTGCGCACCACTTCGTCGGGACTGAGCCCAGCGCGGCGCGCCACCTCTTCGACGAGTTGGTTGTCGACCAATTTCCAGTCGAGCGTTGCCGCGACGCGATGCGCGAGCGATGAGCCACCGGCCCCGTATTCGCGCGAGATGGTGATCAGCATGCTTCCTCCTTCCCATGCCAGAGTTGCTTTCCCAAATATGCCGTACCGATGAGCGCGATGGTGCCGCTCAATCCGATGCTCCATGCCGCGCCGAAATGTTCCGCGACCCAACCGGCCTGGAACGCCCCGAAGGGGGCGAGGCCGAGGACCACGAAGGAATAGACGGCCATGACGCGGCCACGCAGTTCGTTGGGGGCGGCCAACTGCAAGGAGGTCGCGGTGGCGATCCCTTGGGTCGCCATCGCGGCGCCCGCGAAGCAGAGCAGCACCAGCGACAGGGTCACGGCGCGACTCAGCGCGAGCCCAATCACCGCGACCCCCAGGACGAGCGAGCCGATCATCGCGGCGCGAGGCCGCGGGAAGCGGGAACCGACGCCCCCGATCATCACGGCGCCGGCCACGGCCCCCACGCCGACCGCGGAGGTCAGGGCACCGAAGCCACGGGCACCGACATGGAGGACTTCGCGGGCGTAGACCGCCATGATCGGGATGAAGGACGCGCTGAGCACGGTCAGCAGCACCATCAGGAGCGAGAGCGCGCTGAGGATCGGCCGCGAGCGGATGAACTGGATCCCGGTGAAGACGGAGGGTCGCGGGCTCTTCTCGCGGGGCGTGTAGATGGCGGTGATCCGCGAGAGCCCGACCAGCACGGCGAGGTACGACACCGCATTGATCGCGAAGGCCGCGCCGGTGCCGGCGAAGGCGACGACCAGACCGGCGATCGCGGGACCGACCACCCGGGCGAGGTTGTAGGTGGTGGAGTTCACGGCGGCGGCGGAGACGAGATCTTCCGGCGGCACCAGTTCGACGATGTAGGCTTGTCGCGCCGGCACCTCGAAGGCGGTCGCCAATCCGAAGATCAGGGCGAGTGCCCAAATCCATTCGACGGTCACGTGCCCTGTCAGCGTCAGCACGGCGAGCGCGGCCGCCTCCAGCATCATGACGCACTGCAGCAGCATGATGAACTTGCGCTTGTCGACGCGGTCGGCGACGACGCCACCATACAGAGTGAACAGCAGAATCGGCAGCGTGGAGAGCGTCGCGGTCAGACCGACCGCGAACGCGGAGCGTGTCAGCTCAAGAACCAACCACCCCTGGGCGATCGACTGCATCCAGGTCCCGACCAAGGAGATCCCCTGGCCGGTGAGGAAACGCCGGAAGTCCGCGTGTTTGACGGCCCGGAAGGGACCGGTGAAGAGGGTGTGGGTGAGGGAGGAGAGGGGGTGGGGGCGGGGCATGGGGGAAGAATAGCGGCGAACCGGGCCCCGCGGGGGGCTGATTCGATCATCTGACGGCCGCCTGACGGGGCATTGGTTGATTGGTGCGAATATTCACACCATAGAAAAACGACCCACTCGGCCGACCCGGGACCTGGGTGGACAGTCGGTTCACCTTGGCATGCTCGGCAACCCGCCTATGGCCCATCAAGTCTTCCTCTGCTACGCACATGACGACCGGGCGATCGCCGAAGCGGCGTGTGCCCGTCTGGAGGCGAACAGCATCCCCTGCTGGGTTGCACCTCGCGATGTCACTCCCGGGATGGACTGGGGAGCTGAAATCATCGAGGCGATCACCGCCAGTCGCGTCATGGTGTTGATCCTAAGTGCCAATGCGAACGAGTCCGTTCAGGTCAAACGCGAAGTGGAGCGAGCAGTAAACAAGAGAGTGACTGTTCTCCCGTTTCGGATCGAGAACGTGAATCCATCACGGTCGCTCGAGTATTTCCTCTCCAGCACGCATTGGCTCGACGCGATTGGATCTTCTGCGCAGGATCACCTCGGGGAATTGGTCGCGACGGTCGCGGAAATCCTTGGGGAGTCCCAGGAAGTATCACCGGACACACCACGGCTTGGGGGAGTGCTGCCCGTTGCGCCGTCAAAGCAGCGTTTCGGTCGGCGAGCGGCGGCCGTGGCCGGCGTCGTGATCGTCTTGGCCGGGGGATGGTACGCGTCGAGTCGCACCCCAGTAGTCCCGGCCGAGATTCCCTCGACTCCGGCTCCGCAGGCAGCAGTGATAGACAGCCCATTAAGTCATGCACCCGAAGCGCAAATGAGCCCGGCGCTGCCTCCCGCGACGGTGACTCCCACGAAGCAGGGGCAAGGTCGACCGACGGCGGCCAAGAAGGAATTGGAAAGCCTCACCAGAAACGTCACAACAATTCCGCCCGGCGCCCAAGCGAGTCAAGCTGAATCAACCGCCGGGAAGGCCGCCCCAACCGACGTCCCCCAAAGCACACGAATACGGATCGGGTCGCCGATGTCCAACACCTACGTAATTGTCAACGGAAAAGGAGACCCGATTCGGCTCACGGAAGACGGAGTGTGGTTCCCGGTGCCATTTGGGCGCGTGCATTTGCTGATCAGCCGACTTGGCTGCAACCCCCGTGTTGACAGCTCCATCGTCATTTCCCCGGGGACAAACGCAGAACCGACAATCAACCGAAGCGCTATTTGTCCCGACAGCTAACCAAGCCCCCGAGGAGGAAGCGTGCGACGTTACACACTTCGACTACATGGCCTACTACTGCTCACATGCGCGGCTGCAATTCCTACGGGCAGTCTTCTGGGGCAGGAAGATTCGAGCCGTGCCATCATCGAGCGGCTCTTGGCTGCCGGGGAGCGGGAGCATGAAAACAGAAACTATTCGGCCGCAGATTCAATGGCGCGAGAAGCTCTTAGGAACCCGCTACTCAGGGCAGAACGCGCTCGTGCATTGCTCCTGAGCGCTGCCGCGCTCTTCCCACGGAGTCATGTTGACCAGCACGAAGACAGCGCGCTTACGCAGCTCCGCGCGCTGATCCGATTTGCACCGACGGCATCGCCAAGGCGAGCCATATCGTGGCCAGGGCTCGACTCCCTGCTTGCCATGGCACGCCGAACGACATTCGGGCTGGAGGCTTCAGCGCGTGACAGTGTCACCATTGAAGGTGCTTCCGGTGCAATACCGATTTATTCGCAGACGACCCTTCCGGCCCAATTTCGCCTTTTGCTCGTGTCGCGACTCGGAGGGGCCCCAGTCGTCGTTGACAGCAGCGGCCCCGCAACGGCTGCGACACTGCGGTTTCAACCAGTCATGGAAGAACAACCCCGTTTTCCGTCAGGCGAGTATGTAGCCACGATCGAGGCAACCAATGTCGCAGGTGGAGAAGTGCTGACCTCGAAGGTGGCAATCGAACTTTATGCACCTTCATTCGTCCTGAATCGGGTACCGATGACATGGGACAGGAAGAATACAAAGCCAGTGCGGATGCGCCCTGCACGCACTGCGTCAGTCCTCTCAGGGATAATGATCGGAGCCTTCACTGCCTTCGCCGTTCGAGCGAAACCGCCGGAGGAACTTGCAACTGGCCCCAGTCCGAATAGTCGCGCGTCAAGCTGGGGTATTGGTCTCGGGGTCATCACTGCGGTCGGCAGTTGGCTACTCGATGAGGGAAGAGCACTCCCCGAAAACGTTGTGTTCAACGACAACCTGCAGCGCGAATGGCTCGCGACCCAGACCAAGCTGCTGGCTGACAACCGCGAGCGGCAAGCGAGCTATCGCGGCTACGCCAAAATGCGTATGGAGGACAAATGACACCCGTTCGTATCTTCGTCACGCTGACCGCACTCCTGGTGAGTCCGATCACCACGCTTTCCGGTCAGGCAATGGATGGTCAGCGTTCCCCTCGGGAATTGCGACTCGGGCTGCAGTCCGTCTCAATGAATGGGGCGACGTCGTTTGGGGGGAGCGTGGACGCGTCGAGCGGCTCGCTACAGGGTGCAGAGCTCCTTGCCAGGACCGACAATATCGGGATTGTGCTTCGAACACAGAAACTCGCGCTCAAGCGTGGGCAGGTCACGGTGGGCAACTTCACATCAAGAGAGGCGCGCCTACTCCTCGGCGGGACCCAGTTCAGCGTCGAGCTCGGCATTCTCCAGCGAGATCAGCCACGTGACCCCGCACGTGAGACTCTGACCGTAGGGCGTGCTGGGATCCGCTCCCAGTGGCAGATCGGTGGAAGTGGGCTCGCGATCTCCCTCAATGCAGGAGTACAGCTCGCCAACACATCGAAGGGCCTGGAGGATCCCTCCATTACCTACCGCGGCCACGATGGCGAGGCGCTGCTCCTTTATCAGGCCCCGCGAGATCTCCCCTTCTTTGCCGCCATTGGCTGGCGCCTCCAAACGATCGACGACCTCCCAGAAACTCCGGCGGAAGTGACTTCGCAGTCAGGTCCTGTGATCGCGATTGGCATGAGAATTGGGAAGTAGCGCCGGGACCACCTCCGGAAACGCAGAGATCGCTCGTTTCCGGAGGTTTCTCGGACACCTGACTGAGGAGGGAGTGCACAGTGAGTTGTCGTATCTGTGGTGCAGGAACAGGAATGTTTGGCCGAAGCGTTGGGTTCACCTGCCCGGTCTGCCGTGCGAAGGTGTGTCAGGACTGCGCCAACACGCGGGTCGCGTACCGGGAAGAAGGCGGCTTCTTTCATGACAAACACCTCCAAGTTACCTGCCCGGCATGCCAGTCCATCATCAAGGTGAGATAGGGCCGCGCGACCCCACTCGCTGACACTCAACTTGAAGGTGAAATGAATCGCCCAACCGCTACTCGGTTGTCCGGAGATGATGCGCGCAATCCACCAACGCCAACGTTCACCATCAGGGTAGGCGTCACGGGGCACAGATCGGACAAACTCGGGGCTTCGACCGCTACGCTCCGAGAAACTATCCGCCGGGTCCTCTTGGACATTGCAACGGTTTCGAGGGCACTCGCACAGGACTATCTGGGCGTCTATGCGAACACACCAGCGACGCTCCGGCTCGTCTCTCCGCTTGCAGACGGAGCTGACATTTTGGTCGCCTCGGTTGCGAGCGACCTAGGATTTGAGCTCGAAGTCCCGCTCCCCTACTCGGCGGAGGAATTCGCAAGGGAACTGATGGATCCAGCGGTACAGGAGACCTTTCTGGACTTGATTGCGACGGCTCGCAAGACGGGGTCCGTCTTTGAGCTCGACGGTGCGCCAGGAACACCAGAAGCATATTGGAACGTGGGCCAAATGGTCATGCGGCATTCGGACATCATGATTGCGGTATGGGATGGAGAGCGCGCCAACGGGCATGGTGGTACGGCAGAAGTAGCTAAGGAAGCCTGCGCCGCCGGATTGCCTGTCCTGTGGATTGACCCCAAGCATCCGGATCGCATCACCTTCTTGGCTTTCCACGATGGGCGCGCGGTACGCGACGCCGACCTCGGGGCTTTGTCTGATCGCCTCCGTGCCATTGTTGCGCCGCCAAGTGCGCCTTCGCAGGGCGAGCGGCGCTCGCAGGCGGGCAGGGCACTTCGAGAGTACCTGCACGGCGAGACAATTCGGCGCTGCTGGTTCGGGGGGCTGTTCGATCTACTGGTGCGCGTATCTGCGAGGCAGTGGCCGATGCAGCTGTCGCGACACCCAACGGATCATATCGCTGCAACGAAAGCAGAATGGGACGAACTCGACCACGACATGGAAGCCGCTGAGGTACGACACGGACTAGAAGCGAGGATGCTGCGATACTTCTCTTGGTCGGACAATTTGGCCACGTACTACGCCACACGATACCGAGATTTTGCAACGTACATCCTGTTCCTGTCACCACTCGCGGTACTTATGGCTGTCCTGGGCTTTCTCGCCTCGGGTAGCGCGGGGCCAATCATCGTCGGCCCACTGGTAATGACGTCGCAGCTTGCCGCATTGGTCTGTGTCCTCTCAGAGCTCGCCATTCTACTTTGCGTGCTCGCCGTCTACGGGTGGGGCCAACACCGACGCTTTCACGAACGATGGGTAGACTATCGGCTGGTGGCTGAACGGCTCCGCCACTTCCTTTTCCTCCTCCCATTGGGCCGAGCACCGATCGTCCGGCACGGCCCGAACTCCGCATCCCGCCGAATCGATTGGGTCGATTGGTACGTCCGAGCAATCCAACGCGAGGCCGGGCTCTTCCCTGGCGCGTGCAGTCCCGGCTACCTCCTCCAGTGCAGAAACTGGCTGAACGCCATCCTGAAGTCCCAGGCCGCCTACCATCGCCGCAATGCCCATCGACTCGAGCGCGCCCACAAGCTTCTCCATGGCCTCGCGTTCAGCACTTTCCTGGTTGCTGTCATGCTGGCTGCGTTCCATTCATTTGAGGCATTCTCAGAGTCAACCACTGGCACCTCCCGCCACACTGCCGAACCTGGAGGAGGGCTCGCCCTACTGGTTGCGATCGGATTGCCACTCTTGGGCGGCGCCATCCACGCCTTTCTCGCGCAGGGGCAGTTTGGCAGTTCCACGCAGATGTCGGCAACGCTTGAGGCGGAGTTGTCGGATCAGGCCAGTGCGATTGAATCCAAGCCTCCGCTTGATTCCCGGTCGCTCACAGCCGACGCGGAACTGGCATCCGCCACGATGGCCGCCGAGCTCGC
>JAHECN010000233.1 GCA_024641735.1 Gemmatimonadota bacterium | reverse complement strand
ACCGCACGCGTGAAGCTGCATGAACCGCAACGCGCCATCACCCCCGGCCAGGCGGCGGTGTTTTACCAGGAAGACCTCGTGGTGGGAGGAGGGTGGATTCAGTAATAATTAAGCGAATTTGCTTGCGAAAGCCACCTGCCTTGGCTTATTTGCAACTTGAAATTGTCCAGTGACATTATCAGACAAAAATCCTCTCAGATGATTATGCTTCAACCGAAAGGGGCTGCTTGAGCCGCCCTTTCCGTTCACGTTCCAATCGTTCCTCCGGTCCGTTCGTCAGGGTCAACGGCAAAATCCGCGCGCGTGAGGTGCGGGTGGTGGATGCCGACGGCAGCCAGGTGGGCATCCTGTCCATCGGCGACGCGCTCACGCTGGCCCGCGCCCGGGGAGTGGACCTGGTCGAGGTGGCGCCCAATGCCGAACCGCCGGTCTGCCGCGTGGTGGATTACGGCAAGTACCGCTACGAACAGGCGAAAAAGGAAAAGGAATCCAAGAAGAACCAGCACACGAGCCTGCTCAAAGAGGTCCAGCTCAGTGCGCGCATTGATCCGCACGATCTCGGAGTGAAAGTGGGGCACGCCATCGACTTCCTCTGCGAGGACATGAAGGTGAAAGTCGCGCTGCGGTTTCGCGGGCGCGAAATGGCGCACACCGAGGTGGGTTTTCAAGTGGTGGATAGCTTTCTGGAAAAGGTGGCGCCCTATGGCCAATCCGATTTCCAGCCCAAGCTGAATGGACGAACCATCGTCCTCATGGTCAGCCCGCTGCCCAAAAACAAGCGGGCCAAACATCCGGATGCCGCCCAACAGCCCAAGGCACCCGCCAAAGCGGCCGCGCCCAAGGCGACTGCGGCGATCACAGCAGAGCCCCCGGCACCTCCCGCGGATGACCAGAGTCTCTCCGGCACTCCCGCTTTCCAAGTCGAGTCCACAGGAGTCTGACCGGGGCGTCCCGGGCAAAGGAGAAGCTCACTCTGTTTGACTCAGTCTGGGGTGCGGCGTAACCTTCGGGCCTTAAATCAGGCCATTAACCAAGACATTCATTATGCCTCCGAAAGCCTCAGAGAAAACCACGGACAAGGGAGCGGATTCCGCCAAACAGGACCATGAGCGGCGCAGCCGGGAATTGGACGCCGCCATCTCCAGCATCACCAAATCCTACGGCGAAGGCGCCATCATGCGACTGGGCGATGCGCGGGCGCAGAAGAAAATGGAGGTCATCCCTACCGGCGCCATCGGCTTGGACATCGCGTTGGGGGTGGGCGGGGTGCCGCGCGGACGCGTGGTGGAGATTTACGGACCGGAATCCTCCGGCAAAACCACCTTGATGCTGCACATCGTGGCCAACGCGCAAAAGTCCGGAGGACTGGCGGCCTTCATCGACGTAGAGCACGCGCTCGATCCGGGTTATGCCAAGAAACTGGGGGTTAATTTGGATGACCTGCTGGTATCGCAGCCGGACAGCGGCGAAGAAGCGCTGACGATTTGCGAGACGCTGGCCCGGTCCAATGCGCTGGATGTCATCGTCATCGATTCCGTGGCGGCGCTGGTGCCCAAGGCCGAGTTGGAGGGGGATATGGGCATGGCCACCATGGGCATGCAGGCCCGCCTGATGAGCCAGGCGTTGCGCAAGCTCACGGCCATCCTGGCCAAGGCCAAGACCACGTGCATTTTCACCAACCAGATTCGCGAGAAGGTGGGAGTCATGTTTGGCAGTCCGGAAACCACCCCCGGCGGCAAGGCCCTGAAGTTTTATGCCAGCGTGCGCATGGACATCCGACGCAAGGAGGCCATCAAGGATTCCAGCGGCACCGCGATCGGCAGCCACGTGAAGGTGAAGGTGGTGAAGAACAAAGTGGCGCCCCCCTTCGCCGAGGCCGAGTTTGACATCATGTTCAACCAGGGCATCAACCAAATGGGCAGCCTGTTGGATGTGGGCCTCAAACTGGGTGTGCTCGAAAAGAAAGGCGCCTGGGTCCAGTTCAGCGGAGAACTGATTGGTCAGGGACGGGAAGCCGCCATCAAGGCGTTGAAAGACTCGGCCGAGCTGGCGGCCAAAGTCATCGAAGCCGTCCAAGCAGCGCATACGGGAGAAACCCCCGCCGAGAAAGAGTAACGGAGAAGCGACTGCCTCCCCCTTGGGATGGCGGCACGCGGGACACGGCTTGCGCAGCCGGAGCACGCCCGCCCGCTGAGAATACTGAGAAATCCGGACCCTGATTAGGGTCTTTCAATACCTTGTAGAAACCGACGTGTGGCGGCTCAATTCCCATGAAAGCGGAGCCGACTCACATTTCGCTGCCACCGTTTTGCAGGCAGCTTCGATTGGTTTGACCCTCCAGAATTTCATTCCCATTGGGCACAGGGTGGATTATCACTGTGGACAATGTCAGCCTCGACCGGCCATGGAGAGAAAGTTTTCCACGGCATTGCCGTCTCCATAGGGGTCGTTCGCGCCAAAATCCACCTTCTCGGCCGGCATCAACTGGCGATCAAGCGGCACGAAATCCCGGTGGAACAAGCACCGCAGGAAATTGGCCGCTTGGAGAAGGCGCTCCTCGACACCCGTCAGCAGATCCTGGAGGTGCAAAACCGCCTCACCGAAGCCATGCGGTCCGACCATGCCGCGATTTTCGATGCACACCTGCTGGTGCTCGAAGATCCAGTGGTCATGGACGAGGTGACCCGCCTGATTGAGCACGAGCAGGTCAACGCCGAATACGCCTACCACAGCGTGGTGGAACGTTATGCGGCCGAGCTGTCGAA
>JAHECN010000093.1 GCA_024641735.1 Gemmatimonadota bacterium | reverse complement strand
AAGTCGACGCAGGGCCCGCCATCACTGGTGAGCGTGGCCGCGTGGCGCGACGTGACAAGGTGCGGAACTCGGCGGAGGTGTGCTCTATCAAGGACCGCGAGATCCTTTGCCAGCAGCGCGTCGAGGGGACGCGCCGGGGTGTCAGGCATCGCGTCGCCGGTCGTGCGTGATGACGGCAGCGGCGAGTGCGGCAGTTTCGAAACGCAGGACATGCGCGCCGAGCGTCACAGCGATCGGTGCGTGGGAACGCTGTAGGCTGGCGAGGTCCTCAACCGTAAAGCCGCCCTCGGGACCAATCAACCAGCCAACCGCCTGCTGCGGAGCGAGTACGGAAGCCGGTGCACCCGCGCCGTCGGCGAGCCACCACGTGCCGCCGTCGATTGCCGGGAGTTGATCGATCGGCGTGATCTCATCGATCACCGGTGCCCAGGGGTTCCCGGATTGCTTGCATGCCTCGCGCGCACGCCGACGTCCCTTCTCGATCGTGCCGGCACGCAGTCGACTCTCGACATGCTTGGTCCGCGCGGTTTCGAGCGGAATCAATCGGCTCACGCCGAGTTCGGCGCACTTCTCTGCGAGCCAGAGGAAGCGATCCTTGTCACCACCACCGACCGCCAACAACAACGGCGCCGGCCGCGCGAACTGCGCGACCGACGCCACCAAGAAGGACCACTGCTTTCCCTTGCGATGGACCGTGCCCGCGCCGCGGCTCCCTTCCCCATCCAACGCCTCTGCCGTGGCGCCACTCTCAACTCGGCGCACTGTCAGGTGGTGCGCCTCATCCTCCTCGAGCGCCACTGAGCTGCCGGCCAGCAGCGTCCCTGGCGTGACGAGGAGACGAATCACCCGAAGCGCGCCGCCACGCCCCACCAGCCCGCGTCGTGGCAATCATCGACGATCACCCAGCCCGCCCTTTCCAGCACCGGACGGAACAACTCTTCCTCGGCGTCTTCCATCCCCGCGAAGATCGCAATGCCACCCGGTACCAGCGAGCGCTGAATCGCAGGAAGCAGCAACGTGTTCACGGTGCGGAGAATATTGGAACACACCACTTCGGCTGGTCCGGCGAGCACACCCAGATCACCCGCGTCACCGATCAAGAAGGTGACCGTGTTGCTCACCTTGTTCTTGGCGGCGTTCGCCTCGGCGATCGGGAAGTCATCATCATCGACTTCGATGCCGATCGCCGTCGACGCACCGAGGAGCGCGGCAGCGATCGAGAGAATGCCGGAACCGCTGCCGTAGTCGAGCACGCGATCACCCGGCTTCAGGTGGCGCTCGAGAAGCGTCATCGCGGCGCGCGTCGAGCCATGCTCGCCGCTGCCAAACGCCGACTCCGGATCGAGCGAGAGCACCACCTCATTGCCCTGCGGCTCCACCGGCAGCCACGACGCCGTGACAACCAACCGACCGAAGCGGCGCGTGATGATCCCTTCGCGCCACTTGATCGACCAATCCACGGGATCGAGCGGCGTGACGCTTCCTTCCAACTCCTCAAACAGCTCAACCAGGTCGCTCACGACACGCTTGGCGTCATCCTCCGAGGTGCCCACGGAGAGCACCACCCCTGCTTCCGGTTCCTCGACACCCTGCCCCGTCGCCAGCACAAGCGCCGCCGCAACGGCGTCAGTGTCCTCCGGCCGGCATTCGACACAGATGCGCCACCACTGATGTGTCATGCGCCCAGCGCCTCCTTCAATTTCGACCAGAAGCCGCCCTTGCGGCCTGGTCCATCGCCTTCGTGCTGCGCAAGCTCTACGAAGAGCCGGCGCTGCTCATCGTTCAGATCGTCCGGCGTCCAGACGTAGAGTCGCACGTTGAGGTCTCCGGTTCCTGTCCCACCGAGCCGAGGAATCCCCTTGTTCCGAAGCCGGAGCACGGTGCCAGCTTGGGATCCGGCGGGCACTTCGACGGCTTCATCGCCGTACGGTGTCGGAATCATCGCCATGGTGCCGAGCGCCGCCTGCGAGAAGGAGAGCGGCAGATCGTAGAGCAGATCATCACCCTGACGCTCGAAGCGCTCGTCCTCCATGATCTCGATCATCACCTGCAGGTCACCAGGCGTACCGCCGCGCTGTCCTGTGGCCCCCATGCCGCGCATGGTGAGGTAGTTGTGATCCGCGATGCCGGCCGGAATGTCCACCGACACCGTCCGCTCACCCTTCACCCGTCCCTCACCGCGGCACACTTCGCACGGCGTCCGGACGACCGTCCCCTCACCACGGCAGACACCACACGGTCCGACCTGCACGAATTGCCCAAACATCGACCGCGCGGCGCGGCGCACTTCCCCGCTGCCTTCGCAGCTGCCGCACTTCACCGGCTTGGTACCCTTGGCGGCCCCGCTGCCGTTGCAATTCTCGCACGCCGTGAGCGTCTTGATCTTGATGTTCCGCTTTGCGCCCAGAGCCACTTCCACCAGCGAGAGCTTGACCGTCACGCGGATGTCTTGGCCGCGGTTCATCTCGCCCGAGGCTCGTCCACCACCAAAGATCCCTTCCAACCCTCCCATACCGCCGAAGTCGCGCATGAAGATGTTGAGCGCTTCGGAGAGATCGATATGCTGGAAGCCCGCTCCACCAAAACCCCCGTTACCACCCACCTGACCGGTGCGGTCGTAATAGGCGCGCTTGTTCGGATCCGAGAGCACTTGGTAGGCCTCGGAGATCTCCTTGAACTTTTCTTCGGCATCATGCGACGCATTCCGGTCCGGATGGAATTCCATCGCCTGCTTCCGATACGCCTTCTTGATGTCATCGTCCGACGCGTCACGTGACACGCCGAGGAGTTGATACAAATCGGTCACTGCAGCAGTCCCTCGACCAAACGTCCGGTATGTTCGACGAGGCCGATAATCTTGTCATAAGGCATCCGCGTCGGTCCCAGCACGCCGATGACACCGGTCGCGCCGCCGCGCCGGTATGTCGAAGTCACGAGCGTGAAGCCAGCCAATCCCGGCTCGCCATGCTCGCCGCCAATCGTAATGGTCATGCCATCCTGCTTCCGTTGCGCCAACGCGGCGCGCAGGAGATCACGCTGTTCCGTCAGGGAGAGCAACGAACGCATTCGCTCGCTCGACGCAAACTCCGGCTGTTCCACCAGGGCGGACGAACTCCCCAGCACCACATCGTTGCCCTGCAAATCGAAGAGCCCATCCCCCTCCGCCAGGATGATGTCGAGCAGCTCCGTCACCTCACGCGAAGCTGAGGCATCCCGCAACCGGTCACCGATGGTCTGGCGCACCTCGCGGAGTGACAACCCGGCCAGGCGCTCGTTGAGGAGCCGCTGGACTTCGTCGAGTTGCTCGCGCGACAAGATACCCGGAAGGCGCACATAAATCGTTCGGACGGTCCCGCTCCGAAGATTCAACACCAGCAGGAGTCGGTCCGAGGAGACCGCGACCATGTTGACCCGCTCCAGGACGATCTCGTCCAGCGCCGGGCCTACCGCGACCCCCAGCTCCTGCGTCACGATCCCCAGCACCTGCGCCGCCCGAAGGAGCAGTTCTTCCGTCGCGTTGGCCGCCCCCAGCTCGAACTCGAGATGCTCGCGCACCTTGGAGTCCGGCGGGGTCCCCCGCACCATGCGGTCGACGTAGAGTCGGTAGGCCGCGTCGGTTGGGATCCGGCCCGCCGAGGTGTGGGGGTGATAGAGGTACCCCTTGGCCTCGAGGTTCGACATCGTGTTCCGGATCGAGGCCGAGGAAATCCCCAGCGCCGATCGAGCCGCCACCGTCTTGCTGGCAGCGGGTTCGGCGGTGGCGATATAGGTCTCGATCACGGCCTCGAGGACCCGGCGCTCGCGCTCGGAGAGGGATTCGGTGTCATGCATACGGGGAAAGTTAGGAATCTGCGATCGCCGTGACCAGCGCATCCAGCCGAAGCCACCCCTCGGCCGTGAGCCGGACCCGCCCATCGGAGCGCGTGGCCCACCCGGCGGAAATCCACGCATCCCGGGCTGTGGCGGGGAGATTCCCCTCGGCCAGCCCGTCCGAAGTCCGCAGTCCGAGGTAGAGCTCCTCCAAGCGCCGGGCAGCAGGGTCAAGCGCCTCGGAGCCTGCTTCAAGCCGCTCCCCGGCCTGTGCCAGACGGGAAAACTCCGCCCACTCCCGCACATTCCAGGAACGGACTCCCGCCAACAGCGAGTGGGCTGACGGGCCGAGTCCGACGTAATCCACTGCCCGCCAATAGGCCGAATTGTGCTGCGCCCGGAACCCCGGCAGGCCCGCATTCGAGACCTCGTAGTGCTCGAAGCCATGTGCCACGAGTGCCTGATGGACCTCGAGGTACTCGGTGGCGTACCGCTCGTCCGGAATGGCGGTGGCTTCGCCGCGGTTGGTCCAACGCGCGAGGGGGGTGTGTGGCTCGATCGTCAGCCCGTAGAGGGAGAGGTGGGTCGGTTCGAGCGCGAAGGTCCGCTCGAGGTCGCGCGTCAGATCGCGGTCGAGCGAGACGGGAAGACCGAAGATGAGGTCCATCGAGATGTTGGCAAACCCGGCCTGCCGGAGCGCGGCGATCGCCGCGGGCACCTGTTCGGCGGTGTGGGTCCGATGCATCCACTCCAACACACCAGCGTCGTGACTCTGCACCCCGAGTGAAATCCGATTGATCCCGGCCGTGCGCCAACGCTCCGCTCGCTCACGTGTGACGTCGTCGGGATTCACCTCAATGGTGATCTCGGCGTCCGCGGCAACCGCACGGTCGCGGCGGAGCATCGCGATGATCTCGGACAGTGTCTCGCCGCGGAGCCGGGACGGCGTGCCGCCGCCGAAGTAGATCGTGGCGATCTCGGGGGATGCCTCCCACGCCGGGACACTACGACGCGCTTCCCAGTCGACACGTATCGCGTCGAGGTATTCCTGGTCGGGCGTCTCGCGACGCACCGCGATGGCGAAGTCGCAGTACGAGCAGCGCCGGGCGCAGAAGGGGACATGGAGGTAGAGGTACACGCGGGAATGGTAACGGGTGCGCGGGCTAGCGCTCTCGGCGCCGGTAATGGCCGCCGGGGAGGGACTGGACCAGCCCTCCGATTTCGAGACCGAGCAGCGTCGCGAGCAGTTCGCCGATCGGCAGTCCCACGGTCAACGCCAAGTCGTCGATCTGTCGCCCCGAATAGGTCAACGCCGAGTAGACGCGCGTCTCGGTGGGTGAGAGGGTGCAGGGCGGCGGATCGGCCGGCCCCGCCACCGTTGGCGCGGCCTCGGCACCGAAGAGCGCCAACAGATCGCCGATTTCGAGCAGCGGGGTGGCGCCTTCGCGCAGGAGACGGTTGGCTCCGCGAGAAGTCGGTGAGGTGATCGGGCCGGGAACCACCAGCACTTCCCTCCCCTGCTCGAGCGCGGCCGTGACAGTGATCATCGTTCCCGAACCGAGCGCCGCTTCGACCACGACGATCGCCCGCGACAATCCGCTGATCAACCGATTGCGGCGTGGAAAGTGTCCGGCACGTGCTTCTTCGCCGGGAGGATGCTCAGTCAACAGGAGTCCGCGCTCCACGACGCGCTCGTAGAGTCGGTGATTGCCACGCGGATATGGGACGTCCGCGCCATTGCCGAGCACGCCGATGGTGATCCCTCCCGCATCGAGTGCCGCCTCGTGCGCAACCGCGTCGAGTCCGCGGGCCATCCCACTCACGACGGCGATCCCAGCCCGCACCGCGGCCGTCGCGACGTCGCGCGCCACCTCTTCTCCGTACGGCGTGTGATCGCGACTGCCCACGATCGCGACCGCGGGGCGCTGGAGCGCATCGACGGCACCACGCACCCAGAGCGCGATCGGCGGATCCGGAATCGACCGGAGTGCGGCAGGAAACGCGGCGTCCTCGGGTGTCAGGACCTCCTGCCCCAGCGCGTCGGCGCGTGCGAGCACGGCAGGGACCTGTTCGACCGAGGCGCGGTGGATCGCCCGCGCCACAACACCGGGCACACGCGCCACCTCCGCCAACTCCGTCAGCGGGGCGTCGAGAATCGCGGCGATCGATTGGAAGTGGGAAAGGAGAGCGGCGAGTCGGCGGGCGCCGAGCCCGGGCACCAGCGCCAACGCCAGATAGGCGTGGCGCTCGGCACGGTCATTCGTCGAGGAGGTCGTCGGGCTCGTTGCCCTCTTCGAAATCGTCTTGTTCGTCTGCCGGTGCTTCGGCGACGTCGGCTTCGGACTCAACATGGATCTCGTCGTCTGGTGACCAGCGGTCGTCCCTCGGAACTTCAACTCGCAATTCCTGTACGGCGGCCCAGAGCCATTCCTTCAGCGACTCGAGACCTTGACCGGATGCCGACGAGAGCGTGACCGTCGTCAGGGCGCCGGGCGCATCGATCTCAGGCTCGGCATCTTCCTCCGGGAGGAGATCGCGCTTGCTCAGGATCACCAGATGCGGCTTCTCGGCGAGCACCGGGGAGTAGAGCGCGATTTCGTTCCGGAGTTTGTCGTACACGGCCTGTGGATCCGGCTCGTCGAGTGGCACCATATAGGCGAGGAGCCGGGTCCGTTCCACGTGCTGGAGGAACTTGAGCCCGAGTCCTTTCCCTTCATGCGCGCCCTCGATGATCCCTGGAATGTCTGCGACGACGAAGGTCCGCGATCCGGAGAGACCGACCACGCCGAGGTTGGGTTCCAGTGTCGTGAAGGGATAGTTGGCGATCTTGGGGCGAGCGGCACTGATCACCGACAGCAGGGTGCTTTTTCCCGCATTCGGTTCACCGACCAGGCCGACGTCGGCGATCAGCTTCAGCACGAAGGCGAGCCGACGCACTTGTCCTTCGGTGCCGGGCTCCCATTCGCGGGGGGACTGGTGGGTCGCGGATGTGAAGCGGGTATTGCCGCGTCCACCGCGCCCACCCTTGGCGACGAGCACCTGCTCGCCGGGGCTCATCACCTCGCCGATCGTTTCGCCAGTCTCCTCATCGACGATGATGGTGCCGGGCGGGACCGGAAGGAAGAGATCGTCGGCGGACGCGCCGGTCATGTTGCTCCCCTTCCCGTGCACGCCGCGATCTGCCTTCCAGACGGTGCGGTACCGGTAGTCCAGCAGCGTCGCGAGGTTGGCCTCGGCACGCACGTAGACGCTGCCGCCGTTTCCGCCATCGCCACCATCCGGACCGCCCTTCGCCTTGAACTTGTAGCGGGCAAACGAGCAGGCACCGGCACCACCATCGCCGGCAGACACATCCACAACAACTCGATCGACGAAACTCACGTGAGCGGACTCCAGTTTTCTCGGACGGTTTCCCAGAGTTCCTTGACGCGCTTGAAGTCGTCATAGGAAATGAAGGGGTTGACCGTGGCCAGTGTCCCGTCGATTTGGGCGTAGGTGGCGCCAGCGTTCAAGGCGCCTCGGAGGTGCGAATGCAATTGCCGTGGCGTATCCAGCACGGCAGTCTGGGCCACGATGCAGAGCTCGCGGCGGAGCAGGTCGAGCCCTGGCCGCGACAGTGTCCGGCCATATCCTTCGGTGACCATCCACTGATCCAGCGCGGGGTGCAGGACCGCGACGTTCTCACGAAGCTTGCGGTAGTTGTCACCGTAGACGGCCATGCAGGTTGCGACGCCGCGCTCTGTCCACTCGACGTGATTGGCATAGTCGAGATCCGTGGCGGCGTCGGGTGTCAGCGGCGCGGGAGCAGCGGCGCGCCAGATGGAGGCGGCGACGAGCGCGCGCGGCCAGCCCACCATCAATACGGACTGCAGCAGCAGCTCTTCAATGGCGAGCGGCGGGACCTGTTGCTCCACGAGTTCTGCGACCCGACCACGAATCTCCGGTTCTTCTCCCTGGGCAATGGCCGCGGCGAATCCCACCAGGGCGCGCGTCCCGCCGGTCAGCGGAGTCGGGGTCATCGGATCGGTCAATGCATCGTCTCCCATTCAAGCGAAGTGCAGTGTGCCGCGTGCCTGGAACAGTCCAGTCACGACACCACGGGTATTGCGAATCAGCGGCGACTGCCAGCGGATCAGATCGTCGATCGGCCAGTCCCCCGCCGGATCAAGATGCGCGGTGATCTGCTCCAGCAAGGCAATGAGTGCATAGCCCGCACAGCGCATATCCCCATCGTGAATCTTGAGCGTCAATCCGACCCCGAGGGTCGGCAACGCGGCGCTGAAGACTCCCTCGGCGCCGATCTTGGCCACCACGCGGCCGGGCCAGGCACGCATCAGCACGGTATCGATCCGCTCGCTCCCCGCCACCATCAGCGGATAGGCCATCATCGCATCACGGATGTGTGCCAAGGCAGGCGTCACGCCGGCGCCGAGCGCCGCGTAGGCCGTCGCCATTCCAGAGAGCGGAAGCGCGACGGCAGCGGCAGTACAGCCGTCTACCGCCCAGACCAGTTGGTCCTGCGGAACCTGGGTGTACTCGGCTACGGCTTTGGCCACTCGGTTCTGGACCGGATGCTCGATCGCTTCGTAGCCCTCAGTCGGCCAACCATGCAGCTTCGCCAGCGCCAAGAGGCCGGCATGCTTCCCGGAGCAGTTGCTCCAGAGCGGGGTCGGCACCACGCCCTCGCGCACCATGGTCTCAGCCTGGGCCGCCCAGAGCGACGGGTGTCCACCACAGGAAAGCTGTGACTCTTCCAACCCGACGGCGGCGAGCCAGCGCGCTCCCACCGCTCGATGGGCCGGCTCCGCGTTGTGCGACCCGCAGGCAAGCGCCAGCATCTCGTCGTCGAGCCCGAAACGCCCGACGCCGCCGTCTTCTACCAAGGGGAGGAGCTGGAAGGGCTTCGACGCGGAGCGCCAGAAGGTAAAGAGCTCCGGATCCCCGGTATGTGCGACCCGGCGGCCATCTGCGCCCACCACGACGGCGGAGAGATGGTGGACCGACTCGTCCAGCGAGCCACGCACGGCGACAATTCGAAATTCAGACATATAGGGCCGAAGATACCCGCTGAGGGCCATGCTCGGGTAGTTTTCCACGGTACCTTCGGACTTCCCTCACTCTCTCCCGACCCGCGACTCATGACCACTTCCCTCGCTGCCGTCCCCCGCGATCGACTCGCGACCCTGCTGGCCGGAATGGCCAAGACGACCATTCTGGTAGTCGGTGATGTCATGCTTGATCGCTACCTGATGGGAGACGTCGAGCGGATTTCTCCGGAGGCCCCCGTCCCGGTGGTGACCGTTGCGGACGAGCGCGTGGTCCCCGGAGGCGCCGCCAACGTCGCCGCCAACCTCGCGGCCCTCGGCGCCGCCCCCCGGCTGCTCGGCGCGATCGGGGATGACGTGGCGGGGGATGCGCTGGTGGAGGCCCTGGACGCCCGCGGTATCGATCCGTCTGGGCTGGCGAGAGTGGCAGGGCGTCCGACCACCTCGAAGACGCGGATCGTGGCCCGAGGGCAGCAAGTGGTCCGGATCGATCTCGAGGTCACCACTCCCCTCCCCGACCGGACCCGGAGCGCCCTCCTCGACGCGGCTCGGGCGGTGGTCGGGGGGTGCGGCGCCCTGCTGATTGAAGACTACGACAAGGGGGTGCTCGATTCGGCCTTCGCCGCCGCGCTGATCGCCAGTGCCCGAGAGGTCGGGATTCCGATCGTCGTCGATCCGAAGCAACGGCATTTCTTCGACTATGCCGGAGTCACCGTATTCAAGCCGAACCTCCGGGAGCTGGAGAGTGCCTTCGGAACCCACTTCGCCGCCGAAGACCACGACCTGGAACATGCCCGGACGCGATTGGGAGCAGACCACCTCCTCCTGACCTTGGGTGCCGAGGGGATGGCGCTGGTCTCGGATGGGAAACCACTCCGTCGGACGCCCTCGATCGCGCGAGAAGTCTTCGATGTCTCGGGTGCCGGCGACACGGTCACCGCGTGGGTCGGTGCCGCCATGGCGGCCGGGGCGGAGATCGCCGAGGCAGTGTGGATAGCGAACCTGGCGGCGGCCGTGGAGGTCGGGAAGTCAGGAACCGCGACGGTGTCTCCGGGGGAACTGGTGGATGCGTGGGAGGAGGCGGCGGGATAGGGGGCGAGTCGCGAGTCGAGAGTCGAGAGTCGCGAGATTCCCGGCAGTTGTCTCACGACTCATGACCAACGACTAACGACTATTCTGTGCTAAGTACCGCTGCACCATTGCATTAGCATGTTGACAACTCCACTTATCCACACTCACACTTTTCCACACTCCACATCTCCTGTGGAACATACTTCGTGAAAGCACAAAGCGGTCGCGATCCTGGGGATCGCGACCGCTTTGGGTTTTCCACCGTTCCGAGCCAGCCCGGGAGGCTCCACTCTCTGACTGACCCGGCGATCCTACGCCACCTAGCGAGGTGGTTCGGACCGAGTGGGCGATGAGGGGCTCGAA
>JAHECN010000232.1 GCA_024641735.1 Gemmatimonadota bacterium | reverse complement strand
GCACGTGCGGACTCCATCACGATCGTCAAAAGATCTACCGCAGTGCGCCCCGGGGCGGAAGGGAGCGTTGCGCTGCCTCCGCTCCACCACGCCCCTTGAACTGCACTTCCAGTCTGGGGGAGCCAAGCAATGCAAGCGACCCCTTCGATCGGCCGCTCTCAACAGCCGTCGGGGAGGAGCGCCTCTTCTGGTCCTCGAGGTTCAGAACTGGAAGTAGTACAGGTCTGCTTCCCGTCGATGAAACTCGAAAGTCTGCACGCCGCCATGGTCCGCTATCGCTGAGAGCAAGTCAGGGAGATTTGGTTCCCGGTCTCCTACATAGATTGGAACGAAAAAGACCCAGACCCTTTCTCCGGCGCGGCGGATTCTGCTGGCCTCGTTCTCGGCCCAGCGTGGGTCCGGAGCATCGGCTCCGACGACGCCACCCCAGCGCACCGGGCGACCGGTGGGCACGCCAATCAGTTCGGCGTGCCCCTCGTAGAGAAAGCTCAGCTCCTCTCCTTCGCCAACTACTGGTCCAGCGCGACTCATCATATTCGGAAAGGCAGCCCCACCAGAGCTGGAGAGCTCGGCAATGCGGCGCAATCTCGCCGTGTCCGGCGCTGCCCAATTGGTGGTATAGAACGCCCAGGCTGGCATCGCTGCAGCGTAGATGTACACAGGATCGGTCCCCCGGTGCTGCCGAGCAAACTCTGCGATCACCGGCCGACTGTCCTGTTGCCTGATCGGTGAAATTGAGGTGAGCAATCCACGCCCGATCTCCGGGCCAAGAAATGTCACGGCAAGGAGTACCACAATCGACATCTGCAGCTTCGGAGGGGTCCACGCGCCCACTTGGACGATCCCTCGGACTAGCAGCAGATAGAAAGCTGGTAGGGTGAACAGCATGAGCCGCACCGTGATTGGATAGAAACCGATTGTCGAGGCAACCAATGCCGCGAGGATCGGCCCGGCGAGTAGTGCTGCCACTGAGAACTCACGCCGCCAAACAAACGAGAGGGTTCCGACGATGCATAGTACGGCGGCAAGCTGCGCCTGGACCTCCGTTCCCGACATGATCATCTGGCCCCATCGGCCGGCATCCAACGAACCTACCAAAGCACCTGACATGACATCGTGAATTGCGAATCCCACGCGAGCGCCGAGGTCGGGCGCGTTGGGACGAAGGAGCGCGAACTCCCAGAAGTCCTGCATGAACTTGCTTTGCGCTGCCCCGCGGTAGAAGGCAACGTAGAAACCGCCAAACATTCCAACCCACGCGATGCCCATGAGAATCACCCGGCTGATGCCAAATCGCATTGCCCTCACCGATGGATTGAGGAGCAAGGCCATTCCAATGCCTGCCAACACCAGGATTGCAGGCATCGAGATTGTGATCGCAGCCAGCCCAGCCAGAACGAGACGAAGCCATTTCTTGCGGCTGGCTTGTCCACCTGAAAGGTCAAAGGCAAGTAGGGACAAGCCAACGGCGATCGTGACATCAACCCCATAAGGCTTGGCTAGATTCGCATATCTGATCAGCATCGGTGAATAGGAGACCAACGCAGTCACCAAGAGTGCGTGCTCGGTCGAAAGAATACGGCGCGCAAAGATCCACACGAGCGGGATGAGGAGTATCCCCATGCCCAACGCCAGGAATCGTAGAGCGAACTCGTTGACGCCGCCGATCATCACCAAGAGCTTCTGAGCCCAAAGCCAGATCACCGGAGCAGTCTGGTCATAGGCTAGCGGAGTCAGGAGCTCCGCCCATGAACGGGTAGCGATGTTCAAGGAGATCATCGCTTCGTCGTACCACAACGAGGGTCGTGCAGCGAACTGAATCAATCGGAGTACGATTCCAGACACGACCAATCCCCAGAGAAGCCACCGGCTCCCCCGAGGGGATAGGAAGCCGGTCACGCCTTCGGGCTCCCCGTCACGAAAGGCATTCCGCCGAAATGTCATGAACCCACCTGGATCGAGACAGCTGGAGACGGAAGCAACTGCAAAAGAAATTCGCTTGACCTGAGAGTATGCCGCCGGTTTGCGCGCCGGGCAACCGCGGCTGTCCCCTTACGGTTGTGTCGGTATGGCAACTCGGTGCAGCCGGATGCTGCCGTCATGCCCGTGGTGGCGAGCGTCGCTTATTGTTCAACCCGAAGTTCTTGGAGCCGGGCACACCCACGCTACTCACGACCGCGCACCGCCGCCGCCTGGCCACGCCCCTTGAACTGCACTTCCAGTCTGGGGGAGCCGCCACCGCCGAAGTCGGAGTCCAGTGTGATCGTGTGCGCACCCAGCGCCACGACGGGTGGCGGCCCCGACAACCGCACGGTCGCCTTTGGTCGACCGGTCGCATCGAATATCCTGACGGTCGGAGATCCATCGCAAACCACGCTCTCCCCCGCCAGCAACGCGACCGGGATCACGATCTCGGTGTAGCGATCGACCTGCATCCGAAAATTCTTTGCCGTGGCGCTGTCCCCAACGAGCCGCATCCGGAATTGCAGCGGCTGGGCCTCCCACGACTGCTGGACCTGCCAGGTCGTATGCGTCGGTTCGCCGGGCTGGAGCTCAACAGGAGTCCGCACGAAGACCGGTGACGCCACGTATTGGAAAAGATTCCACGCGCCAGGCCCGGTCACTTGCAGATGAAATTCGTTCTTCGGATCCTTGAGCCGCGCTTGCTGTGCGCTGTCGAATGCCCCGCTGGTCCGCGCCGCTTCCCACTCACGGATGGCATCCAACAGGACAGGCGTCGCCGCGTTGTCACGCAACGCTTTCGGCCGTGCCACCATCGCGAAGC
>JAHECN010000092.1 GCA_024641735.1 Gemmatimonadota bacterium | reverse complement strand
CGACTCGGGCTTGAGGCGTTGCCCGGCGCAGACGACGCACGGCCGCTCGACCATGTACCCCTCGAGATCATTCCGCACCGAGTCACTCGACGATTCCTTCCATCGCCGACTCACATTGGCCAGAATCCCCTCCCACTCGCCGGCCGTCTCCTTCCCCCGACCACCGTCGGCGACCCACGTCACCTTCTTCCCTGGGGCGCCATCCAAGAGGACGCTCTGCACGGCTGGCGGGATGTCACGCCACGGCAACGCGGGATCAAACTTGAGGAGTCGCGCCAACGTTGGCAGCACGACCTTGCGGAGATAGCCGCTCGGCTCGCCCCACGGGAGCACCACGCCCTCCAGAATCGAGATGCTCGGGTCCCCCAACACCAGGCCCGCGTTCGGCACGCGGGACGTCCCGACGCCGTGACACTCGGCGCAGGCCCCGAAGGGGGAGTTGAACGAGAATTGCCGCGGCTCGAGCTCGGCGAGGGAGAGACCGCAGGTCGGGCAGGCGAAGCGCTCGGAAAAAAGCTGTGACTCGGGCTGAGCGCCCTTTGTCCCGTGCCGAATGACCTCGACCAGCCCGTCGGCCACCCGGAGTGCGGTCTCGAGGGAGTCCACCAATCGACTGCGATCCGACTCGCGCACGATGAGTCGGTCCACCACAACGGCGATGTCATGATTCTGCCGCCGGTTGAGCGCGGGCACCGCGGTCAGGTCGTAGGTCTCGCCGTCGACGCGGGCACGGGCATAGCCCTGCCGCTGCAAATCCTCGATCAGGTCTCGGAATTCCCCCTTCCGTCCACGCACCATCGGGCCGAGCAATTCGATGCGCGTCCCTTCCGGCCACGTCAGAATCGTGTCGGCGATCTGTCCGGCACTGGAGCGGGTGATCGGGGAGCCATCGACGGGGCAGTGCGGAATGCCGGCTCGCGCCCAGAGCAGGCGCATGTAGTCGTACACTTCCGTCACGGTGCCCACGGTGGAGCGCGGATTGTGGCCCGTGGTCTTCTGTTCGATGGAGATCGCGGGCGAGAGCCCCTCGATTGCGTCGACGTCCGGCTTCTCCATCAATCCGAGGAATTGCCGGGCGTAGGCGGAGAGCGATTCGACGTAGCGTCGCTGCCCCTCAGCGTAGATCGTGTCGAAGGCGAGAGAGGACTTGCCGGATCCAGACAAACCGGTGATGACCGTCAAGGCGTTCCGAGGAATTCGGACATTGACGTTCTTCAAATTGTGTTCGCGGGCCCCGCGGACCACCAGATACTCTTCAGCCATAGCCCGGAAGAGTAAGGTGGTGCGGGAACGGGGAGCAACGCAGCCGCCCCAGACGGCACTCCAGCCCGGAGTGCCCCATATTACGCCGATGCGTTCTTCTCGCCCCTCCCGACGCGCCTTGGCCGCGGTTCTGGTCCTCGTGACATGGGCCGCTTCCCTCGGCTGGCTTGGGTTGCGACACCTCACCCGAACGGAGTCGGCCACGCTTCGCACGGAGGCCGCACTCCGGCTCGCCCCTGGCGCCGCCTGGTTCGGACTCTACAACGGAAACGTCCTGGTGGGCCGAGCCGGGATCACCCTGGACACGCTCTCCCCGGGTTATCAGGTACGGGAAGCCTTCGCGCTCGATCTCCCGCACGACAGTGCGATCGTCAGATCCACTCGGTCGACCACGACGACCGTCACGGCATCGCTAGTGGTGACCCGCGTACAGAGCCGTGCGGTCCGCGCGGGATGGCGCGAGGGGTGGCTCGGGACGCTGAGAGACAACCGGTTGCGGTTCACCCAAGAAGGCGGTGACTCGGATACGACCGGGCTCGTGTTGCCGAGCGTGCCAACCACGTTTGCGTTTCTGCCGTTCCGGCTGGCGCTCTCGGGGGGACTGGTCGAGGGACGGAGCCGGACCCTGCTCGCGCTCTCGGGGTGGCCGGCGTCCGCGGTGGAGCTTGCCGTCACTGCCGGGCGTGACACCTTCGCCATCTTTGCCGACAGCAGCGAGTTCGACCCGCTGACCGGGATCCCTCGCGTGGCGCACATGGATTCAGTGAGCGCCCGCGAGGTCACCATCCTCGCGGACGGCCCGGGTGAACGGTGGTGGGTCGACGCGCGCGGACGGGTCGTCGGCGTCGAAACCGCCTTCGGGCTCAACTGGGTGAGGGCCGACTTCGACCTCATTGCTCACGCCCTGCGCGACCGCTCTCCGCAGCGGGCGGCTGCTCTGACGAAGAGCTATCCCGCCGTGATGCGACTCACCCGTCCCGACACCGCCTCACGCACGCAACGCTTCCTGCTGAGTCGGCGCGACGGACGGTCCATCGATCTCGAGCTGCTGAGCGCGCTCGGCACCGGACGACAGAGTATCTCGGGGGACACCGTGATCGTGCTGCCGGGCGCCGCAGTCACCGCAGGCCGCGGCGAACCGGCCCCCCTCCCCTTCGACCCGCTTGCCGACACCACCGATACTGGCATTCGTGCGCTGGCAGAGCGCGCCCGCGCCGCCAACCCGGAGAAACGGCCCGCGATGGTGCTGGACCTCCTGCGGGCGATCAACCGCGCGGTGGTGCTGGACACGTCCGCCACCGCACCGCTGGAGGCAGCTGACGTGTTGCGAAACGGCCGTGGGCGAGCGGAAGGGATCGCGCGGCTCTTCGTGGCGGCGGCCACGGCGGCCGGCATTCCGGCCCGGCTGGCGATCGGCGTGCGACCGGTCGGGGATGCATTCGAGAGTCACGCCTGGGCGGAGATCCGGTTGCAGGGATTTTGGACCGCCGTCGATCCATCATTCGGTCGCGCGTCAGCGGGGACCTCACTCATCCGCCTCAGCAGCAGCGGTTCACCTGACCCCTCCCAACTCCTCACGCGGATCGCGCAGCTCCGGGTGACGGCGCTTCCTCGTACTCCGGAGATTCCGTGATCCGTTTGCGCGGCGTGACCAAACGCTACGGTGCCTTCGAGGCGGTGCGTGGCATCGATCTCGACATCGCCAAGGGTGAGCTCTTCGGCCTGCTCGGACCCAATGGTGCCGGGAAGACCACCACGATGCGGATGATCGCCGGCATCCTCACGCCGACCGGCGGCACCATCGAGATCGGCGGAGAGAGCATCGTCGATCACCCGATCGCCGCGAAGGCAAAGCTCGGCTTCATCCCGGATCGTCCCTACGTCTATGAGAAGTTGACGGGAGGCGAGTTTCTGCGATTCACCGCGGCGTTGTACGGCCAGGACGGCAGCACAATCGAGACGCGAATTGATGAACTGCTCGCGCTCTTCGATCTGACGCCGTGGAAGGAGGAGCTCACCGAGTCGTACAGTCACGGCATGCGCCAGAAGCTGATTATCGCGAGCGCACTGGTCCATCGTCCCGAGGTGATCGTGGTGGACGAGCCGATGATCGGCCTCGACCCCAAGAGTGCCAAGCTGCTCAAGGCCCTGTTCCGCAACTACACCGAGCGCGGCGGAACCGTCCTGATGAGTACACATACGCTGGAGATCATCGAGGGAATGTGTGATCGGATCGGGATCATCCATGAAGGAAAGCTGATTGCATGTGGCACCATGGCGGACCTCCGGCGCGAGGCCGCATCGGAGGGCGCCGGGATGGAGGAACTCTTCCTCCGGCTCACCGGAGAACACCTCGACCACGATCTCGATGCCGTCCTCGGCTGATCACGTCGGGCGCCAGCCCGACTTTGCCACGCTCACTTCGCCGAAATGGCGCAGTGCGTTGGCGCGACTGCGTCGTCGGCCTGAGGGAGGCTCGCGCGGGCGCGGTCTGCTGCTCGGCCTCGGAGGCCTCGTCTTCCTCGGCGTGACCTTCTTCATCGCGCTCCGGGTGGTGCTCTACTTCAAGCAGGTCGAGGAGATCGGGCAACTGCTCGCCGGCAAGCTGCTCGGCATGGCCTTTCTCGCCTTCCTCGGGATCCTGCTGCTCTCGAATCTGATCTCGGCCCTTTCCACGTTCTTCCTGGCGCGCGACCTCGACATGCTGGTGGCCGCGCCGCTCGACTGGGGGCGCTTCTATCTCGCGAAGCTCGGGGAGACGGTCATCCATTCGTCGTGGATGGTCATGCTGCTCGCCTTCCCACTGCTCTCCGCCTATGCCGTCGCCTGGCATGGTGGTCCGCTCTTTCCGCTCGTGGCCCTTGGTGCATTGCTCCCCCTGCTCATCATCCCCGCCGTCATCGGCTCGGCGATCACACTGGTCCTCGTCAACGTCTTTCCCGCGCGACGCACGCGGGACATTCTCGGCCTGGTGACCATCGTCGGCGCCGGCGGCCTGGTCGTCCTGCTGCGCGTGCTCCGACCGGAACAGCTCGCGCGACCAGAGGGATTCCAGAGTCTGGTGGATTTCATCGCGGTGTTGAGCACGCCATCCCATCCGCTACTGCCGAGTGAGTGGGCGAGCAGCATGTTGATGAACTGGCTGACCCGGGTGGCGGATCCGTTGCCGATCGCGCTCCTCTGGAGCACCGCCGGCGCCTTTGTCGTGATGGGTGCCTCCCTGCACCGTCGGCTCTATGCCAGCGGGTTTGCCAAGGCGCAGGAAGGAGCAGGAGGATTTGTCCGGGGCGCGAGCTGGGACCGCGTGGCCCGATGGCTCCTCGTCGGGATGCCACCGATGCGCCGCGAATTCATCCTCAAGGATCTCCGGACCTTCTTCCGCGATTCCACGCAGTGGAGTCAATTGATCCTGCTCGGTGTCCTCGTGCTGGTCTACCTCTTCAACGTGCAGGCGTTGCCCCTCTTCACGGGTGAACGCGTCCCTGTGCTGATCATCACCTTGATCACCTTCCTCAATCAGGGGCTGGCGGGTTTCGTGATCGCCGCCATTGCCGCGCGTTTCATCTTTCCTGCCATTTCGCTGGAAGGAAGGCTCCTCTGGTTGCTGCGCTCCTCGCCGCTCGACCCGGTGGCCATGCTGCGCAGCAAATATCTCGTTGGCATCCTGCCACTGCTCGTGCTCGCGGTCGGACTCACGGTGGCGACCAATCATCTGCTGCGCGCCAGCGATTTCATGATGCTGGTCTCCGTGCTGACGATCGTCGCGTACACGCTTGCCGTGGCAGGGCTCGCCTTGGGCATCGGCACGCTCTACCCGCAGTATGACACGGAGAATGCGGCGCAGATTCCCACCTCGTTTGGCGGGCTGGTGTTCATGCTGCTCGCCATCACGCTCCTCGCGGTGGTGATCATCCTCGAGGCGATCCCGGTGGCGGACTACTTGCGGGCCACCCAAGGTGATGTGGCGTGGGAGGTGGGCCCGGTTGGCTGGGCCGCGTTCGCGGCGGCCGCCCTCTGCTGCGTCCTCGCCGGATGGTTGCCGTTGCGCTACGCGGTGCGTCGCCTTCGCACGCTCGAGGTGTAGCCGCACAAAGGCGTCCCGTGGCGCAATGATTTGACGCCCATGAATGACCCGACCCCCACGACACTGTCAGCCGTGACCCGACACTCCGTCGAGTCGCGGCTGATTCTTTCGTTTTGGAGGGTCCGATGTCCCGACACCTGCGCTTTCTTCCCCTCTTCCTGCTCGGCGTCGCGGCGTGCGCCCCCGACGCCACCTCCACCCTCCCACCCATACAGTCGGAGGTGATCAGCAGTCGTGCGAATGCCTCCCGTGAACGGGTGGCACAGCGACTGGCGATGGCGTTGGGCGATCCAGCGGTTCGCGCGTCCCTCAAGCGCCGACTGGATGCGTCGCACGCTCCCGAAGGCAAACTGCAATTCCAGGCCCTCGCGCGCGCCGATCAAGGCGTGATGCTCTCGGCACTCGCCGCCCGCGGGGCGACGTCGGTGACCGAGTTGCTCGCGGATCTCGACGCAGCGCGGCCACTGGAGCTCTATCTCCCCGTGGAATCGCACCGCGCTGCGTGGCAGGGCGATGCGACCCTGCTGGTGGCCACGATCGGTCAGGACGGCGAGGCACCCGTCGCCTTCGATCTCCGTGGCGAACGGCACGTTCTGGATCGCGCACGGCCACCGGCCACCCCAGTCCTGGCAATCGTTCCGCAAGAGACCGACTTCACCGGTGGTCGACCCGCCCTCGCGATGAGCTGCTTCGATCTCTGTGACCCTGATGGGAGTGTTGGGGGTGGCGGAAGTGGACCAACCAGCGCCGGCTCAAGCGGCGGACTCTTCCTGACCATGTCCCACTTCGAAGGGTCGTTCGAGAGCTGGATCAAGGGAAAGCCAGAGTACGAATACCATGTGTATGGTGTCACGTCGGACGGGGGGGCGGAACAACTCTCGTGCACGGGCGAGCGTGCGGGAGGACCCTACAGCTGGGACCAGAACGAGCTCGATTGGGCCGGCAGTGCGCTGCTGCTCGCTGACTCCGATCGGCTCCGGTACGAGGCCGCCCATCCGGGCGCGGTGCTCCGGGTCGTTGCCTACGAGGATGATGACGAGGCGTGCGTACCACGCGTCGACGCCAATCGTGTAGCAGAGCTCATTGCGTCCGTGGACGCGGCCTATCGCAACATGACAAGCGGCAAACTGGAGCCGTGGTTGATTCGCGGGCTCCGTGCTGCGCCGTCCACCTTCAACCTGCTTCGTGCCCTTCGCAACTTCTGGACAACGGGGGATGACCTCATCGGCAACGCCGTCGAAACAAGCATTGCCGGATGGGTCCCGGGTGGGGCGAATTGGGTCTTGAAATCGGAAGGAACGCGAACCTTCGGATGGTTCACGACGGAGTACCGCCGCTAGCGGCTCAGGCGGCGACGGCCGCGCCGCACTGGCCGCAGAAGCGGCCGGCGCCGGTGCGTCGCGCACCGCAGCTGCCACAGAACCCTCCCCCATCGCGCACATGCTGCACCAGCAAGGCTTCGACCGGATCGCTGGCTGGCGTGTGCGTCGCGGGGGTCGGCTCCACCGCATCGAGCAACGCCATCGCACGCTGGGAATACCGTGCGTGCATCTCGGTGAAGTCTTCGTCGGAGAGCTTGCCCGTGGCGCGGTCGAATTCGATTTCCTTCAGCGCCAGGAGCGCCTGACCACGCGGCGTCTCCTCGGGATCCGGCAGCTCCACCAGCTCCGGTGCCTCGACTCCCGGAAAGAGCAACGGCTGCGCAACCAACCAGAAGAGCGCCAAGCCGACCATGAGGGCCGCGAGAAGTTCGGCGAACTGAGCAGACATCAGGACTCTACCTCATCCAGGGCACGCTGCAGGCGTGCCATCGCTTCGGGATCCACCGGCGGTGCGGCGGCATCGGGAACGTTGGCGCTCGCGGCGACGGCCACGCGGCGGCGTGACAGCCACGCCGCCAAGACCAATCCGGCAGTGGCCATGGCGAGGCCTGGCACCAAGTATCCCGCCATGTTGAAGCCCTCCGCCACGGGCGCCATCAGGATCTTTTCTCCCTCGCGATCCACGAAGAAGATGATGATCTCTTCCGCCGACTTTCCCTGCTCGAACATGCCCACGACTTCCTTGTGGAGCGCTGGCGAATAGGTGCACGTGAAGTCGGTGGTGCGGCAGGTGTAGATGTCGAGTGTGCACCCGCAGGTGCATCGGAGTTGCCGTTCGATGGCGATGATCGCGGGGTCGTTGTCGATCGCGGTCACCGTATCCCGGAGCCGCCCCACACTGCTCGGATCGCGGAGGAAATCTCCCTGCACCTGCGCCGTGTCGGCGGCGACATCCTGCGCCACGAGGGGGCGCAGGACCATCCCACTCGTGGCAGCCACCGTCCATCCGAGGAATTGCCGACGCGAGCGCCTCATTCCGCCGCCCCGGCCATGGAGACCGCGTAGCCCGACTGGGGCGCGGCACGACGACGCGCCGTCTTCATCTGCGGTCCACCGGGCCACATCGTCAACAGGCCGCCGAACGTCAGCAACCCACCGCCAATCCAGAACCAGGCGACCAGCGGATTGATCAGTAGCGAATAGGAGGCGCGTTCGGTGCCATCCGGCGAGCCGGCGTAGACGACGTAGACATCCTCCTGCAGGTTGGAACGAATCCCCACCTCGGTGGACGGTTCAAAGGTCGGCTGGCCAAACGAGTCCACATGTTGCCGCTTCTCGGACTTGATCGTGCCGACTCGCACGCCGTCCTTGGCCACTTCCAGCGTGGCCGCGGAGACGCGGCGGTTGAGCGCCGTGTATTGCGAGACACCCATATGGGTGAACGTGTAGGTGTGACCAAACGGCGAGCGCAACTCCGCACTCTGTCCCGGTTGGAGATCCACCGTGGTCTTGGCCGGGAAGGCGAGTCCCGTGAACGCCACGAAGTAGAGCAGCATCGCGACGTGCACGATGTAGCCGCCATATCGCCGACGATTCCGGGAGACCAGATTCACCAACCCGATGACGAAGGACTCGCCGTGCATCGCCTTGCGCGCCCGGATGCCGCGCCAGAATTCCTGCAGCACCGTCACGAAGACAAAGCCGGCGAGGCCGAGCGCAATCAAGGCCCAGCCATTCCGCAGCCCGGCGGCCACCAGTGCCCCCGCCGTCAACAGACCGCCGCTCACCGGGAGGACGAACTGCCGCCGGAGGTTGGCGAGCGACGCCTTCCGCCAGGCGATCAGTGGGCCGACACCGGTGAGGAAGAGCAGGAAGAGTCCGAGTGGAATATTGACACGATTGAAGAACGGCGGACCGACCGTGATCTTGGTGCCGCGCACCGCCTCGGAGAGAATCGGGAAGAGCGTGCCCCAGAGGACCGAGAACGCGATCCCGATCAGCGCCAGATTGTTGTAGAGGAAGGCGCCTTCACGACTCACCATCGACTCCAACTGGGACTCAGGCTCCAGCAACGGCCACCGTGTGTAGAGCAGGGTGAAGCTCAGGATGCCCGAGACCAGCAGGAAGGCGAGGAAGAAGTAGCCGACCGCCGATTGCGTGAACGAGTGCACCGACGCGATGACCCCGGAACGGGTAATGAACGTCCCGAAGATCGTCAGCAGGAACGTGCCGACGATCAACGCCATGTTCCATCGCTTGAGCATCCCGCGCTTTTCCTGAATCATGACCGAGTGCAGGAACGCGGTCAGGGTCAGCCACGGCAGCAAGGACGCGTTCTCGACCGGATCCCACGCCCAGACGCCGCCCCATCCCAGTTCGACGTACGCCCACCACATCCCGATGGTGATGCCGATCGAGAGGAATAGCCACGACGTGAGGGCCCACTTCCGCATCGCGATGATCCAGCCGGCATCCAGCTGTTTCGCCAGCAGGGCCGCCATCGCGAACGCGAACGGAATCGTCAGCGAGATGTACCCGAGGTAGAGCATCGGGGGGTGGATGATCATCCCCGGATTCTGCAACTGCGGATTCAGGCCGCGCCCATCCGGCGGGGTGAAGGCAAGGCGCTCGAACGGATTTGCCGTGTCGGCGAAGAGCATGACCGCCACGAAGAAGATCGTCACGATGTTCGCGATGCCTGCGACGTACGGGAGCATCGCCTTGAAGCGCGTGGACGTCAGGGCCTGCGCGAGCGCGCCGAAGATGGACAAGACGACTGCCCAGAAGAGCAGCGAACCCTTTTGTCCCGCCCAGAACGCCGAGATCAGGTAATACGTCGGCAGGTTTCGCGAGGTGTATCCCGCGACGTATTCGATGTTGAAGTCGTGGCCGAAGATCCCTTTCCAGAGCGCGATCGATGCGACGAGTAGCGCTGCGCAGAGGGCGTAGCTGCTCCGCGTGATGGCCCGCGCGAGCGCCGGGCGCTCCTGCCACCGACCGAAGAACGCCAACGCGCCGCCCCAGAGGCCGACCAGGAAGGCCGCCCACAACGAAAACTGCCCGAGATATGTCATCGCATCACGCTCATGTGGCCTTGGTCGCCATCTCGTCCCACTTCGCTTCGTATCGTGATCCGCACTTCGCGACCAAGACCGTAGCGTGGAACGTCCCGTCCCGTCCGAACTTCCCTTCCGCCACGACCTCGATCTCGTTCTCGTCAGTGAAGGTGTCCGGTACCAACCCGGTATAGGTCACCGGAAAGGAGTGCGCGCCATCACTGATCATGAAGTCGACGCGTTGGGCGGCGGCATCACGCACGATGGATCCCTTCACGACTTTGGCGCTGACTTTCACGCCCACGTCATGCAGCGAAGGATCCGTGGTGGACTTCGCGACGAGCTGCGACGGCGTCAGAAAGTAGGTCCCGGTCTGCTTCACGCCTTCAAACATCAACAGCGTGACCGTCAGGACAATGGCGCCGCTACCGAGGGCAAACTTGGTGCTTGGCTTCATCTAAGACTCCTCCAGAGTGCCGAAATATACCGCTATTGAGTCTCGGCCCACCATAAGGCCGCTCCAATCGCGCGTCGCCATTCGGATCGTCGTTCGGCGCGCCATATCTCCGACTGAAGTGGTCGGAATTGTTGCGTGCCTCCGAGTGCCGTCGCATC
>JAHECN010000231.1 GCA_024641735.1 Gemmatimonadota bacterium | reverse complement strand
TTGCCAGTGCCCCGAGGGCAACGACTGCGAGAGCGGCGGCAACCCTTCCGACCGGTGTGCGCACTCGGGTCGTCCACGGGAGCGTGCGGAGCACCCGACGGGTGAGCAGCGCGTCCGCACGTGATCCGAGCAGAGCCTGAAGTGCCTGCTGCGGCGATTCACGCCTGCCGGAGGCCCGCGCCATCGCCATCCGCTGTTGTGTCAGTCGGCCGAGCGCCTGATCGTCCCCCAGGGTGTGGAAGTGTGTTGCCGATCGCGAGAGAACGGCAAGATCTCGATTCGCAAACCGTTCCAACGCGGAGGCCAGTTTGGCGCGAGCCGTCCTCGCATCCTCTCGCGCAACATCGACTGCCATGTCGGCGATTTCGTCATGCGCGGTCTCATACCCCAGCTCGGATCGGTGCACAAATCCGTGCCGTTCAAGCAGGGCCAGATGTTGGGTTGCCGTTTCGGGACTGAGCGTGCTTGCGGTCGCGAGCACTGCGAGTGACGTTGGGACTCCTGCAACGCTCAGTAGCAGCAGGAGCTCGCGAGATTCTGCACCGAGCCGAAGGATGCGCTGGCGAATACCCTGCCCGTCTTGCAGCAGGGTGGCAAGATGCTCGTGGTGGGTACAGTGCCAGGCGCCTTCCCGAAGCGTGAGGATGCCTCGCTCGCTGGCCAGCTCCAGCAACTCGAGGGTGAGGAGCGGGTTCCCGCCTGTTGCGCTCAGCAAAGGCTCCGTCAGTGCGGCCTGACCGAGTGACGCGTCTCGTGTCCCCATCGAATCGAGGAGCATGGTGACCTGTTCGACCGTGAACGGGCGGAGGACGATCGTCTCGCGGTTCTCGGAACGGAGGATACGGTCGGCGACAGGTCGCGTCGCGGTCACGAAGAGCGCGCGACACTCATGGGCGCGATCGAGGAGTGCCTCCAGGATTGGCAGAGATTCGTGGTCCGCCCAGTGCAAGTCGTCGATCAGGAGTGCAAAGGGAGCCTCCTCACTGGTCACACGCAGGAGGTCGGTCAAGGCAAGCGTGCGGCGACGCCGCGCCTCCTCTCCGGTACTCGTGTCGGCGGTGACCGCATAGGTGTTGGCGAGGGATGGGTCGAGCCCGACCAGGGTACTCGCCACTTGGGGTGCGATTCCCATTGCACCTGGGAGTGAGGCGAGTGCGCGCGCGATTTCGCCCGCGAGTGCGGACGGAAGGTCGCGGTCGCCGGGATGGGCGCGAAAGTAGCGCACCGCGGCACCGCTGTTCTGGAGGCGTGCTTCGAGGTCGTGGAGGAGGCGGCTCTTGCCGAGGCCGGCTGGTGCGACGAGGTGGATGTGTCTGGACCCGCCCTGTCGAACAGCGTTCCACGACGTGAGCACTCTCGCGAACTCTGCTTCCCGTCCGACGAGTTCGGCGACCAGATGGCGGCTGACTGACGCCTCAGGGCTGGACTCGCCGCGGTCGCGGCCGAGTTCGGTCCGCACGCGATCGACGATGGTGCGTGCCGCGGAGTCGAGGGGGTACTCCTCTTCGCGGGCCCACCGTTCGAAGGCGTCGGCGTCGGCCGCGGCGGAGATCAGGTCGCCGGCCGCGAGGTGGGACTCGAGTGCCAGGCGTCGGCCGATCATCGGTTCTTCGCCGACGTCGGAGAGTCGACGTGCTGCGCTCAACGCGGCGCGTGGTTCTCCCGCCGCGAGGTGGCGTCTGATCAGCCGTTCCATCGCGCGGACAAAGGTGGTGCGGAGCCGGTCGCGTTCGCTGTCGGCCCAATGTTCGAATGAGGCCCCGCCGGGTGAGGCAAACGAGGGGACGAAAGGTCCGGCGTACACCGTGGTGGCGGCTTCCAGGTCCCCCGCCTCGATCAGTCCGAGGAAGCAGGAGCGATCGGATCCGATCGCGAGCTCGAGGGTGACCTCATCCTTTCCTGAGAACGCCCCATCTCCCAACAACTGACGGAGCTGCCAGAGCGTTTGCCGGAGGGCGTGTCTCGCACGCTCCGGGTCGGCGTCGGCCCAGAGGAGCTCGATGAGGTGCTCTCGTGAGGCGGTTTGGGCGGGCTGTCCGAGCAGGTACGCGAGCAATGCGACTGGCTTTCCCGGTCCCAAGAGCGGGGAGGGATCGCCTGAGCGCATCAGCGCCATCGACCCGAGGGTCAACAGGGTGAAGGTGTTGTCAGTGTTGATTTTACGAGAGCTCGCAGAGGGCATCTGACGCTCACCAGACAGCAGTGGAGTTGATTGACAGGGGTATGGCAGAGAGGTCTGCCATGCCAATGCCGTTTCCACCGGTCTGGGTCGGAACTTCTTGTGGGTCGCACCTGAGAAGGTACGGGTCAGGCTGGGGGGGCGGTAGGGGTGGCGGCCATAGTGGTAACCGCTAGTCGGTCGCGGCCGTCTCCCATCCCTCGACAGCCGGGACCTATCCACGGCAGGTTGCTATTACCCGGCTCGCAAGGCCGACCACGGCCAAGACCCCAATACTTCATCGCGAAAACGGCACCCAAATTGGGTGCCGTTCGCATTCGTATGTCTAATGCCGGAACTGTCCTGACTTAGGGGAGGCAATCCACGGAGAAATTGTCCAACCACGCGAGATTTTCCCCGCCACTCGTCATGTAGCCATCCATGAACATCCCCCTGACGGCGCTAATAGAGAGGCTTGGGTGAGCGACAGTTCTATCGAGCACCAGCGCCATCCCCGGCAGTGTCCAGGCTTTGAATCGGATACGGCCGTTCGACAGCGAGTACTCGAACCGATAATTGCCAAAGCCTGCAGCGAAAGTTTGGTCGTGCAACGAAGGTCCGCCCGAGGTCACGGCTCCACC
>JAHECN010000230.1 GCA_024641735.1 Gemmatimonadota bacterium | reverse complement strand
GGATTGATTTGGTGACGCGCGGCGTCGTTCCTGGGCTCTCGGCGGAGGAGTTCGTCCGAGTGGCCGAGGAGATGAAGACGGGCTGCATTGTGTCGCGAGCGTTGTCTGCGGTGCCAATGACTCTTGACGCGCGGTTGCTCCCCGGATGATGAGAGGGGAGGGATCGTACCGGCACGCCCATTGGTTCTTTCTCGCGGCACTCGCTGCGATCGTGGCGGGCTTCTGGCCTTCGTTCTTTCGACCGATGGGCGCGGGCGATCTTGGACACACGATCCACGGGATCTCCGCAACGCTCTGGCTGGTCACCCTGATCAGCCAGTCGTGGATGATGTCGCGCGGGATGGTACAGTGGCATCGGCGGATCGGTCGAACCGCCGTCTTTGTGCTTCTCCCGGTACTCTGCGTGAGTGCGCTCTGGATGGTGGCCGCGATGACGGCCAATCCGGACATGCCGCCTTTCCTGCCACCCATGCTCGCGTTCATCGACCTCCCCTCGATCGCGTTCTTGATCGTCTTGGTGGCGTTGGCGTTGCGGAACGTCCGGACTCCCATGGCGCACATGCGCTTCATGTCTGCGACAGCGCTGCTGGCCTTCCCGCCGGCGCTGACCCGGCTTTATGCCAGGGTCTTTGCGCCGGACGTCGGCTTCATGATGGCCCTGCACGGCAGCTTCCTGACCGTGGAAGTCATTCTGCTGACCTTGATTGTGTCCGATTGGCGCCGCGGGGAACGGCATCTTGCCTATCCGCTGTCGCTGGGATTCTTCATTCTGGTGCACCTGCTGATGGGGCCGGTCTCCAGCATGGCAGGATGGCAAAGCTTTCTGGCGTCGTACGCGACGCTCCTCGGCTATTGAGTTCCACGCAATGAAGCGAATCGCCATCACGCGCCGTGTGAGTCCGAATATCGCGCGGTGCGAGTTGACGCACCTCGGGCGCGAGCCGATCGACCTGGCCCGCGCCGAGGGCCAGCACGATGACTATGTTGCCGCGCTGCGGACGCTGGGCTGCGCTGTGACGGAGTTGCCGGCGGAAGCATCGCTGCCGGATTCCGTCTTCGTCGAAGACACTGCCGTCGTCCTGGACGAACTCGCCATTATCGCCCGCCCTGGCGCTGAATCGCGGCGGCCAGAAACCGCCAGCATCGCAGCGGCCCTCACGCCGTATCGTCGGTGTGTCGCGATTCAAGGCCCCGAGACGCTCGATGGCGGGGACGTCCTGGTGGTCGATCGTGACGTCTTCATCGGATTGTCCAGTCGCACGACGGCGGGGGCGGTGGAGCAGGTGCGCGCCATGCTTGCGCCACTGGGGTATCAGGTCCACGCGTTGCAGGTGGCGGACTGCCTGCATCTCAAGTCGGCGGTGGGACGCGTGGGGCCGAGCACGTTGCTGCTCAATCCGACGCTCGTCGACCCGGGACTCTTTGGCGATCGCACGATCATCACGGTGGACCCGGCCGAGCCGAGTGGTGGGTGTGCGCTGCTGATCGGTGAGACCGTGATCTATCCGGCCGAATTTGTGTTGACGCGCGCCCGGCTTGACGACGCCGGGATTCTCACGTTATCCGTGGCGCTCTCGGAGTTGGCCAAGGCCGAGGCAGGGGTGACCTGCTGTAGCTTGGTGTTCTCGGGGTAATCTTCGCGAACGGACCCTCACCTGACATCATGAGCTCGCGCGCTTCGCCGCCCTACTCCTCCGGGCCGAGTCGTTCCGGTGGCAGCATGTTGCGCAGCTCACTGAGTGGGATCACCCCGCCATGCACCAGGGAGAGCGCGTGCGCTCGGAGGGGGAAGAGTCCGGCGCGGATGGCGTGACCGCGCAGCTCATCCACGGTGGCGCGGCGGGACACCGCCAGGCGGAGTTCTGCCGAGGCCGGCAGAAATTCGATCACCGCGATTCGGCCGTAGCAGCCGGTCTGACGGCATCGGTCGCATCCGGTGCCACGAAAGAACTCCAGGTCTGCGGGCACTCCGTCCGGGTAGACCTCACCGAGGAGCTCCGGGTCGGGCACACTCGGTGCCTTGCATACCTCACAAATCCGTCGGGCCAGCCGTTGTGAAAAGACGGCCAGCAACTCACTCGCAATCGAGTTCGGGTGCATCCCGAGGTCCGTCAGTCGCTGCACCGCATCGACCGTGTCGTTGCAGTGCATGGTCGACAATACCAGGTGCCCGGTCTGGGACGCACGTAGCGCTTCGAGGGCGGTCTCGCCATCACGGATTTCCCCGATCAGGATCACGTCGGGATCTTCCCGCACGAAGGCACGCATGGCGTTGGCGAAACCGAATCCGATCTCCGGGCGCGTGGCGGTCTGTTGGATCCCGTCGAGGGCGTACTCAATCGGATCCTCCACGGTGATCACCTTGCGCGACGGGTCTGCGGCCAGCACCTGCAGGCCGGCGTAGAGCGTGGTGGACTTGCCGGAGCCGGTGGGGCCGACCACCAGAATGAGTCCCCCAGGGGAATCGAGGAGTCGGCGGTACCGCTTCGCGATCTCCTCCGGGAAGCCGAGGTCGCTGATCCCCACCATCTTGGTGTCCTGGGGCAACAGCCGCATCACAACGTGTTCGCCATGCAGGCAGGGCTGCGTCTGCGTGCGGATGTCGAACACCTGATTGCCGGATCGGGTGACGAAACGTCCCCCTTGTGGCAGTCGGTGCTCCGCGATGTCGAGGTCCGCACGGACCTTGATCACATTGATCAATCCCATCCGTTGCAGGTCGGTGAGCTGGTAGTGACTGAGGTCACGCAGTTCTCCATCCACACGGATGCGGACGCGAGCCCGGCCACGATAGGTCTCGATATGGATGTCGCT
>JAHECN010000229.1 GCA_024641735.1 Gemmatimonadota bacterium | reverse complement strand
CCATTCTGGCGGTCGGCCGAATCGAACAGAAGCCGGTCGTGGTCGATGGGGCGATTGCCATCCGGCGGCGGATGCGCATCACGCTCTCGTGTGACCATCGTGTGATCGATGGCGCCTCGGGTGCGGCATTTTTGAAGACGCTGGTGGGGATGCTGGAAAATCCGCTGGCCATGGTGTGGTAGAGGCGAGTCGCGAGTCCTGAGTCGCGAGAGTGTGTTCGGCGAAACGTTCACCGATGCCACTCTCACGACCCACGACTCACGACTCATGACTCGAAATACGATCCTTCCCCCTATGGGAGCTCCTTGAGCAATGGCAAACCAAACGTTTGACGTCATCATCATCGGCGGCGGTCCGGCAGGATACCCGGCCGCCATCCGTGCCTCGCAGCTCGGCCTCTCGGCCTGCGTCATCGAGCGCGACAAGCTCGGCGGTGTCTGCGTCAACATCGGCTGCATCCCGACCAAGGCGCTGCTGCATTCGGCGGCCATGGCCAATTCCATTCGGAAAGAAGCCAAGGAACTCGGGATCGAGGTCGGTGAGGTGAAGACCGATTACGGTGTCGCGATGAAGCGCTCCCGGAAGGTGGCCGATCAGAACTCGAAGGGTGCCGAGTTCCTGATGAAGAAGAACAAGGTCACGGTCATCAAGGGGACCGGTGTGCTGGCGTCGGCCACCACCGTCAAGGTCGGGGACGACACGATTACCGCCAAGAAGGCGATCGTGCTGGCGACCGGCTCGCGGACCAAGGGGATCCCGCAGGTCGGCCTCGCCGTGAACGGGACAACCGTCATCACGTCGGATGAGGCACTCTTTCTCGAGACCGCACCGAAGACGCTGGCCGTGGTGGGCGCCGGTGCCGTCGGCTCCGAGTTCGCGGACATCTTCAACGCGTTCGGAACAGAAGTGACGCTGGTGGAAGCACTGCCACGCATCCTCCCGGTTGAGGATGCCGAGTGCTCAGACGTGATCGCCAAGTCATTCAAGAAGCGCGGCATCAACGTGCTCGCCGGCGTGAAGGTCGTGAAGGCCGACGTCGCCGGTGACGGCGTCACGCTCCATTTGGAAGTCGGAGGCAAGACGGAGAAGGTGGTGGCCGAAAAGGTTCTGATGGCCGCTGGGCGCGCGGTGAACACGGAGGGCATTGGGCTGGAACAGGTCGGGGTGAAGCTGACGGATCGTGGCTTCATTGCCGTGGACCCGGCGACCCTGCAGACCTCGGTGAAGGGCGTCTATGCGGTGGGTGACGTGGCGGGCCCCCCGATGCTGGCCCACAAGGGCACGCGTGAGGGCATCCATGTGGCTGAGGTGATCGCCGGGCATCATCCGAAGGCGATCGACTACAGCAACGTCCCGAGCGTAACCTACTGCCATCCGGAAGTCGCCTCGATCGGCCTCACCGAGGAGCAGGCGAAGGAACAGAAGCTCGACTACCAGATCGGCCGCTTCCCCTTCTCGGCCAATGGCCGTGCCCGCGCGTCCAACGAGACCGACGGCTTCGTGAAGATCATCCGCGGCAAGAAATATGGCGAGATCATCGGTGCCCACATCGTGAGTGGCCACGCGTCGGAAATGATCCACGAGTTGATTCTTGCGCGCACCAACGAATACACGGTCGAGGAAGTCGACCTCGCCATCCACGCCCACCCGACGCTCTCCGAAGCGATTGCCGAAGCGGCGCTCGACTCGTTGGGGCGCGCGGTACACATCTAGGGAGTGATGAGTTGTGAGTCGTGAGTCATGAGAGGACGGGACTACCGATTCTCTCGCGACCCGCGACTCGTGACTCACGACTCGTCAGTATGTCTTCTCCTCCACACTCCTCCCCCAACCCCCTCGGCGACGCTGCCGCGACCGAAGATCAAGTCGGTCTCGCGACCGCGGCGATCGTGTCGGGTTTCGGACTGGCGACGGCACTCCTCTCCGCCGTCACCACCGTCACGGTGCGCCTCGCCTTGGCGAGCGGCATCTCGACACCCGAAGCGCTCTCCCCTGATGCTGCCCAGGTCAACACCATGATCTACGGCATCATGGTCACGCTGGTCGGGACGGGACTCTTGGCGTGGTGGCTGATGATCCCGATCCGCTCGACCTATCGGCGGTTTGGACTCACCATGGTCTCCGTGCTGGGGGGATTCGTCCTCGGGGCCGTGCTCACGGCGCTGGTGCGCGAGATGGCGGGCATCGACACGCTCCCGGCGCTCGGCGCACTTGGGCTTGTCGGGGCGTTCGCCGCAGGACGTCGGGCTCGACGACTCGGCGCCAATCCCCCGTCATCGGCGTGAGTAGCACCCCGGCCGCCCTGCTGGTGGTCGACTTGGGCCGCCGTGGCTATCTCGAGACGCTCGAGATCCAGCGCGCGCTCCGACTGAAGCGTCTCGATGGTTCGATTCCCAGCGACATGCTCCTTCTGGTCGAACACGACCCGGTCTATACGCTGGGACGCGCAACCAAGGACTCATCCCTTCCGGTCGCGCCATCGCTCTTGGAAGCCCGCGGCGCCACTGTGGTGGAGATCGAGCGGGGGGGAGATGTGACCTGGCACGGCCCAGGGCAACTCGTCGGCTACCCGATCATCCACCTCTCGGCGCACCGCGAAGACCTGCATTGGTACCTGCGCACCCTTGAGGCCGTGATCATTGATGCGCTGGCGATGCTCGGGATCTCGGCCGATCGGGTCCCGGGGAAGACCGGGGTCTGGACCGAGGGGCGGAAGATCGCTTCCCTTGGTATCCATGTGAAACAGTGGGTCACGCTCCACGGGTTCGCGATCAACGTGGATGCGGACCTGGGATGGTTTGATGCGATCGTCCCAT
>JAHECN010000228.1 GCA_024641735.1 Gemmatimonadota bacterium | reverse complement strand
CGCGTACCGTCCCGAGCAATTCCACCTGTTCCGGAATGATGTTCGAACGGGCCCCTCCCTGAATCTTCCCGACCGTCACGACGGCAGGGTTCTGGGTGAGGTTGATTTGGCGGCTCACGATCGTCTGCAGGGCCGACACGATCTGGGCCGCCGCAACGATGGGGTCTGCGCCCTCCCAGGGGTAGGCGCCGTGCGTTTGCTTTCCGCGCACGGTGATCCGGAAGTCGTCTGCACTGGCCATCAGCCCGCCAGATCGCACGGCGACCGTGTTGATCGGCAGGGTGGATCGGATGTGCAGGCCGAACGCGACATCGACCTTCGGGTTGGTCATCACACCTTCTTTCACCATGAGCGCCGCCCCGCCCTCTTCTCCCTCCGGCGGGCCTTCCTCCGCTGGCTGAAAGACGAACTTGATCGTGCCGGACAGTTCCGGCTTCATGCCCGCCATCACTTCCGCCACGGCCAGGAGAATGGCGACATGGGTGTCGTGCCCGCAGGCGTGCATCACCCCGACTTCGGCGCCGTTGTAGAGCGTCTTCACTTTCGAGGCGAAGGGAAGATCGACCCGCTCCGTCACCGGCAGCCCATCCATGTCGGCGCGGAGCAGCACCACTGGCCCCGGCTTGCCACCACGCAACACCCCGACCACTCCCGTCTGGGCAATCCCGGTCTGCACTTCGATCCCGAGGGAACGCAGATGGGTCGCGATCAATTGCGCGGTTCGGGTCTCGCGATTGCCGAGCTCGGGATGTTCATGAATGTCGCGACGCCACGCGATCACCTTCGACTCCATCGCTGCGATCCGAGCCTCGGTTGCGGGACTGAGCGGATTGCCCTGGCCGTGCAGACCGAGCGGAAGGAGGATGAGGCACGCGAGTGTCACTCGGACCAACGGACCTGTCATGGGATGCGCTCCAAGCTTGGGGGACGTGGGCTACTGGTCCGCGGAGATCGCGGCGTTGCGAGCATTTCTGGCATCCGCGGAATCGGAGAGGCGAAGGGCTCCCTTCACCCCCGTCGCACCCGGGAGACGCGATTCACCGATGACACTGTCCCGAGTGCGCTGCGTGGTGGAATCGGCGGCAGGCGTGGCGTCATGCTTCGGGGAGCACGCGAGAGAAAGCGATCCAGCAATGACCACGACGATGCGACGCATCAGATAACCTCGGGAGGAGAGAGGAGAGCCATCAGCTCGGAGCATCGGTGGTCACGACTTCTGCAGCGGCCAGCGCGATCTCATTGGCCACGCGTTGCGTGTCACGCGCACTGCGTCCTGCCATCACGCGCCAGATCGTTCGACCAATACCGAAGCCCAGCAGTCCCGCTCCCAGACCGATGGCGGTTCCTGCGAGCGCGCTCACTTGGGACGACGCGGCGAGCCCTGCGCCGAGCATGCCGGACCACATGGTCGGCAGAAGGTGGAGCACCGCCCGAAATCCTGACGGATACCGTTGCACGACCTGAATCTGGGTTTCGTCAGGCTTGACCGTCAGTGAGACCTGCGTGGTTCGATCGAACTTGTGGCCCCGGCCGATGCTAGTCCACCGCACCGTGCCGAGCGCTTCGGTCACCGTGCCGGTCGCATCCACCTGATCTTCGATCACCCGCACCAAACCTTGCAGATCACTTTCCGTGAGCTGTCCGCGAACCCCGCGGACCGTCTTCGTCGAGAGCGCTGGGCCGAGCACCTCGGGACTGTGCGACCGTGCGCCCGACTGCACGACGGCAACCGCCTCTGCGAGCACCTCGGGCCGGAGCCCAATTTCCTTGGCGATGTCCTGGAGTTCGCGCAGGGTCAACCCATGCGCGGCAGCGCTGTCAGCCCGTCGCGCCTCGATCTCTGTCGCCCGGTGGAGCACCAGCGCGACCTCTTGATCGGTGAAACGACGTCCAGCATCCGGCTCAGCCATCGGGGGGCCTCAGAGAGGGGGACGGGAGCAACGACCAAAAGATAACGTGCGCCCTGCCACCCCTGAGGGCACGCCGCGTCCCGCGGGATGGAGCGCCCGACGGTGGGTGCCCGGGACGCCTTGTTTGGGGAATCGCCCGGCGAGGGTATGTTGCAGGTGGGCGTCGCGCAAAGCCGCGCTGCCAGCGGAATTCCGCGACTTTTCGTCGGGATTGTGCTCTGGAGAGGATGCCATGGAACGGCTCGGGGATGAACTCGTTCGGTCCGGCCTGGCGACACTCGAAGAAGTCGAGTCGGCCGCCGCCGAAGGCGTGGACAGGCAGCACCTCCTCGGTGAGGTCCTCATCGAGCGCGGTGTCCTGGAGGAGCGCGACGTCTACCGCGCGCTCGCGGCCGTCTATGAGGTTCCGTTCCGCAGCAGCGAAGAATTGCTTGGCGACATCGACGCGTCACTCGCCAAGGCCATCTCCCCACGCTTTCAAGAATTCCATCATGTCGTGCCGATCCGGATCGACGCGGATCGTCTCGTCGTCGCGACGAGCGACCCGTCAATGCAAGTCCCGGAGCTTGGCGCCGCGCTCGGCGCCCGCTACGTCGACCAGGTCGTCGTCACGCCCACCGACCTGCGTCGGTTGCGCATGGCGATCCATCTGGACCAGACCGGCATGCAGGAGCCCGTCCCCGCCCTCCGCCAAGCGCGGGATCTCCTGTCCACGAACCCCGAGACCACGCGCTCCGCTCAGCGGTTGCTCGACGAGCTCTTGCTCGATGCCGTCGCCGAACGGGCGAGCGACATCCATATCGAGACCTATCGTGGCCGGGCTCGCGTCCGCATCCGTGTGGATGGAGAACTGCGTGACCTCAGTCACTACCAGCTCACCGACCTGCAACGGATGGGATTGATCAATG
>JAHECN010000227.1 GCA_024641735.1 Gemmatimonadota bacterium | reverse complement strand
GGGACGGATGGCCAGTGGCGGGTGAACGCCTGGGTCAAGCGCGGCATCCTGCTCGGCTTTCGACTCGGCAAGCTTGCCCCGGCAGAGTCGGCCGGGCCAATGCATTTCTTCGACAAGGACACCTATGGCGTCCGCGCGACCAGTCTGGAGGAAGGCGTGCGGCTCGTTCCCGGCGGCACTGCCGTGCGGGAAGGTGCGTTCGTGGCGCGGGGGGTGATTGTGATGCCACCGAGCTATGTGAATGTCGGGGCGTACGTGGATGAGGGGACGATGGTGGATTCCCATGCCCTGGTCGGCTCGTGCGCTCAAGTGGGGAAGCGCGTCCACCTCTCGGCGGCGGCCCAGCTTGGTGGCGTCTTGGAACCTGCGGGGGCACTCCCGGTGATCATCGAGGATGATGTCCTCGTGGGTGGCAACTGCGGCGTCTATGAGGGGACGATCGTGCGGTCTCGTGCGGTCCTGGCGCCCGGAGTCCTGCTCACGGGAGGCACTGCAGTCGTGGATCTCGTGCACGATCGGATCCTGCGGCGCGAGGGCGATCGTCCGCTGGAGATTCCGGAGGGAGCGGTCGTTGTGCCTGGGACGCGACCGGTACTGTCAGGGAGTGGGCAGGCGCGCGGTATCGCGTTGTACGCGCCGGTCATCGTGAAATATCGTGATGACCGGACCGATGCGGCGGTGCAGCTCGAGGAGTTGCTGCGCAGCTAGCGTCTTAGAAGCTCAGCTTGGTAATCCGTCCGCCGGGGCCCACACCCCATGCGCTCCGGCCAACTCCACCGACACTCCAGTACTGCTGCGTGGTCGCCGCGGTCCATGTCACCGCGGCATCCCGCGTCACGAGCAGGCCAGCGAGCGTCGCGGCCACGGCGGTCACGCGGTCTGGACCCGGCACCCACGCCACGCCGAAGATCGAGCCCTTGATGTCTGGACGTGTGCGCATCGTCCAGGTAACGCCACCATCATCGGTGATCCCGACAATTGCCGCGGCCGTATCTGCCCGCATCTGACTGATCCGCGCGGCGACGCCAATGCCTCGCTTCGGGTCGAGCCACGACGTGGCGGTCATGCCCGCGCCTTCACCCTTCACGAATGGTGTCGCGAACGGAGCCCAGGTCAGGCCACGGTCACTGGAATGGAGGAGGCGCGCCTCCGGGCTGCCAGTGGCAACCCATGCGTCCGCGCTGCCGGAATTCACCAAGCACCCACCACTCGCCGCGAAGGCCCCTTCGCCGGTGAGCGGCGCGGGGACCGCCGTGGCCGGGAGGAGTGCCCAATGTGCGCCACCGTCTTCGGTGCGCAACATCACGGTGCGCCCGCCGGAGGCATCGCTGAACGCGACGCCCCGTTTGGCATCGAAGAAAGTGAAGCAGTCGAAGAATGCAGTGCTGTCACTGTTGGTGAATTGCTGCGCCCACGTGGCTCCGCCATCCTTGGTCTGATAGATCCGCGACTTCTCACCCGGACCGGCCGCAAGAACCCAGGCAAGGTCCGCGCTGAAGGCGTGGATGTCCCGAAACTCCATCGTCTCTGCGCCGGGCACCGGCCGGAGCTCCCATGACGCACCGCCATCGCGGGTGCGCAGCACGGTCCCCTTGTGACCGCTGACCCAGACGACCTGTTCGCTGACCGGCGCGATGGCTTGTAGCAACGCCGTGGTACCGCTCGACTGCTCGGTCACCGCAGGAGCCTGAGCGGTGAGCGGAATGGCCGCGAGAACAGCAACGGCGAGGAGGGAAGGGCGCATAGAGGCTCCGGAGGTGACAGAGAACGGAGAACAGAGAACGGAGAGCAGTAGCTCCCCGTTCTCTGCGTCTGCGCTAATAGTTGGTCAACGAACGGCGAATGCGATCGGCGATCGCGTCGGCCTTCTCCGCACTGACGCTGTCGCCCATGGCGCGAAGGGCATCTGCCGAACCGCCATAGACGAGATAGTACAGGCCAAGGATCGACGATGAGGGTTCATCGACCCATCCCGTGGGCCGTTCGCGTGCTGCCGCCTCGGGGTGATAGACCCCGAAGAGGAGGGCGCGCGTGCGATCGACATCAAACCACTTGAACGACGCACTCATGCGGATTGATCCCGTTTCCGTGACGGGGGCCGGCATCACGCGGCGGACCATGCCCTGGGAGACCAGGTACGGGCCGAGGCCGAGCGTGTTGTCGGGGTAGTTGCCTGCGCTCCATGCGAAGTAGATCGGTCGCTTGCCGAGGTTGTCGCGGATCAGGAGCGCGGCGGCGATATCGCTCCGCGTCATGTACTCGCCGCCAAAGCGCATCGTCAGCGAATCGACTTGGATGCCGGCATTGGTCGGTGTCCGCGAATACTCCGGGAGCGAGTCCAGTCCGCCGATCGACAGCGAGAAGACAGGTGTGGTCGGTTCGACGTAGTTGGTGAACGCCGGTGCGCCCAGGGGCACGGAGTCGGCGTCACTGCGCGGCCGCCAAAGCGCTGCCGCGGTGGACGGATCGAAGGACGGATGGTCACGTCGCAGCAATTGCCGCAGGTGCCAGTCCGTGTTCATCAGCGAGAGGTTGGCGAGGACCACGTCTCGGCGGACCCCGAGGACTTCCTGCGCAAACCAGAGCGGGAAGGTGTCGTTGTCACCCGCGGTGATCAGGATGCCGTATGGTTCCACGCTCTCGAGAATATCGATGGCGAAGTCGCGGGCCAGGGTCTCGTGCGCCCGTGACGCGGACGCCTTGTTCCCGAGGAGCGGGAGCAGCGCGACCAGAAGGATCGGGGCTCCCATCCAGTAGCGTCGTTGGGCGGGGACGCGGTCGCCGAGCGAATCACCGATCGATCGGATCGTGGCCGCGAA
>JAHECN010000008.1 GCA_024641735.1 Gemmatimonadota bacterium | reverse complement strand
TATGTGACGCTGGAACCGTGCAATCATCAGGGCAAGCAACCGCCGTGCACGGATGCCATTCTCTCGGCCGGCATCATCCGAGTCGTCATGGCGATGGCGGACCCGAATGCGGAGGCGAGTGGAGGAGTTGCTCGACTCCGTGGTGCCGGTGTGACCGTGGAAGGTGAAGTTGGTGAAGAAGCGGCGCGTGCACTCAACGCGGCGTTCTGTCATCTGCACTCGGATTCCGATCGTCCGTTTGTCGCTGTGAAACTCGCCGTCTCGATGGATGGCTGTATTGCCGACGCCGAGGGTGGATCGCAGTGGCTTTCCGGCGATGGAGCGCGCGAGTGGGTGCATCAGTTGCGTGCCGGCTTCGATGCGATCGGGGTTGGGGCGCATACGGCCGTGTTTGATAGTGCCCGTCTCACGGTGCGAGGCAGTCTGGAGCCGCGCGTTCTCCCGCGTCGCATCGTGTTTGATCGGAACGGCACCTTTCCAGCGGAACACGCGATGTTGCACGATGGCCAGCCCGCCCCGGTGGTTGTCGCCATGGCGCCGACCGTGTCGGCGGAGCAGCGCGCCGCATTGATCAGCGCGGGGGCCCGGGTGCTCATTGCCGAGAGTCTCACCGATGCGCTGGTGGCGTTGCGATCGGATGGGATCACCTCCGTGTTGATCGAGGGCGGCGGGCGTCTCGCTGGAGCGATGTTTGTCGAGGGACTGATCGATCGTGTCTACCAGATCCAGTGCCCGATCTGGCTCGGCGACGGATTCCCGGCGTGGCATGGGCTCGGGACCCCCGCGATTGATTCGGCAGCGCGTTGGCGACAGATCCGGAGCGAAGTGCTCTCCGCGGATGGCGACACTCTCATGGTCTTGGAGCGGTAGCGATGTTTACCGGACTCATTACAGCGGTCGGGACCGTGCAGGTCGCGACGCGCGACCACGGGGGACTTGAGCTCACCATCGATGTGCCGTGGGACGACTTGGCCTTGGGTGAGAGCATCGCCGTCGATGGTGCCTGCCTGACGGTGACGGGGATCGGCGAGGGATGGTTTCGGGTCCACCTGATCGCGACGTCGCTCGAGCGGACGGCCTTCCGTGACTACGCCCCTGGGCGGCGGGTGAACCTGGAGCGCGCGCTCCGGGCCGGCGACCGGCTGGGTGGACACCTCGTCCAGGGGCATGTCGACGGGGTGGGGAGCGTGCTGACGATCGTCGAACGGGAGGATGCCGTGCTGATCGATCTGGCCGTACCGCCGGCCGTCGCCGCGGTGACCATCCCGCTCGGGTCCATCACCGTGGATGGGATCTCCATGACCGTCAATGCGATTCCGGCCCCGGGCGTCATTCAACTGGCCATCATCCCGTTTACCTTGCGGCACACCACGCTCGGCGATCGTCGCCCCGGTGATCGGTTGCATGTGGAAGGAGATACGGTGGGGAAGTATGTGCGGGAACTGAGCAAGGCTTGGCACTCGGCGGGCGCAGAATGACGCCTTTCGCGCCGGTGGAGAAAGCCTTGGCCGATTTGCGGGCCGGCAAGGTCATTGTGGTCGTCGACGACGAGGATCGCGAGAACGAGGGCGACCTCGTTTGCGCGGCGGAAACTGTGACGCCCGAGATCATCAATTTCATGGTCCGCCATGGCCGAGGCTGGATCTGCCTCGCCCTGACGTCGGAAGATTGTGACCGTCTCGCCCTGCCCCAGATGGTGGAGCAGAATACCGAGGCGATGTCGACGGCCTTCACCGTGACCATCGATGCCGCCCGCCGCTTCGGGGTGACCACCGGGATCTCGGCCGCCGACCGTGCCACCACCATTCGGGTGGCGATCGATCCGGACACCCAACCCCACGATCTCCGGCGCCCGGGACATATCCCACCCCTCCGCGCGCGGCCAGGCGGGGTGCTGCAGCGTGTGGGGCACACAGAGGCGAGCGTCGACCTTGCCCGGCTCGCTGGATTTCATCCTGCCGGCGTCATCTGCGAGATCCTGAGCAGCGACGGCTCCATGGCGCGGGTCCCGGAATTGGAGCAGTTCTGCGCCACGCACGAACTCACCTTGGTGACCGTCGCGGAAGTGGTGGCCTATCGCCTGCGCACCGAGCAGCTGGTGCATCGGATCGCCGACGCGCGCCTGCCGACGGAGTCGGGGGAATGGCGGGTGATCGGCTACCGCAACGATGTCGATGATTCGGAGCATGTCGCGCTGGTGCACGGCAACGTGGAAGGGCAGGAAAGCGTCTTGGTGCGGATGCATTCCAAGTGCCTGACGGGAGACGTCTTCCACTCGTTGCGCTGTGACTGCGGCGACCAGTTGCACCTCGCCATGGCGCGGGTCGTCGCCGAGGGTGCGGGGGTGATCGTCTATCTGGATCAGGAAGGGCGTGGGATCGGGCTGCTGAACAAGTTGCGCGCCTATGCCCTGCAGGACGAAGGCGAGGACACCGTGCAGGCCAATGAACGCCTCGGTTTCAAGGCCGACCAGCGTGACTTCGGTATCGGTGCCCAAATCCTGCGAGATTTGGGGCTCTCCACCTTGCGGATCATGACCAACAACCCGCGCAAGATGGTCGGCCTGGAGGGGTATGGGCTTGAGATCGTCGAGCGCGTACCACTGGTGGCCGACACGACGGACGAGAACCGTGCCTATCTGGCCACCAAGCGCGACAAGCTTGGCCATTTCCTGACGAGTTGAGCGATGCCTGAATATTCCGGACGCCTGCACAGTGAGGGCGGCAGAGTCGCCATTGTCGTCTCACGGTACCACGAGCGTGTCACGACGCGCCTGCTCGACGGCGCTCGCGCGGCCTGCCTTGAGGCAGGCGTCCCCGGCGATGACATCGACGTCTTCTGGGTCAGCGGCGCATTTGAACTTGGTGTGACCGTCACGGCAGCGGCGGGCAGTGAGCGGTATCGTGCGGTTGTGGCACTCGGCGTGGTGGTACAGGGAGAAACACCACACTTCGACTTCGTGGCCGGCGAGACCTCCGCTGCACTGGCGCGTGCCGCCACCGACACTTTGGTTCCCATCGGATTTGGATTGTTGACCTGCAACACCATGGCCGAGGCCATTGCGCGCGCCGGTGGGGAAGCGGGAAACAAGGGACAGGAGGCTGCGGAGGCCGCGCTGCGGACCGCTGATCTGCTGGATCAATTGGACCTCGCATGCGAGTGAGCGATCGATCCAAGCGCCGTGCTCGCGCGCTGCAGTTGCTCTACACGCTGGAAGTGGTCGGCAAGGGCGACCAGCATGCCGCGTCGAGTGGCCTCGCGCGCCTCACCGGCCCCGAGCCGATGGTCCACGACGAGGCCCGCGCCTTGGTGGACGGCGTGCTGGCCCACCAGGACGCGATCGACCGGCTCGCCAGCGGTGCCGCTGAGCATTGGCGATTCGAGCGCATCGCATCGGTGGAGCGGAACATTCTGCGGATTGGCATCCATGAGTTGATGGTCGGGGTCGTGCCGCCGAAGGTGGTCCTCGATGAAGCGATCTGGCTGGCCCACCGCTTCGCCGGTGCGAAGGCCCCAGGATTCATCAATGGGGTCCTCGATCGCGTCGCACGTGACCTGGGCTGCCTCTAGGCGCGCCCACCATGAACATTCTTCTCGTCAATTGGCAGGATCTCCGCAATCCCCACGCGGGAGGCGCGGAGATCCACCTGTTCGAACTCTTCTCTCGACTCGCCGCACGCGGGCATCGGGTGCGGCTCGTCTGCTCCGGCTTCGAGGGTGGAGCGCCGGTCGAGATGGTCGAGGGTGTGGAAGTGCACCGCCATGGTGACCGTCACACCTTTGCGCTGGTCGGACGACGCGCCGTGCGGCGGGCCTTGCGCGAGGAAGCGCCCGATGTCGTGGTGGATGATGTCAACAAGCTGCCGCTCTTCACTCCGACGCTGACCACGCTCCCGGTCTACGCCATGATTCCCCATCTCTTCGGGACCACCGCATTTCAGGAGGTCTCGTGGCCGATGGCCGCGATGGTCTGGCTCGCGGAACGGCCGATCGCTCGGCTCTATCGCCGCGCCTGGTTTCACGCCATCTCGGATTCCACGCGGGACGATCTCGTAGCGCGTGGCGTGCCGCGTGAGCGCATCGCCGTCGTGTATCCCGGCGTCGATGCCGTGAAGTACACACCCGATGCCTCCGTGCCCCGAGCCAATCCTGGGCGGTTTGTCTACCTCGGTCGACTCAAGCGCTACAAGGGCGTGGACCTGCTCCTGCGCGCGCTCGCGGAGGCCCGCACGACGCGCCCAGACGTGACGCTCGACATCGCAGGCAACGGGGACGATCGCCCGCGCCTTGAGGCGCTTGCGGCAACGCTCGGCCTTGGTGCGGCCGTGCGCTTTCGCGGGTTCGTCGACGAAGCAACCAAGCTGCAACTCTTGCGGGAGGCCGTGGCAAACGTGTTTCCTTCACCGAAGGAAGGGTGGGGAATCACCGTGATGGAGGCCGCCGCCTGCGGCACACCCTCCGTGGCGTCGGACTCCCCCGGGCTTCGGGATTCGGTGCGGGATGGTCGGACCGGTCTGTTGGTGCCGCACGGTGACGTGTCCGCCTTGGCTGCAGCAATGTGTCGCCTGGCGAGTGATCCCGAGCTCGTGGCCACATTGGGTCGGGCCGCGCGCGCCCACGCCGAGGCACTGAGCTGGGAGTCCGCCGCGACACAGGTGGAACAGCACCTTGAGGATCTTGTGGCAGCTCGCATCCCGCCACCGTCGTTTTCTGCTTGAGGAGCGCCGATGCGATTTCGTGATTTTCTCGCCGCCGGCGAGTCGCTACAACTCGAAGCCCTGACCGGGGAACTCGGTCTGGATGGCCTCGTGCCGGATGCGGACATCGCGTCGCCTGGTCTGGTGTTGGCGGGCTACCATGGTCGCTTCATTCCGGATCGCTTGCATGTCTTGGGCGAGACCGAGGTCACCTACCTCGCCTCGCTGACCCCGGACGCGCGCACGACGTCGCTGGAGCAACTGTTCCAATACGACCTCCCCGCGATCTTCATCACCAAGGGTCTCGAGCCGCCCGAACCGCTGCTCGACCTCGCGCGGGCTCGCCAGGTGCCCGTCCTGCGGACGCGCCTCAAGACGGCCGACTTCTACCGCGGCATCAAGCCGATGCTGGAGGAGGCGTTTGCACCGACCGCCACGCTGCATGGCTCGCTCGCCGACATCTACGGCGTGGGGCTGCTGTTTGTTGGTCGTTCCGGCATTGGCAAGAGTGAATGTGTGCTCGACTTGGTGGAACGCGGTCACCGCCTCGTCGCCGACGACGTGGTGAAGGTCACCAAACGGGGCAAGGATGTCCTGCTCGGGCAGGGGCACGAGATGGCGGCACACCACATGGAGATTCGTGGCGTCGGCTTGGTGGACATCCCGGCGCTCTTCGGCGTCCGCTCGGTGCGCCAGCAGAAGCGCATCGAGGTGGTCGTGCAGTTGGAGGATTGGGAGAACGCGCAGAACATCGACCGCACCGGATTGCAGCGGGACACGCAGATGATTCTCGATGTGCCAATTCCGAAGGTTGTGGTGCACCTCAATCCCGGAAAGAACATCACCGTCGTCTCGGAGGTCGTGGCGATGATGCACCTGCTCCGCTACTCTGGCGTCGACGTGGCGGCCGCATTCAATGAACGACTGCTCAAGAAGATGCGCGAGAAGCGCGGCGTGCGAGAATATCTTCGGGATGACTTCGAATGACACAGATTACGGGTGTGATTGTCGGGCACGGGCAGCTGGCGGCCGCATTGGTCGGGGCAGTCGAGCAGATCGCAGGGGCGGACTCCGGGTTGCTTGCCATCTCGAACACGGATTGTGACCGTGGAACGCTGGAGGAGAAGATCCTCGCGGCGATCACGCCCGGACCGGCCCTCGTCTTCATCGACATGCCGAGCGGTTCGTGTCTGTTCGCTGCGATGCGGCAGATGCAGGAGATCCCTGGCGTGCGCGTGGTGACCGGAGTCAACTTGGCGATGCTGCTGGAGTTCGTCTTCCATCGTGACGGCGATGTCGATACGGTAGCTGCCCACATTGCCGACGTGGGTGCGCGGGCCGTGGCGGCGCGCTGATGCCGCTCTCGCTGCTCCGTGTCGACGATCGCCTGGTGCACGGGCAAGTCGTGATCGGCTGGGGTCGCCCGCTTGCCGTACGCTTCATCGTGCTGGTGGATGATGGCGTGCGACTCAGTGAGTGGGAGCAGGATCTCTATCGCATGGCAATCCCGGATGGGATTGAACTGATCGTCGTCAGCACGGCGGAGGCCGTCCGGCGCCTGCCAGAGTGGGCCGCCGATCCCAGGCCAGGTATCCTGCTGACCGGCGACCTCGCGACCATGAGCACGCTACACGCTGCGGAGCCGGCGCTGGTGCGCCGCATCAACCTTGGTGGCATTCATCATCGCGCCGACCGGGTGGAGCGGCTGCGGTATCTGTACCTCGACCCGTCCGAGGCCGCGTTGCTGCGCACGATGGCGGACTCAGGCGCCGAAATTACGGCGCAGGACCTTCCGACGACGCCGGCGGTTGCGCTGGCCGCCTTGCTGTGACCCTCGCGATCGCGGCGGCGCTCTGGTTGTGGAGCATCATCGTGACGGTGGATCTGGTCTCCGCCCCACAGGGTCTACTCTCGCGCCCACTCGTCGCGGCGACCGTCGCAGGGTTGCTGGCTGGCGATGTGGCGGCCGGAGTCCTGGTCGGTGTGGCGTTGGAGCTGTACGCGCTGGATGTGCTGCCGATCGGTGCCTCGCGGTACCCGGACTATGGGGCGGCGGCGGTCGCGGCGGGAGGCGCGGCGGCGTTGGTTCCTGCTGCGCCGGCGTTGGCGCTGGCTGGTCTGCTCGGACTCCCCCTCGCCTTGCTGGGTGGCGTGTCGTTGCACGTGCATCGTAGGCGCAATGCCGAGTCGATCCTGAAACGCCTGCCCCGGGTGACGGAAGGGGAGGCGCGAGCGATCTGGGAACTGCAGCGCAACGCATTGGCCCGCGATGCCTTTCGTGGGCTCTTCCTTGGCGGCGTGGGGTTGCTTGTCATCATGGCGGCGGCCCAGATCTCGTGGTCCACAATCTCCCATCTGGAGTTGCTCAGTGCCGCCACGATCACGGGCGGGTTCGCCGCGGCCTTGAGCGGTGCGCTCCGAACGGGTGGTGCCGGTGCACGCCGGCGTTGGCTTGCGGTGGGACTGGCCACCGGACTCCTGCTGGTCTTCGGCAAATGAAAGCGCGCGCGCAGGCCATTCTGCGGTTGCTCGCCGTGCAGGCCGCATGGACCTACGAACGGATGTCGGGAATCGGTGTGGCCCATGCTGCGGCCCCGTTGCTCCGAGAGCACCTCGCCGCCAAATCTCGGGCTGAGCGACACGCGGCCATCGCACGGTCCGCCGAGTTCTTCAACTCCCATCCCTATCTTGCGGGAGTCGCGGTCGGCGCGGTGGTGCGGGCGGAGCGTGATGCGGTTCCGGGTGCCACGATCGTGCGACTGCGGACCGCGCTATCTGGGCCGCTCGGGGCCATGGGCGATCAGCTCATCTGGACCGGTCAGGTCCCGGCGCTGATGGGACTGGCACTGGCGGCAACGCCCTGGATCGGTGCGTGGGCCGTCCTGGCGGCCGTCGTCGTGCACAACGTGCTGCGCCTCGCCATCACGGTGTGGGGACTCGACCTCGGGCTCCGCGAGGGCATCGGGGTCGGCGCGGCACTCCAGCGTTCCTGGCTGCCGCGGCGGGCAGAAGATGCCCAACGGCTCGCGGCCTTCGCGGTGGGGGTGGCCATCCCCATCGCCGTCGCTGGGCTCTTGGCAGACATTCCGGGCATCCCTGTGATGCCCATCATCCTGATTGGCGGAATCGGCGCGGTGCTGGCGATCGCCACTCGTACTCGGGCGAGAGTCACAGGGCTGCGGCTCGGACTTGTGTTGCTCGCTCTCGCGCTTCTTGTGGTCGGAGGTTCCCGGTGATCGAACGTGAAGGCGTCATTGTCAATTCCCTCGGCATGCACGCACGTCCCGCGGCACAGGTGGTGCGGCTCGCGTCCACCTTCGTGTCCGAAATCGAGCTCGAATGCGACGGCCAGACGGTGAACGGCAAGAGCATCATGGGCGTGATGATGCTTGCTGCCGAGAACGGCGCCACCGTCCGGATCCGGACCACCGGGAGCGATGAGGAGGCCGCGGCGGTCGCGCTCGCCGATTTGATCGCAGCCGGCTTCGGCGAGCAATGACCACTCGCCAGTTCCACGGTGTTGGCGTCTCGCCAGGTGTCGCGGTGGCACCCGCGATGTTGGTGCGTTGGGCGTTTCCGGATGTGCCGGATCGCACGGTGGCCGCCGATCAGATCGAATCCGAGATCGCGCGGCTCGCAGACGCCACCGCTGCAGTGCTTGAGCAGTTGGGGGAGCTTCGGGAGCGCACGTTGCAGCGCGCTGGCCCGGAGGAGGCCGGCATCTTCGATGCCCAGATGATGATGGTCCAGGACCCGCAGTTCTTGCAGAGCGTCGAGACGCTCATCCGCAAGAACAATTTCTCGGCAGAAACGGCGTACGAGTTCAAGGCACTCGAACTGCGAAACCTCTGGCAGGGCTCGCGGCAGGCCATGCTGCGGGACCGACTCGCTGATCTCAATGCGATTCAGCTTCGCATGCTCGCGCATCTGCTCGGCCGCGCGAACGAAGAGGCCTGGCTCGGCGGCATTGATCAGCAAGTGGTCATCGTCGCGCGTGAGCTTTCGCCCGGACTCACCGTGCAGTTCGATCGCGATCACATTGTCGGATTCATCTGCGAAGAGGGCACGCGCACGTCCCACGCGGCGATCCTGGCGCACTCGCTCGGGATTCCAGCGGTCATGGGACTTCGCGGTGCCATGGAGGCGATCCACGAAGGCGCGCTCGTGATGCTCGACGGACAGAGCGGGACCGTCATTCTCGAGCCGACGCCGGATGATCTTGAATTGGCGCGCGTCCAGACGTCGCGGCGGCACAAGCTGGAGTTGCAGCTCGAGGGGATCGCCACCGAACCGGCCGAGACGCCGGATGGCACCCGGGTCCTGCTGACCGGCAATGTGGATTTGCCGGAAGAACTCGAGCCGGCGTTGCGCCATGGCGCGCAGGGCGTCGGACTGCTCCGGACGGAATTTCTTGTCACCGGTCGCACGACGCTCCCGACTGAGGATGAACAGACGGAGTACTACCGACGCGTTGGTGCGGCCTTCTCAGGGAACACGGTGGTGGTGCGCAGCTACGATCTCGGGGGAGACAAGTTCCCGTCCGCGTTCACTGCGCCCCATGAGGCGAATCCCTTCCTCGGCTGGCGCAGTATCCGCGTCTGTCTCGATGAACCCGCCCTCTTCCGACCCCAACTCCGGGCCGTGTTGCGGGCGGCAGCCGATCGCGACATCTGGTTGATGCTGCCGATGGTGATCTCGCTCGAGGAAGTGACCGAGACGCGGATCCTCCTGGCGGAGGAGGCGGAGTCGCTTCGCGCCGCGGGCATTCGCGCGGCGGCCGATGTCCCCGTGGGCGTGATGATCGAGACGCCGGCCGCCGTGATGATGGCCGAAGAATTCGCCGCGATCTCCGCCTTTCTCAGCGTCGGAAGCAACGACTTGACCCAATACACGCTCGCGGTCGACCGCGGGAATGCCCGGCTCGCCAAGCGTTTTTCGCCGTTGCATCCGGCGGTGGTGCGATCCCTGGCCCATGTGCGCTCCGCTGCGGGCAGGGCAGGGATTCCGACCTCGATGTGTGGCGAGATGGCCTCCGATCCGATGTCGGCCCTCCTCCTGCTGGGGCTGGGCTACGACCGTTTGAGTATTGCCCCGCCCGCCATTCCGCTGGTGAAGTTGGTGATCCGCAGCGTCCCGATGCATGCCGCCCGTGAGGCGGCAGAGGCCGCGCTCCGGGAACGCAGCGTGGCGGGAGTCGAGGCCGTCCTCCGTGAGGCGCTCGGCCGGCACCTTGACCTGCGGCTCGTCGATCCGGGCAGCGCGTTGCCGCACCCTTCGACGGGGGCTAGCTTGCCCCGGTCATCTTGAACTTGTCACCTTTACCGCGAGGCCCGATGTCACCGGCCCCACGCCACCTCTTTACGTCCGAATCCGTGACCGAGGGTCACCCGGACAAGGTCGCCGACCAGATCTCCGATGCGGTCCTCGATGCGATTCTCGCACGGGACCCCGGGGCCCGGGTCGCCTGCGAAACGTTGGTCACGACCGGCATGGCCGTCGTGGCAGGCGAGATCACGACCGAGGCCTACGTCCATATTCCGGACATCGTGCGCAGCACGATCGAGCGGATTGGGTACACCGACGCGGCGTATGGCTTTGACTACCGCACCTGCGCGGTGCTCTCCTCCATCGACCGGCAGTCCCCCGACATCGCGCAGGGCGTGGACGGCAAGGATGCCGACGCTCAGGGCGCGGGCGATCAGGGGATGATGTTCGGCTATGCCTCGGATGAAACCGCGGAGTTGATGCCGCTGCCGATCATGCTCTCCCACCGGATGGCGGAGCGCCTCGCGGCGGTGCGGCGTGGCGGTGCTGGCATGCCACATCATGCGTGGCTGCGTCCCGACGGCAAGACACAGGTCTCGGTCGAGTATGAAGGGGATCGCCCGGTCGCGGTACGCACGGTGGTGCTCTCGACTCAGCACCATGACACGGTGGGCGGCAAGTCGCTGGCGCACAAGACGATCGAGGCGGCCATGATCGCCGACGTGATCAAGCCGGTGCTTGAAGAGGCTGGTCTCGAGACGGCGAAGATCAAGTACCATGTGAATCCCACCGGACGCTTCGTGATTGGCGGCCCGCAGGGTGACGCCGGCCTGACCGGTCGCAAGATCATCGTGGACACGTATGGTGGCATGGCGCGGCACGGTGGCGGCGCCTTCAGCGGCAAGGACTCGACCAAGGTGGATCGGTCCGCGGCGTACGCCGTGCGCCACGTGGCGAAGAATCTTGTGGCTGCCAAACTCGCCAAGCGCTGCGAAGTGCAGGTGGCCTATGCCATTGGCGTCGCGCGTCCCGTGTCCGTCTACGTCAACACGTTCGGGACCGGGGTCATGAGCGACGTGGCGCTGGAGAAGGCCGTGCGCGAGGTCTTTGACCTGCGACCGGCCGCGATCATCGCCAGCCTGAAGTTGCAGCAACCGATCTACGGCGCCACGGCGGCGTACGGCCATTTCGGTCGTCCTGCCGTCAAGGCCGTGTACGAAGAAGCCGGGCGCCGTCCACAGAAGGTGGAGCGCTTCACTTGGGAGCGGGTCGATCAGGTCCGCGCGCTACGAACCGCCGTCAAGGCGTGAGGAATATCATGACTGGAATTGCACTCGACGCACCGCACCACATTCTCGACCTCACGTTGGCTGACGAGGGGAAGCGCCGGACCGAATGGGCCGAACGCTCCATGCCGGTCCTGCGCCAGATCCGCGCCCGCTTTGCCGCGGAGCGCCCGCTCGCCGGCCGACGCCTCTCGTGCTGCCTCCACGTCACCACGGAGACGGCCAACCTGATGATCACCTTGCGCGCGGCGGGCGCGGAAGTGGCGCTCTGCGCCTCGAATCCGCTCTCCACGCAGGACGACGTGGCCGCCCATCTGGTGCGGGACCATGGCGTCCATGTGTACGCGATCAAGGGCGAGGATCACGAGACCTACTACACGCACTTGGCGCAGGCCCTGGCCTTCGGACCGGACCTGACGCAGGACGATGGTGCCGACCTCGTCGGGGCGCTGATGATGACGGCGTTGGGTCGTCTCGAGGATCTCTCGGGCCCAATCCGCGCGATGGTCGAGGCCATGAGTGCCGAGGAACGGACGGCGATGGTGTCGCGGGTCAAGGGCTCCACGGAGGAGACTACCACCGGTGTGATCCGGCTCAAGGCGATGGCGAAGGAAGGCATTCTGCGCTTCCCGATTCTCGCGGTCAATGATTCGCGCACCAAGCACATGTTCGACAATCGCTATGGCACGGGCCAGTCGACGCTCGATGGGATCATCCGTGCGACGAACATGCTGATCGCCGGGAGCACGACCGTCGTGGCGGGATATGGCTGGTGCGGGCGCGGCCTGGCCATGCGCGCGCGTGGGGCCGGCGCGACCGTGATCGTGACCGAAGTCGATGCGGTTGCCGCGCTCGAGGCGAAGATGGATGGCTTCGAGGTGATGACGATGGCGGAGGCCGCCACGCGTGGCGACTTGTTCTGTACGCTGACGGGCAACATGCACGTCATTCGCCCGGAACATTTTGCGGTGATGAAGGACGGCGCGATCATCTGCAATTCCGGCCACTTCAACATTGAACTCGATCTTGAGGGACTCGCCGCGATGTCCTCCGCCCGGAGTGACGTGCGCGACTTCGTCGAGGAATTTGTCGTCAATGGCCGACGGATTCTGGTGTTGGCCGAAGGGCGCCTCATCAATCTCGCGGCGGCAGAAGGGCACCCGGCCTCGGTGATGGACATGTCCTTTGCCAATCAGGCGCTGGCGGCGGAATACCTGGTGCGTCACGCCGGCACGCTTGAGAATGCGGTGCACCGCCTCCCGCCGGAAGTGGATACCGAAATCGCCACACTGAAGATGGCGGCGATGGGGGCGGCCTTCGATGTCCTGACCCCAGAGCAGACGAAGTACCTCGCCAGCTGGGATTCCGGAACCTGAGGTTCCTCACGGCGTGACAGGCTTCCTGCTGTTGATGGCGGCACTCTCCGCGGCCGGCCCCGGTGGAACGGTGGCCGGCCGTGTTGTACGTGTCGTCGGGAGCGACACCCTCTCCGCGGTGGGTGCCGTCGTGGTGCTCCATCGGGTCACGGCCGACGAACAAGGGCCGATCGATTCGCTCCGCGCCGGACCCGACGGTGCCTTTCGTTTCGCGGTCACGGCGGATTCCGGGACACTGCTTCTCATTTCCGCGCGCTGGCAGGGGATCGACTACTTCGCCACGCCAGTGCGCGCAGGATCTCCGGGCGCTACGCCGCTGATCGTGCTGGTGTCCGACACCTCTGCGACCGTCACCATCCGGCTGGCGGCACGGCATCTGGTGATCGGTGCGCCGGCCGCGGATGGCACCAGAAACGTCGTGGACCTGCTGTTGCTGGAGAACGCGGAGCAGCAGACGCGAGTCGCCGCGGGACGCGATCAGCCGACGTGGCAACTGGCTCTGCCACCGAGCGCAGTCAACGTGGTCGTCGGCGAGTCTGATTTTGCGTCGGACGCGGTCGATGTCCACGGCGACTCCCTCGAATTGCATGCGGCCATTCCTCCCGGGCAACGGCAGATCCTGCTCCACTATCAGATCCCCCCATCGACGCGCCGGTTGCAGGTGCCCTTCAGTACGACGGTGGCACTGGTCAACCTGTTGCTTGAAGAAGGGGACACCGAAGTGCGTGGGACGGTGCAGGTGGCGGACAGCGCCGTCACCGACGGCGTGGAGTATCGACGGTGGACCGGCAACGTCGCCGCAGGGGATGCGTTGGAGCTCCGCTTTACGCGCCTGCTCCTCCCCACCTGGCTCACGCCGCTTCTCGCCGCACTTTTCGCACTCGGATTGGCTTTTCTCGCCGTCCGCACCAACCGGCGACGAGTTCCCGCGAAGCCCACACTCACGGTGCTTCTCGATGCACTCGCGCAATTGGATGCCGCCAATGCAGGCCAGGAATCGGTGCGCTCGGCGGCGGAGTGGCAGCAGTATCTGGCCGCTCGGCACGCGCTCAAGGAGGAGATCCGCTCGCTCTTGCCGTCCTGAGTCGGGCCGGGTAGCTTCGCGGGACAATTGAAGACCAGCGAACGGGGCAGCTCGGAAGACCGGTGAGACACCGGCGCGGCCCCGCCACTGTGACGGGCATTTTCATCTATCGGCGCGCATCAGGCCACTGGAGGGAGGATTCTCTGGGAAGGCGAGCGTCGAGCCCGGAGCCAGGAGACCTCTCCGTTCGCGCCACCAGCACACCCTCGGGGGAGGGGCAGGTGGCGTGGTCGTGGAGGACCGGGGCACGACCGTCCCGCCGTCTGCGTCGCACGTCAGCCCGTCATCGACCCTGAGTCGGAGACGGGCTTTTTCGTGACCACCCACAGCACCGTTCGACTGCCACACGCGCTCGCCCTCCTCGGGGTGGCGTCCGTGCTGGTGCTCGTCGCTGCCTTGTTCGTGGGTCCCGTGCTCTTCTCTCCGCACGAGGTACTGGAATCCCTGCGCGCCGGTTCCGGCGACGCTGGCATGATCGTCCGCACCCTCCGCGCACCACGCGTCCTCCTGGCCTTCGGCGTCGGCGGGACGCTCGCGGCCTGTGGAGCAGCGTTGCAGGCGCTGGTCCGGAACCCGCTCGCCGAGCCCTGGCTCCTCGGCCTCTCGGGAGGCGCGGCGCTCGGTGCGGTGATCGGCGTCGTCGCCGGACTGCCTGGCGGGTGGAGTGTCGCGGGGAGCGCCACGATTGGTGCACTGGCAGCCGTGGCGCTGGTCTATCGGGTCGCCGCCGTCGCCGGCCGTCGCCTCGACCCGCGCGTTTTGCTCCTCGCCGGCGTCGTCGTCTCGGCGTTCGCGGGTGCAGTCACCACGGCGCTCTTGGCGATCGTGGATCCCTTCACCTTCCGGGCGGCAACGGTCTGGCTCTTCGGTGGCTTCGCCGGGGCATCGTGGGAATCGCTCGGACGCTTCGTGATGCTGGCGTTGCCCATGCTGGGTGTGCTCTGGTGGTTGTCACGTGCGCTCGATTTGCTGGCTTTGGGTGAGGAGACCGCCGCGATGCTGGGCGCCGAAGTCGATCGCACGCGACGCTATGTCATCGTTGTGACATCCGTGCTGACCGCAGCGACCGTGGCGGTCGCCGGAACGATCGGCTTCGTCGGACTGGTGGTTCCGCATGCCCTGCGCGGACTGATCGGTCCATTGCACCGTCGCCTCCTCCCGGCGGTGTTCTTGGCGGGGGGTGCCTTCACCGTGCTCGCGGATGCGCTGGCGCGTACCGTGGTCCGTCCTGCCGAGTTGCCGGTCGGCGTGATTACCGCGTTGGTTGGTGTGCCACTCTTCGCCGTCTTGCTCCGGCGGAGTCTCGCATGAGACTCGTGGCCGAACAGATCACGGTGCGGCACCCCGGGGCACCGACCGATGCCTTGTCCGATCTCACGCTCTCGCTGGGTGCCGGTGAGATCGTGGCGATCGCGGGTCCGAATGGCAGCGGCAAGTCCACGTTGATGCGCGCACTGCTCGGCCTCGTGCCACTCACGCAGGGTCAGGTGACGCTCGAGGGTCGTGCGATCGATGCGTGGCCCCGGCGCGCGCTGGCAGATGTCGTGGGTGCTCTGCCGCAACGTGAAGAACCGGCCTTTCCGCTGACCGTCGCCGAACTCGTGCTGCTGGGACGGTGGGCGCGGCTCGGACCAGTCGCCGCCGTCAGCAGTGAAGATCGTGATGCGGTCTCCTCTGCCCTGACGCGATGTGATGTGGCGGGGCTTGAATCACGAATGATTGATACCCTTTCTGGTGGCGAGTGGCAGCGTGTGCGCGTCGCGCGGGCGTTGGTTGCCTCCCCGCGTCTGCTCCTGTTGGACGAGCCAACCTCGGCGCTCGATGTCGGACATGAGATGGAGTTGTTCGAGCTCTTCCAGCAGCTGGCGGCCGATGGGCTCGGCGTGCTGATCATCACCCATCACCTCAATCTTGCCGCGCGATTCGCCGATCGATTGTTGTTGCTCGATCACGGACGCACCCTCGCGGAGGGTGCCCCAGCGGACGTCCTGCGGTCGGACACACTGTCGGCCCTCTTCCAATGGCCCGTCGCAGTGACCCCCCTCGGCGATGGCACCCCGCAAATCGTCCCGCTGCGCCGCATCGGTGTGACGACGCGTGACATGACTCCCCCCACCCCGAAGGATTTCCGATCGTGACTTCACGCGCGCGTCGCTCCATGTTGTTCCTGCTCGTGCTCGCTCTGACCGGGACCGCGCTGTCGGCCCAACAGCGTCGATTGGCACCAGACACGGCACGACTCCGCGACCTCGGGGTGACGGCGTCGCGTGTCGAGGCCACTACTCCACTGCCTGCGGCCGTCACGATTCTGGAAGGAGATGACTTGCGTGCGCGCGGCGTGCATCTACTGCAGGACGCGCTGCGCGAAGTTCCTGGGATGATGCTGGTGCAGAATGGCTCGTATGGCGCGGTGACCTCACTCTTTCTGCGCGGCGGGGAGAGCGATTACGTCAAAGTGCTCTTGGATGGTGTCCCGCTGAACGCGCCGGGAGGCTCGCTGAATCTCGCGGATCTCACGATCGACAATCTCGACCGGATCGAAATTGTGCGCGGACCGGTCAGTGTGCTCTATGGCGCGGATGCCATGAGTGGCGTGGTGCAGCTCTTTACACGGCAGGGGAGCGCGCGCCGAACCGGCTCGGCAGCGACGCGTGGCGGGACCTTCGGGACACGCGGCTCTGATCTCCGGCTGGCGGGCGGGAGCGGCAGATCTGCGCTTTCGCTTACCGGCTCGCGATTCAGTAGCAATGGGATCTACGCCTTCAATAACCGGTACACCAATCAGGTTGGCACGGCCCGACTCGACCTGCGGGATGCCTCGGGCGGCAGGCTGGCGCTGACGGCACAACTGGGTGATGTCGTGGCGGGCTATCCCACGGACTATGCCGGTATCCCCGTGGACAGCAACCAGCGCACCACGGAACGGCGCCTCACGGTCGGGGCACAGGCCACGCGGCCCTTGGGTGCCAGCATGAGCGGCAGCCTGCACGGATATGTGGCAAGGCTCGAAGCGGGGGCCACGAATCGTCCAGACTCACCCGCAGATTCCGTGGGGTATGGATTCGACAGCGATCGGTCGGCAAAGACGTGGCGGCGTGGGGTCGACGCGCGACTCGATAGCCGACGCTTCGCGCGGACCACGATTTCCGTGGGAGCCGGCGTGGAGCAGGAAGAGATTGCCAGCACCAGCCGAACGGCACAGAACTACGGTAGCGGGGCCTTCGAGGAGCAGGGAAGCTTCGGGACCGAGCGCACGACCGCGAATCTCTATCTTCAACTCCTGATGGCCCCGGTCCGAAGCCTTACGCTCCAACTCGGAAGCCGGTTCGATGACAACTCGGCCTTCGGTGCGTTCGGGACGTGGCGTGCCGGTGCCTCGCTCGAGCTCTCAGCACGCACGCGGGTGTGGGGGGCGGTCGGGACGGCATTCAAAGCACCGACCTTCGCCGAACTCTTTGCGGATGACCTCTTCGAGGTGGGCAACCCTGCGCTGAATCCCGAACGAAGCACCAATGTCGAGATGGCTCTGTCGCACCAGATTGGGCGCCAGGCCCAGGTCGAGGTGACTGGGTTCTCGCAGCGATTCCGGGAGCTGATCCAGTACGTCGGCGCAGCACCGGGTGAACCGACCTACGTCAATCTCGGGGCGGCCTCGAGCCGTGGGGTCGAGGCCGCGGTCGCCGTGCAGCCGACCTCCATCCTCCGCGTGCGTGCGCATTGGACCCTCCTGGATACCGAGGTTACCGATAGCGGGAGTGCCTCGTCCCTGACCTTCCGGCAGGGTAGGGAGCTCCTCCGTCGGCCGAAGTCGAGTGGCGGGATCACGATGACGTTGCGTGAGGCCGGGGTGACGGTTGCGGGAACCCTGACGCATGTTGGGGCACGAGACGACGTCGATTACCGGGATTTCCCCGCGAGCCGTACCACGTTACCCTCCTATACCGTCGTCGACCTCGCGATGGAGTTTCCCGTGGGCCAGAAAGAGGGTTCACCCTCGGGACTCGACCTTACGCTTCGCGGGGAGAATCTCTTCGACGCCGCGTTTGATCAGGTTGTTGGATTTCCGGGACGAGGGCGTACTCTGCTGATGGGTGCCCGACTCCGCTACTAGTGAAGGGGAGTACGATCATGCGGTTCTGGCCGGTCGGCCTGCTCGTGGTGGGCATCCTCGGGGCGTGTGCTCCGACGACGGGACCGGTCTCGCTTCCGACGGAAGTGCTGGTGGTGCTCGATCAAACCGAACGCGCCCTGCGGTTGGTCGCCGTCGACTCCACCTCCTCCGTGGTCACCATCCCGCTTGGCCCCGGGGTCGGGGAGCCGACCACCTTGGCTGTCTCAGGGAGCAAGGCCGCCGTGGGGCTGGGGTCCGGTGGGCAGATCTTGATTGTCGACCTCGCCACGCGCCAATTGTCCGCCGTCGTCCTGACCGGCGTCGGGGAACTGGGCCCTGTCACGTCCATCGCGTTCACCGCGGACGGAGAGGGGTTCGCTGCCTCGCCGATCGCGAATCTGGTGACCCGCTTCGACGTTAACGGTGCATCCGAACGCATCACCGGACTGACGCAGGGTCCGCAGGCGTTCGGCCTCGCGCGCGGCAGAATCTTCTTCGTGAATGGCAACCGGCAGAATTGCTTCCCCGTGCAACCGACCTGCCCGAATCTGCAGAGTTGGCTGGGGCTCTTTGAGCGCGGCAAGTCCTCGCTCGACTCCGTGCCGCTGCTCGGTCCAGGTAACGCGCTGGCCGCGGTCCAGACCTCCGATGGGCTGCTCTACATCCTCAACGCTGGGAATGGTGGAACGGTCGAAGGCCGTCTCTCCGCCGTGGACCCGGTTCTGAAGCGAGAAGTTGCGTCATTTGGAGGGATCGGCGTCGCGCCGAGATTCCTCTCCTCGGATGGTGGTGATCGGCTGATGGTGGCGAGTGCGACCGAAGGCCTGATGGTGTTCAACATCAGGACACGCAGCCTTGAGCGTGGCGCTGGTGCCGGCATCCCGCTCCTCGATCCCCGTGGGTTGGCGAGTGACGCCTTCGGGCGGAGTTACGTCGTCGAAGCAGGCTCCTGTGTGCTCGGTGGAGGAACCGGTCGCGTGCGCGTTTTCGGCGTCGACTTGGTCGAACGGAAGGCGATCGCTGCGGGTGTCTGCCCGGTTGCCGCTGCGATTACCGAAATTCCCGCGGATCTCTTTCCGATCGGCAACTGATTCGGTGGCGGGATCCCCGCAGCTCACATCCGCACTCATCCTCGGCTCGATCCGGTACGGGGACACCTCCCGGATTGTCCGGCTGCTCACGCGGGACTTCGGCATGGTGAGCGCCATCGCCAAGGGCGCCTTGCGTCCGAAGAGCCGATTCGGGGCTTCGCTGCAGTTGCTGAGTGAGGGGCAGGCGCACCTCCTCCCCTCCCGAAGCGGTGACCTGCACACCTTGACCGCCTTCGACATGACAGGTTGGCATGGCGGACTCGCCGCTGACCTGGAGCGATTTCGCACGGCCTCAGCACTCGCCGAGCTGGCAACGCGCTTTGTCCCCCCGATGGCCAACCCCGAGCTCTTCGATCAGGTGCTCGACGCTGTGGGGCTGATTGAGGCCGTTCCGGCAGACGCCCTCCCGGTGGTCGGGCTTCGTGCCCTCTGGCAGTTGATCGCGGAACTCGGACTCGGACCCTCCCTCGATGTGTGCGCACGGGATGGCGTCCCCGTCCCCCATGGTGCTGCGCTCTTCTCCCTCGGAGACGGGGGGCTGCTCTGCCCGAGCTGTGCCCGGGGCGCTGGCGGGTCCCAGCTCCCCATAGAGGCTCGGGAGGCGCTCGAAGCACTCTTGACCCCGGGAGGGGACCTGCCGCTCCTCGACGAGCGGCATGGCGCCGCCCACCGTCGGCTCCTGGTTCGGTGGGTGGGGCACCATCTCGGTGACGGGTCGCTCCCGGCGCTGGAGGCCTGGCAGCAGGCCGGGTAGTAGCACCGGGGGCCTCGCCGTGCCACTATTCAGCTTCACCAATCCGAACCCGTCCATGACGGAGGTCTGCTCGAACTCACCCCTGTCTGTTGCTTGAAGGAGTTTCCATGCGCCGACTCTTCTGGTCGGTGGTGGGGGCAGTCCTCCTCGGATTGGTGGCACGTCCGGCCGCAGCCCAGCGCGCGTCGGAACGACCTCCGGTTCTCCTCGAGGAACCTCGCCCCAACCCCGTCCTCCCGGCGGCGCTCGTTCCATTCTCCATCGATGCGGAGGTTTGCCGCAAGGACCATGTTCCACGAGTCAGTCTGAAGGTCCACAATTCATTGTCGGAACCGGTCGCCATCTTGGTGCTTCGAGAGCGGCAGACTGAGGTGCTCGACAATCGTGCGTTACGCTGTGGGAATTACGTGGCTGTGTGGAACGGCACAATTGATGGGGGGACGCGCGTCGCGCCACCCAGTGTGTACTGGATCCAGCTCACCGTGGATGACCGTGTTCCTCGAACGCGGAAGCTGATCGTCACCAACCCGTGAGGGACGCCGTCGCGTCCCTCTCGGCTTTTCCCCCCAAACCGATACCTTCAAGGGTGAGTCGGCCATTCCGGCAGACTGAGCGGGTCCGGGCTTTGCCACTCAGGAGGCAAGCCAAGGAGGAATTGAGCCATGCTGAAGCCTGAACGTCTGACCGTCAAAGCGCAGGAGGCTGTCCGAGCCGCGATCGACCACGCGCGTCAGCGCGGGAATCCGGTCGTCAATGACGCCCACCTGCTTGCGGTGTTGCTGGCCCAGGAAGAGGGGATCGTGCAGCCATTGCTGCAAAAGGCTGGTGTCGTCGTCGCCCAACTGAGCAATCAAGTGGAGGCGGAGGTCGCGACCTTTCCACGACAGGAGGGGGGCGACGCCCAGCCCGCGTTCGATCGCACGCTGAGCAAGGTCTTCGACCGCGCGGAAAAGTTGAGCAAGGAATTCGGTGATGATTACATCTCGACCGAACATCTCCTGCTCGCATTGGCCGAAGAGAAGAACACTACTGCTCGCCGACTGCTCGAGGACGTTGGTTTGGGGGCGAAGGAACTGCGGTTGGCGCTGGATCAGGTCCGGGGATCGCATCGGGTCACCGACCAGACACCCGAGGAGAAGTACCAGTCCCTCGAGCGGTTCACGCGGAACCTGACAGAACAAGCGCGTGAGGGAAAACTGGATCCCGTGATCGGGCGTGACGAGGAGGTCAGACGCGTCATGCAGGTCCTGTCACGCCGCACCAAGAACAATCCAGTCTTGATTGGCGAGCCTGGGGTCGGTAAGACGGCGATCGTGGAAGGGTTGGCCCAGCGGATCGTGAACGGCGATGTCCCCGACTCGCTGCGCAATCGCGAACTGGTGGCGCTGGATATCGGCTTGCTCCTTGCCGGCGCCAAGTATCGTGGGGAGTTCGAGGAACGTCTGAAGGCCGTCGTCAAGGAACTGACTGACGCGGCCGGGCGCTACATCGTCTTCATCGACGAAATGCACACGTTGGTGGGGGCAGGGAAGTCGGAGGGCGCACTCGACGCCTCGAATCTGCTCAAGCCGGCGCTCGCCCGCGGCGAGTTGCACGTCGTCGGGGCTACGACGCTGGACGAGTATCGGGAGCATGTCGAGAAGGACGCGGCGCTGGAGCGTCGCTTCCAGCCCGTACACGTCGGCGAGCCGAGCGTCGAAGATACCATCGCCATTCTCCGCGGCCTGAAGGAGAAGTACGAGGTCCACCACGGCGTTCGCATTACCGACCACGCCCTGATCGCCGCCGCAACACTTTCCAATCGTTACATCGGCGATCGGTTCCTGCCGGACAAGGCGATCGACCTGATGGATGAGGCCGCGGCCAAGATGCGGATGGAGATCGACTCCCTGCCGCAGGAAATCGATGAGGTCGAGCGCCGCATCCTGCAACTGGAAATCGAACGCCAGTCCTTGTTGCGGGAGAAGGACAAGGTCTCGGTGGAGCGCCGGCACGTGCTGGAGCAGGAGATCGCGGACCAACGGGAAAAGAGCGGCGCCATGAAGGCGCAGTGGCAGAGCGAGAAGTCGGCCATCGAACGGATCCAGCAGAAGAAGGCTGAAGTCGAGCAGCTGCGCGCTGAAGTGGAGCAGGTCACCCGAAGCGGGGATTTGCAACGCGCCGCGGAACTGCGCTACGGCAAGATTCCGGAATTGGAACGCGCCCTGGCAATCGATGAAGCCAAGTTGGGCGAAGCACAGCAGGGCGCGCGCTACCTGCGGGAAGAGGTCGATGCGGAGGACATCGCGTCGGTCGTGGCGAAATGGACTGGCATTCCCGTGACGCGGATGCTGGAATCCGAGAAGGAACGGCTGACCAAGTTGGAAGCGGAGCTCGCGCGCCGCGTGGTGGGGCAACCGGAGGCGCTCGCGGCCGTGGCCAATGCCGTTCGGCGGACCCGCGCGGGGTTGCAGGACATCGCGAGGCCAACAGGCTCGTTCATCTTCTTGGGTCCCACCGGCGTGGGGAAGACGGAAACCGCGCGGGCCCTGGCCGAGTTTCTCTTTGACGACGAGCGCGCGATGGTGCGTCTCGACATGTCGGAATACATGGAGAAGCACGCGGTGTCGCGTATGATCGGTGCCCCCCCTGGGTACATCGGCTTCGAGGAGGGCGGGCAATTGACGGAAGCGGTCCGTCGGCGGCCGTATGCTGTGCTCCTGCTCGACGAAATCGAGAAGGCGCATCCGGATGTCTTCAATCTGCTGCTGCAAGTGCTCGATGAAGGGCGGTTGACCGATTCGCATGGTCGGGTGGTCGATTTCCGGAACACGGTCATCATCATGACCAGCAATCTCGGCAGTCAGCACATCGCGGCCACTCGCGAACCCGATGCGATGGAGTGGCTGGAGATCGAGTCACAGGTGCTTGGCGAGTTGCGCGGGCACTTCCGTCCCGAGTTCCTCAATCGCGTGGACGACATTGTCGTCTTCCACAAGCTGTCGCGCGAGGATCTGGATCAAATTGTCGCACTGCAGCTCGCCAAGCTGCGCACGATGGTGGCGGCGCGGGGGCTGGTCCTCGATGTCACGCCGGAAGCGATGTCCTGGCTGGCGGATACGGGGTATGATCCGATGTACGGGGCACGTCCCTTGAAGCGGGTCATCCAGCGCGAACTGCAGAACCCAATCGCGATGGAGTTGCTCGCGGGCGGATATGCCGAGGGAGACATTGTGCGCGTGACCACCGCAGGGGATCAGCTCCACTTTGCGCGCGTCACTGACACGGATGAATGAGTCGCCGCTCTCGCCGGCCGATCAGGCTGGCATGGCATTGGCGCTGGCCGAGGCGGCGGAAGCCGCCTCGGCGGGCGAGGTACCTGTCGGCGCGGTGATCATGCAAGACGGCAAACTGCTCGCCTCCGCCCATAACCTCACGGTGGCTCGCCGCGACCCGACCGCGCACGCGGAATGCCTCGCCATTCGTGCCGCACTGGTGAGCTCCGGAACAGATCGCCTCCCCGACGCGACGCTCTACGTCACCCTCGAACCATGCGCGCACTGTGCTGGCGCCATTGTCCTCGCCAAGATTGGGCGCGTCATCTTCGGCGCCTGGGACGACAAGGCTGGCATGGCCGGGTCGGTGCATGACCTGCTGCGCCATCCGCAACTCAATCACCAACCGGAAGTACGCGGTGGCGCCTGTGCCGAGGAGTGCGGGGCTCTCTTGCGGACCTTTTTCCAGGAGCGTCGTTGAACGCGGATTCTCGGGGCCATCGCCCGGGTGCATCGCCAGCCCGCCGCCCCGGCAGCGCATATTTGCGCTTCCCCTCCTATTCTTCGTTAACGTTCCACGCGCACGACATCAGCGCCGTGCATCGTGGAGGCGTCCCGCAGGGGGGAGGCAGTTTGTGAAGGTTCTTGTCGTCGATGATGATCCAACGATGCGCCGCCTGGTCGCCCGGCTGGCCTCACGCCAGCCCGGCGCCGAAGTCCGGGAGGCCGAAGACGGGGTGGCGGCCCTCGCCGCCATCGAGGCCGATGCGCCGGACCTGATCTTTACCGATATGGAGATGCCCCACTTGGGTGGCGTCGGATTGCTGGAAGCCCTGCGCTCCAGCGTCAAGTACCGAGAGATCCCCGTCGTCGCGATCTCGTCGGTTTCGGAAAAGGCGATGATTCTCCGGATGGTGGCGCTCGGCATTGAGGATTATTTGCTGAAGCCTCTCAACCCTGCCAACGCAGGTGATCGTTTTGACGCCATCCTCGCACTTGTGGCGACCAAGGCGCGCGAAGCGAACCACAACGACGGCTCGCGTACCGCCCTGCTTCTGGTGGATCGTGAAACCGGATACGGTGATGTCGTGCGCGCCGCCGTCGGTGGCCGGTTCGAGGTGATGGACCAGCTGCTCCCGGCGGCAGCACTGGCGTGGGCCATGACCGAACTGCCCGCCGTGGCCCTGCTTGGGGAGGGGCTTCCCATGCCGGGTGAGGCCGCCATGGCCAGTGCGCTGCGCGAGCGGGGCACGACCGTCATCCTGTTGGGCAGCGCCGCTGCCGACACTGCCGTCGAGGGGTTCGACGCGGTCGTGACGCGCTCCTACGCACCGAAAAAGTTGGCCGAGGCGCTCGAACCCCACCTGCGCAATTCCGAGGCGGCACAGTCGCGATTGGCGACCGCGCTCACGACGGACGTGCGCCGCGAATTGGCCGCGGGGTGCCGTCAGTCGCTCGGGATTTTGGTAGGCCAGGAGTCCACGGAAGAAGCTGGCGAGGTGGCACTCCCTCCAGAGCCTGCTGTGGTGCAGGTCACGCTGGCATCTGCAGGGGAGGGTGAGTCGGTCGAAGTGATCGTGCTCATTGCCAGTGCCGATGCGAGTGCCTTGGCGGAAACTGCCGAATCCCACCTCAGGGATCCTGCGGCGCTCACCTCCTCCTTGGCAACACATGCGGGCGCGCGGGTTTCGCAGGCACTCCTGCAGCTCGGCTGGGCCATGGCCCCGGGTGATCCCGTGGTGCGCGCGACTGCTGTCGATCCAGAGGCCACACCGAATCGGATCGGGATCCTGACCGAGTCCGGGCAACGGGTCGTCATGATCTTGCAGCTGGCGCCGCCGGTGGCTGGGACTGAAGCGGGCAGCGCAGAAGCCCCGGAAGTGTCACCCGTCAATCCTCCCCCAGCGGACGCTTCGTGACATCTGTGACGCGTGGCTCCCCATCGGGGGAGCACGCGGGACGAGAGATCGCTGCGATCGCGCTACTCGCTGCGCTCCTCTGCATCGCCTTGGCGTGGACGAGCCGCACCGCCTTGAATCCCGACGGCGTCTCCTATCTCGATATGGCGGCGCGCATGCGTGCCGGCGACTGGTCGGCGGCCGTGCAAGGCTATTGGTCGCCACTCTACCCCTCGATCCTCGCGATCGTTGGCATGGTCGGCGGCGCAGAGGGGCAGGCCTTTCTCACCCAGGTCCACGCCGTCAACGGCGCGATCGCCGTGGGGATCGTCGTGATGCTTTGGCGGATCGCCCGTGCGCACGGCGATCCGATCTTTGCACGCGGCCTCTTCGCGGCCTTTCTCCTCGCCAGCGCGCGCACGCCACGACTTGATGCGGTGACCCCGGATCTGCTCCTGCTCGCTGCACTCGTAGGGATTGGCGGCGAGTTGGTGATGCATGGTGGTCGTCGCGCCGCGCCGCTCGGTCTCTGGTGCGGTGCAGCGTTTCTCGCCAAGACGAGTAGCTGGCCCTGGCTGCTGGTCAGTGCGGTCGTGCTGGTGGTCCTCTCCAAGTCAACCCGTCGTTCCACACTCCGCGCCACGCTCATCGCGGCCGTGGTCGCGCTCGTGTGGGTCCTGCCGATGAGTCTCAAGTACGGCTCACTCACGCTCGGGAGTGCGGGACGGTTGAACGCGTGTTGGTATCTCGATCGCTGCGACTCACGCACGCCGGACTCGCACAGCGGGACGCACGATCGACAGGGGGCGCTTTCGCTCACGGATGGGGAGGTCGTGGCGATCGCAGATTTCACAGGGACCCCATGGACCTATGCGCCATGGTCTGATCCGACCGCATGGGACGCGGGGGTGCAGAGCCGCGGTCGGGGGCCGCTCGACCTGTTGGACCTGTTCGGGTACTGGATTCGACAGAGCTGGGCCGTTCTCTCCCTGTGGACCCCGCACCTGCTGCTCGGGGTGCTCCTGCCGATCGCGTTCCTTGCGTGGCGTCCGGGGACCATCCCCTCGGGGTGGAAGGAGGACCGGGCGGCGATGCTCGCGATGCTCCTTGGCATCATCGGTGTCGGACAATTCGTGGTGGTCCACGCTGAGCCGCGATTGATCGCGCCATTCGTGATGCTCACCGCCATGGGTGCGCTTCGGTGGTGGCGGCCGCCTCAGGCGCCGGCCCCCACCAGGATGGCGGCGCCATGGATCCTGGTCCTCACCTGGCTCGGGTTGGCCGCGGCATTCGGACGTGGGGCGCTGCATGCCCGAGATCTGGCAGATCGTGCCGCGAGCGATACCAGTCGACTGGCGCGAATCATCGCGGCGGGTGCGCGGGACATTCCCGGCGGGCTGGTGGGTCGACAGGTCGTCGTCATCGGTCCCGCGATTCCCGTCGTCTCCGATGCCTGGCTGCTGCGCTCTCCAATTGTCGCGCAGATCCCGCCCGGTTCGGCGGGTCGGGTCCGGAGGTGGAATGCCGAGCAGCAGGCGGAACTGCTCTCACTGTTGGGCCGAGGCCCAGGGGAGGTTGCGTGGTTGAGCAGCTACGATGGTTCCTTCCAGATGGCAGTCATCCCGCACGAGGACAAGTGACAACCCGGTGGTGGGGTCACATGGGCGCACTGTTGCTGCTGTTGACGGGCTGTCAGCGCCCTCCAGTCCTGTCGGGCGCCACCGCCACCGCGGGGCACATCACGGTGAGCAACGGTGTGGCCTGGGGGCACGCTGCCAGCCGCAGCACCACCATCGGATTTCACGTGACAGCGGCAGAGCTCGACACACTGGTGGCCGTGGAAAGCCCGGACGGAAGCGCCATGCTGCACGACAATGTGAATGACCGCATGGTGCCGCTCGCGCGCCTTCCGATCGCTGCAGGCGGGACTGTCGTGCTCGGGGCCGGTGGCCCACACATCATGGTGACGGAGACGACTCACGGGTATGCCCGCGGGGATTCCATTCGGCTGGTCCTGCACTGGGCTCGACAAGGCGCGCTGAGCGTGACTCTCCCGCTCAAGAACTTCTCCGACGCCTCGACGATCCTGAACGGCCGTTGAGGGCTGGTTTTGCGGGCTCCTCTTGATCGGGGCGTCCGATACGAGCATTTTGCGCGGCTCCGGAGCATGTGTGCCGGCCTGAGGACGGGTGTCCGAGTGGTTGAAGGAACCGGTCTCGAAAACCGGCAAACCGGCAACGGTTTCGAGGGTTCGAATCCCTCCCCGTCCGTTCGTCACGAGAGGGCACCGCCTGATGGCGGTGCCCTCTCGTGCTTTTCCTGTGTGTGGCTATCATTCAGGCATGATGCTGACCCTCTGGCTTGCTGCACAAGCGTCGCTCCCAGAATCCTGTGTTCTGACAGGGCTCTGTGGTGTGCCCCGTATCCCTCCCCCAGTGGCCTCGGGCGTGTTCTTCCTCGCGGTCGGACTGATCGCGGTGGGTACCGTGGGGTATCGCCGACGTCGTGAGGGCAGGTGACCAACGCAGTCTCACTGACGGCGCTGGAAAAGGTCTACCAGGGTTCCGCCACTCCCGCGTTGGACCGCGTCTCGCTCAACGTGCCGGTGGGGACCATTTACGGGCTGCTCGGCCCCAACGGGGCGGGCAAGACCACCACGATCGGCATCTGTACCACGCGCGTGCGCGCGACCGGCGGAGAGGCCGTTGTCGCGGGCTATTCCGTCCGAGAGCACCCGACGGCAGTGCGGCGCATTATCGGGGTCGCAGCCCAGGCGCTCACCCTCGATCGCTCGTGCACCGTGCGGGAGAACATCTACTTCCACTGCCGCTATTTCGGGATCGGTCGCCATGCCGCCCGGGAGCGGACCGACGAATTGCTCGAGCGCTTCCGGATTGCGGACCGCGCATCTGCGATGCCGATGGCGCTCTCCGGTGGACTGGCACAACGCGTCCAGTTGGCTCGCGCCATCGCGCATCGCCCGGACGTGCTCTTTCTGGATGAGCCGACTGCAGGACTCGACCCACAAAGCCGACTCGCCCTCTGGGACCTGGTCCGCTCGCTCAAGGCGGACGGCATTACGGTGGTGCTCACCACGCACTACATGGAAGAGGCGGACCAACTCTGCGATCGCCTGGCCATTATCGACCATGGGCGGTTGCTCGCCGAGGGCACTCCGGCACAGCTGAAGTCAGAGGCGGGTGGTGCCGCCGCCATCGACTTGGCGCTCTCCGGGGAGCGGGCCGAGGCGCGGAACGCGCTCAGGGCCATCGAGGGCGTCCAGGAGATTCAGGACACGGAGCGGGGACTCCGCATCTTGGTGACTCCGGAACGCTCCGGAGTGCCCCGTGTCGTCGCCGCCGTGGCACCGTTCGGACTGACCGACCTGCGCGTGGTCGACCCGTCGTTGGAAACGGTCTTTATCGCTCTCACCGGCCGGGACCTTCGTGAGTAAACGTCCTCCCAATCTCTTTGCGTCCATTCTCGGCCTTTGGTCCCGCGACGCTGCCGTGCTGCGGCGTGAGGGACTCCCCTTCTTCCTTCGGGTGGTGGCCAATCCGCTCCTGACGGTGTTCGTGTTTACCTACGTTCTGCCGCGGAGCGGCCAGCAGATCCCCGTGGCGGCCGGCGTGACCTCATTCGCCACGGTGCTGGTGCCCGGTCTCGTCGCCGTCGCCATGATGTTCACGGCGATCTCCGCCGTCGCGCTTCCACTCAGCATCGAGCTTGGCGCCACCCGGGAGATTGAGGATCGGGTTTTGGCCCCGAACCCCTTGGCCACGGTGCCATTCGCCAAGATCTGCTTCGGTGCCTTCCAAGGCATCCTCTCCGGCGCTTTGGTCTTCCCGATCTTGCTGATCCTCCCGGCCACCGAGGTCACGGTCCGGGTCGCCAGCTGGCCGATGCTGGTCACCATGCTGCTCCTGGCCAGTTGGACTGGGGCGGCGCTCGGCCTCTTCCTCGGAACGGCGATCCGACCGCAGCAAATCGGCTTGATGTTCGCGATCGTACTGACGCCGATGGTCTTTTTGGGATGCGTCTACTACCCCTGGGCCTCGCTCTCGGCGATCCCATGGCTCCAGAAAGTCGTGCTGATGAATCCCCTGGTGTACATGGCAGAGGGGCTCCGCATCGCACTCACGCCGGACGTCCCTCACATGTCGCCACTGGCCACCATCCTGATGCTGTTGCTGCTCGCGATGACCCTGTCCGCGCTCGGCGTCCGTGGGTTCATTCGTCGGGTAGTGGACTGAGTTCCTCAGGCTGATCGACTGCGCCGATACTTCGGCCATCCCCACTCGTCGGAGCTCCCGTGCGTCGCGCCACGATCGCCGTCCTGACTGCATTGCTGGTTGGGTGCACCGTCGAACCGGAAATTCCCACGACCCCCGTTGTTCCTCCTCCTCCACCTCCCGTGACGAGCGCCGTCCCGCGCTGGTCTGACGCCGCGACGTGGGCGCCGTTGGCGACCCCGAGCGTGGGTCAGGATGTCACGATCCCGGAAGGGATGACGGTCCGCTTGGACGTCACCCCGCCGCCGCTCCATCGCGTGACAGTGCTTGGCACTCTGGAGGTCGCACCGGACATGGATCTCGCCCTCGTCGCGCAGGAGGTGCATGTCCGCGGCACGTTGCGCATCGGAAGCGCCGAGGCACCGTACCTGCGTCGGTTCACGCTCACGCTCACCGGCACCGATGACGGGAATCGGACGACCGTCGGGACCAAGGTGCTGGCCATCTTTCCTGGGGGCACGCTTGATCTCCACGGTGAGCCGCGACAGGGGTGGACCCGACTCGGCGCGACCGCGCCGCCGGGAGCGCAGACCCTGACGCTCAGCGAGACGGTGCCGTGGCGTTCCGGGGACCGGATTGTCGTGGCGTCAACGGACTTCGATCCTGCCGAGGCGGAGGAAGCGCTGATCGTCTCGGCGTCGGGGAGGGGAATCGTGCTCGACCGGACCCTGAAGCATGAACATTGGGGGACGATTCAACAGATTGCGGGCACGGGGGTGGACCAACGGGCCGAGGTTGCCTTGCTGACGCGGAACATCACGATTCAGGGTGATTCGCTCTCCGCGAATGGCTTCGGGGGGCACCTGATCATTTTGCCCGGGGCGACGGCGCGCATCGAAGGCGCCTCGTTCACGCAGATGGGACAGAGCGGCATCGTGGGGCACTATCCCGTCCATTGGCATATGGCAGGTGATGTAAACGGACAGTATGTGCGTGATGTCGCCATCTGGAAGACCAATAATCGCTGTCTGACGATTCATGGTACCGACCGGGCGGTCGCTCAGCGCAATGTCTGCTATGACCACCTCGGCCACGGCTACTTCTTCGAGGATGGCGCCGAAAGCGGCAACACGCTCGAAGGGAATCTGGGGCTTTCGGCGCGCATTCCTGCGTTGGCGCAGCGGATCCTCGCCTCGGATGCCACACCCGCGACATACTGGATCACCAACCCCGATAACCTCATTCGCGGGAATGCCGCTGCGGGTTCGGTCGGCTTTGGTTTCTGGTACGCGCTCCCCGCTGCCCCGACCGGATTCTCGACGGGTCAACCGGACGTCCCTCGGCGGACACCGTTGGGGGAATTCCGGGACAACGTGGCGCACTCGAACCGTCGTCCCGGCTTGAATGTTGATGACGGGCCCAAGCCGGACGGCACGACCGAGACCACGAGTTACTCCCCACGTCTCGGCGCGGCAGCCAACGGGGCGCCGGTGCTGGCGGTCTTTCGGAATTTCGCCGGGTGGAAGAACACCGGTCGCGCGGTGTGGCTACGGGGGTCGAGTCAGCGGTTGGACGGTGCCGTGCTGTCAGACAATCTGATCGGTGCAACGTTCGCCGCGTCTGAAACGTTTCTCGAGAACTCCCTGGTGGTCGGGGAGAGTGACAATCGCACGACGTCACCGAATCCGACCTTTCCGATCCGAGGGTTCGAGTTCTACGACGGGACAGTCGGGGCGAGCAACGTGACATTCGTCAATTTCGCCAGTACGCCGGGACGTCTCGCCAGTGCATTGGGCTACAATCGCCGCAACGGATTTTCGATCTCCCAATTGAATTTTGGCTCGGCCCTGCGATTCATCAATGCGAATCAGGTGCTGCTCGAAGCGCCGCAGGCCGACAAGGACGGTGACAAGGCGGCGCTCTTTCGAGACGTCGATGGCGCGGTCACCGGCACGATCGGGAGAACCGTCATTGCCGACGTCCCCTTGATGGTGACGCCGGACTGCGTGCGGCGCGCGGAATGGAATGCGTGGCACTGTGCGACCCGATTTCTCGGCCTCGCATTCGACAGTGAGGCGCAGGACGCCGTCGCGCCGCTCTCCATTCGGCGTGACGACGGCGCGACGCTCTCCCTCGTCGGCATCCCGAGCAATCCACGCGCGCTCCGGCTCTCGGTCCCGGCCGGTCGGCAGTTCACAGTTCTCTGGGGTCCCACGCCCATCCCGGCGCGCTTCCGAGTGACGTTGCAGCGCGCTGATCCTGGCGACTGGATCCAGGTGGCGATCCCGTATCTGACTGGTCTTCCGTTCGCCGTGATTCGGGATTTTGGCAGCGGAACACCGCTGGTTGCGGTCGCGACCCTCGCCGAGATCACCACCGGGACCGGGGACCGCTATTATTGGGATGCCGCCACGGCGACGCTGCACGTGAAGCTGTACGTGCGCAGCGGACGCACGAGCACGACGGTCCAGGTGCTCGGCTAGCGGCGACACTCTTACCGCCTACGGGGGATTCCATGGCAGGCTATTTCGAGCTCAAGGCGACCGCATCAGGCAAGTTCATGTTCAACCTGAAGGCCGGCAATCACGAGATCATTCTGACGAGTCAGCAGTATGCCTCGAAGGCGTCGGCTGAAGATGGGATTGCGTCGGTGCGGAAGAATGCGGCGGCGGCACGGTTCGACCGACGGACGTCCGCGAAGGGCGATCCGTACTTCGCGTTGACCGCGACCAATGGGCAGGATATTGGGAAGAGCGAGATGTACTCCAGTGCTGCCGCGATGGAGAACGGCATCGCGTCGGTTCAGAAGAACGCGCCTGATGCGACCGTGAAGGACCTGACGGCGTGAGCCCGGTCACCGTCATCATCGGGTACACCGCCCTGCCGGGGAAGGAGGCGGCTGCCCGCGACGCCCTCGACGCACTCACGGCACTCGTGGTGCGCTCCGAGACGGATTGCCTCGGCATTCGGGTGTATCAGGACCCCGACGCACCCGCGTCGATCCTGCTCGACGAGCAGTGGAGTTCCGCGGAGGCCTACTTCGGCCCCCACTTTGAGACGCCGCATCTGCGCGCATTCATCGCGGGAGCCGGCGAGCTCTTCGCCGGCCCGCCGGAGATCCGTACCTGGTCACTCGTCGCGGAACACCGCCCCGCGTGAATCAGCGCCCGCCGCTTCCACCACCGATCTGGTATTCGCGTGGTGGAGTGGCGTGGAGCAAATGCTCGACGAAGTAATCCCACCGACGCCGCATCATGTAGTTGGAGGCGGATCCGAACCCATGCCCGGCGTTCGGGATCATCAAGAGATCGAAGTCCTTGTTGGCCTTGATCAACGCATCCACGACGAGCCACGTGTTGTTCGGCGGCACGTTGTTGTCCGATGTGCCGTGGGCCAGCAGCAACTTCCCCTTCAGATTCTTGGCCAACGTCTGGTTGGCTTCGGCTGTGTAGTTGTCGGTGCCGTCAGGATTCCGCGTCAGCAACCCCTGATACCGCTCCCCCCAGTCATCCTCATAGACACGGTTGTCGTGATTGCCGGATTCGGCGATCCCGACGTGGAAGAACTCCGGGTGGCGGAACATCGCGCTCGTGGTCGCGAAGCCGCCGCCGGAATGTCCCCAGATACCAACACGTGTCAGGTCAATCCACGGGAAGCGCGCCGCGAGTTCCTTCATCCCGGAGATCTGGTCAGGAATCGTGTTGTCGCCCATCATGCCGTAGTAGGCATCCATGAAGCGCTTCGTGCGATTCGGCGTGCCCATGCCATCGATCTGCACGACCACAAATCCGAGTTCGGCCAACGCACGCGTGTCGCCGCGCGCGGCAGAGAACGACCGGCCGCCCACGCTGCCGGACTGCGGGCCTGGGTAGATCTGATTGATGATCGGGTATTTCTTGGCCGGATCAAAGTTCGTCGGCCGGAAGAGGAGCCCGTAGATGTCCGAGGTGCCATCCCGGCCCTTCATGGTGATACGCATCGGAGGCGTCCATCCCGTGGCGAGCAGGGCGGAGATGTCGGTGCGGCCAAGCTCCAGGAGGATCCGGCCGTTGACGCCATCACGAAGGACGGTGACGCCAGGAGTGTCCGGCGTCGAATACGTGTCGATGACGTATTTCGAAGCGGGCGAAAGCTGGCCGTCGTGATCGAAGTCTTCCGGCGTGAGTGCCACCACCGGGCCCTTGTCCACATTGACCCGGTAGAGGTGCCGGAAATAGGGGTCGCCGCCCGGGATGCGTCCGAGTCCAGTGAACCAGAGGGTGCGCGTGGCTTCCTCTTCACTCACGATCGCGGTGACGTTGCAATTGCAGTCGGTCGCCGTGCGCTTCAGGGCGCCGCTGTCGAGGTCGTAGAGATAGAGCCGTCCCCAGTCCTCGCGCTGTGAGTACCACAGGACTTCCCGGGTCTTCCACCAGACGCGCCACCCCGTCACCGATTCAAAGTGCGTCGGCGAGTGTTCGTGGTACACTGTCTTCACATCGCCCGTAGCCGTGTTGGCGAGCCGCAGCCAGACATCTTTGTGGTCACGCGAGACCGACGCGAAGGCGAGCTCCGTGCCGTCCGGACTCCACTTCATGTCGTCCATGGAGATGTCATCGCCCAAGGTCGAGCGGTGTTGATCCGCTGGCATCTTGAGACGCGTCACCGCGCCAGTGGCCGCGTCAATCACCACCCGCTCGATCATGGTGATGACGCTGTCTCCTGGAAACGGATACTTCCAGCTGCGCAATGCCGGTGCACCGACGCGGACATCCACGAGGTACATGTTGCTGACGCGACGTTGATCCTGCTGAAAGGTCGCGATCTTCTTGGAGTCCGGCGACCAGAGCACTATGGCGCGGTCGCTCGTGGTCCAACCCGCGTTGTCCGTCGCGTAGCCGTAGTTCTCCACGCCGTCACGCGTCAGCTGGCGCTCGGTTCCCGTGGTGTTGTCGCGAAGCCAGAGGTTCCAGTCCCGGATGAAGACAGCGGTGGCCTTGTCGGGGGAGACCACGCCACCACCCGCCGCTCCTCCGCGTCCACCACCCCGGCCACCGCCGCCGCGACCACCAAAGCCGGCGGCAGCAGCGGGCCCGGCTGCCCCCTGGTCTGCACATGCCTTGCCCAGCCGATCACACTGCCACGCCTTCCCGCCGGCGACCACCGTGACGCTCCGCTCATCCGCGCTCAAGGTGAGTGATTGGAACGGGAGAGCTGTGGGGGAGATCGTGCTCCCGGTGGCCGCGCTCAGTCGCGCCGCGACGGCGGCGTGATCGAAGAGCGGCACTGCGCGGCGTGAGGCGGGTGTCACGAGCAGGAACTCGCTGCCGGTCGCGCTGCTCTTGCGATACCAGAAGCGGTCTCCGCTGAGCCAGGTGGGTTGTCCCGCGCCCCCTTTGACCAAGGGGTTCACGGTGGGAGCAAGGAACTGCTCGGCGCGCGCATAGTCAGCTGCCGTGAGCTGTTGGGCCGCCGCCGGGGCGGCGCCAGCCACCAGGGCGAGGCCAATGGCAGTGACGAAACGACGGGAGAGGGACATCTGGCACCTCGGGAGGTGAATGACAGAGAAGGGGAGGCTCATGGCGCGGCGGGAACGCGCGCGACCGGCGCCTCATCAAACCGTCGGATGAAATCCGCTACCGTCCGGACGACGCCGACATAGAACCCTGGCATCAACCGCTCCGGTGTGTCGCTGGGCTTGTGGTAGTCGGCGTGATCTTCGACGCCGAAGTAGACGAAGGGGATCCCCTTCCGATGGAAGGAGCCTTGATCCGACTGGTTCGTCCAGTCGTTGCCCGGGCCCGCCGCAGGTGTGTCGTGGCCCAACAGGGTCGTCACGGGGGAGCAGTTGGCCGTGGCTTCCACCACAGGGCGCAGTTGCGGGTACTTGCCCGGTCCGGCGGCATACACTTCGTTCTTCGCGTTGCGGCCGACCATGTCGAGGTTGACGTTCACGAGGATCTGGTCGAGCGGAACCGTTGGCGCATCAACGAATCCACGACTCCCCGGCATGCCACGCTCCTCGCCGTCCACGGCTGCGAACACAATCGAGTGACGCGGCGGGGCAGCGGCAAAATGCTTGGCCAACGCGACCAGCGCGGCGGCACCCGAGGCGTTGTCGTCAGCGCCATTGTAGATCGAGTCGTTCTCGACCGCGCGACCGATCCCCACGTGATCGAAATGCGCGGTCACCACGATGTACTGCTCGGGCGACACCGATCCGCGCACCACCCCGACCACGTTGAACGCGTGGTCGACGTTGAAATTCCGAGGCGCGGCGATCACCGGCACCCGGTGGAGGCGTCCCGGCGCGATCGTGCCAATCCCGAGCGCATCGAATCGCGAGGCGAGGTAGTCGCGGGCCTTGGCCCCTTCTGGCGAACCGAGATGACGGCCGCGCATCGAGTCGTCGGCCAAGCGGAACACGTCTCGGAGCAGGCCAACCGAGTCGAGCGCCGGTAACGGCGCGCACCCCGCCCGTGTCGCCGGAATCATGGCGAGACCGGGCGCCTGGCCCGAGGAGGCCTTTTGTGACCCGTTCCCGGCACAACCGAACAGGGGAAGCGTCAGGAGCAGTGCAGTAGCCGTGAGGCGCATCAGGGGTTCCGCCGAGCGAGGGAAGGGGAGTGCGTGTGCGGGATCCAGAAGGGTATCCTCGTCGAGAGTGGCGAGCCAGCCTCGGTGCTGGCCGATCGAGGCCAGATCCGCTACTTTCACCCCCTCGCGGCAGGTGTCGCCGCCTCAGGACAGGTGCTCGAGTGGTTGAAGAGGAACGCCTGGAACGCGTTTAGGCGGTTTACGCCGTCTCGAGGGTTCGAATCCCTCCCTGTCCGTCGTGCGGAACTCTTGGCGCCCCAGACGCGTATGGAAATGATGCCCCAGTCTGGAGAGCTGCCGTGCTGATTCGCCGTCCCCCTGATATTCCGACTTCCGAAATCACCGAAGAGCGCCATTACGTCTCGCGCCGTGCTTGGCTTGCAGCGGCAGGTGTCACCGCCGTGGCGATCACGGCGAATCGGGTCATGGCCGCGCGGGGCAAGTCCCCAGCGCCCGTGGTGGGCGCTGAGGCGTTCGCGGACGACCCGACCTCTTTCAAGGACATCACGACCTACAACAACTTCTACGAATTCGGGACCGGGAAGGACGATCCGGCCAAGAACGCCCACACGCTCCGGCCGCGTCCCTGGTCAGTCGTAGTGGAAGGCGATGTCAAGAAGCCGGGCCGCTACGATCTCGACGACCTTCTCAAGGGAATCCCGGTCGTCGATCGGACCTACCGGCACCGCTGCGTGGAAGCCTGGTCGATGGTCATTCCGTGGAATGGCATCCAGCTCAAGGATCTGATCAATCGATTGGAGCCTGGGACCAAGGCGAAGTACATCGAGTTCCACACGCTCTACGACACCACCCAGATGCCGATGCAGCGCACCAACATCATGCCGTGGCCCTACGTGGAAGGCCTCCGCATGGACGAAGCACGGCACCCGCTCACGTTGCTGGCCACGGGGTTGTACGGGAAGTCGCTGCTCAACCAGAATGGGGCGCCCCTCAGGCTCGTCGTCCCCTGGAAGTATGGGTTCAAAGGCGGCAAGTCGATCGTGAAAATCCGGTTTGTGGAAGAGCAGCCTCGCAACAGCTGGCAGCTGCTGGCCCCCGATGAGTATGGCTTCTTTGCCAACGTGAATCCCGCGGTCGACCATCCGCGGTGGAGCCAGGCCCGGGAGCGCCGGATCGGTGACTTCCTGAAGCGCCCGACGCTCCCGTTCAACGGCTACGCGGATCAGGTCGCCTCGCTTTACGCGGGGATGGACCCGCGGACGCTGTACTAGTCGGATGACGGCATCACACTGGGTGGGGCGGGTCATCCGTCCCGCCGTGATCGTTGGGGGCATCGGCCCCGCCCTCTACTTGGGGCTGGGGCTGCTGGGGATCACCGCGATTGACCTCGGCGCGAACCCCGCGGAGAAGCTGGAGCATTTCACTGGGACCACCACGTTGGTCATGCTGATGCTGACCTTGACGGTCACGCCGCTCCGGCGACTGACCGGGGTCAACCCACTGATTCGCCTCCGAAAGCCGCTCGGCCTGTGGACCTTCACTTATGCGCTGCTGCACGCGCTCTGCTACCTCGTCTTCGATCAGTCGCTGCTTTGGGGAGAGATCCTACACGATATCGCCAAGCGGCCTTATATCACCGTCGGCTTCTCGGCGTTTGTCATCCTGTTGGCCCTCGCGTTGACATCCAGCGGCTGGGCCATTCGGAAGCTCGGCAAGCGATGGGTCACGCTGCATCGGCTGATCTACGTCGCGGCGGTCTTGGGCGTCTTCCACTACCTCTGGCTGGTGAAACTGGACACTTCGACCCCGGTGGCCTTCGGCGTCGTGCTGATTCTGCTCCTGGCGGCCCGATGGGAGCGGCGCCGTCGGAAGGGCGCGCCGGCGTAGAGGGAGCCTTTCGGAATTCGGCTTTTCGGGCCAACCTTTGGATACCCTTGGCCGTACAGGGGATGAACTGCCCAAACCCCCAGTCCCTCCAGCCACGAGAACGCCTGATGCGACGTGCCCACGTCCGCGCTGCTGCCGCCACCTGCCTGCTCCTCGGCATGGTTGCCCCGCTCACCGCCCAGCTTTCCACTCCCCTTGATCCCGCGTCACTCTCCGCCTTTCGGTGGCGGGAAATCGGCCCAGCCAACATGATGGGGCGTGTGGCCGACGTGGAGGGGATCCCCTCGCCGTCGACCACCTTCTTCGTGGCAGCAGCGGGCGGCGGGATCTGGAAGACCACCAATGGTGGCGTCACCTTCCGCCCGCTCTTCACTGACGAACGGGTGGTCTCGATGGGCGACCTCGCGATCGCGCCGAGCGACACGATGCAGATCTGGGCCGGTACGGGCGAGCAGAATTCACGGAATTCGATTTCGCCGGGCCAGGGGATCTACAAGTCGATGGACGGCGGCCTGACCTGGAAGCTGATGGGGCTCGAAAAGACCCAGACAATTGGCCGGATTCTCGTGCACCCGAAGGACCCGAACACCGTGTGGGTCGCGGCCCTCGGCGCCATCTGGAACAGCAATCCGGACCGTGGCCTCTACAAGACCACGGACGGCGGCAAGAACTGGCGGCTCGTGAAGTTCATCAGTGACAAGGCCGGCTTCATCGACCTGGTGATGGACCCCACCAATCCGAACACGCTCTTTGCCTCCTCCTACGAGCGGCAGCGCGGACCATACTTCCTGCAGAGCGGTGGGCCGGGCAGCGCGCTCTGGAAGAGCACGGACGGCGGCGAGACGTGGACGGAAGTGAAGGGGGGAGGCTTCCCGGAGACGATGAAGGGCCGGATCGGGCTCGCGATTGCCGCGAGCGATGCGCGCATCATGTACGCGCTGGTGGAGGCCGATACCGCCGCCAACCCGAAGGGGAAGAGCGGCGTCGGTACGCCCGCCAAGAGCAATTCCGGCCTCTATCGTTCCGAGGATGGTGGCGCGACGTGGACGCAGATGAACACCAACAACGTGCGCCCGTTCTACTACTCGCAAGTGCGTGTCGACCCGAAGGATCCCAACCGCGTCTATTGGTCGTCCACGCCGGTCAACTTCTCGACCGATGGCGGCAAGACCGTACGGACCACCACGGTCGGCATCCATGTCGACCACCACGCCATGTGGATCGATCCGAACAATCCGGATCGGATGGTCGTCGGCAATGACGGCGGGATCGGGATCACGTTCGACAAGGGCGGCAATTGGTGGTTCCCGAACAATTTCGCGATCGGCCAGTTCTACGCCGTGTCGTTTGACTTCGCCACGCCGTACAACGTCTGCGGTGGACTGCAGGATAACGGCTCCTGGTGTGGTCCGAGCCGGCGCCGTTCGGGTGGCATCACCAACTCGATGTGGTTCACCTACGCCGGTGGCGATGGTTTTGTCACGCAGCAGGATCCGACCGACGCCAACATCATCTACGGGACGTCGCAGGGCGGCTCCATGAGCCGAGTCAACATTGCCACCGGTGAGCGCTCCGGCCTCTCCAAGCCGAACTGGCGCCAACGTGCTGCGGCATGGCGCGACACAATTGCCGTCCTGGAGGAATCGCCGAACGCCTCTTCCTCCGCGGTGAAGAAGCGGATCGCCGAGATCAACGCCATGATCGCCGCCGACTCGGCGGGCCTCACCCTGCGGTGGAACTGGAACACGCCGTACATTCTGTCGCCGCACAACGCCAAGACGTTTTACGCTGGATCCAATCGCGTCATGAAGTCCGTCAAGATGGGGGACGAGATGTATCCGATCTCGCCCGACTTGACCTATGCGGATAGCACCAAGATCCGCATCTCCACGCGGACGACCGGCGGCATCACGACGGATGCAACCGGGGCTGAGACCTACGCCACGATCGTCTCGTTGGCGGAGTCGTATGTGCGCCCCGGTCTCCTTTATGCCGGCACGGACGATGGACGATTCTGGCTGACGCGGAATGACGGCGCGACGTGGGAAGAGTTGACGGGGCGTTTCCCCGGCGTTCCTGCGGGCACCTATGTGTCGCGGATCGAGCCTTCCTACGCGGACAGCAACACGTTCTACGTGACCTTCGACAATCACCGGACGGGCGACTTCACGCCGTACGTGTATGCCACGCGCAACTTCGGCAAGACGTTCACGTCCATCGCGGCGAATCTCCCGACGGGCGGACCGGACTTTGCGCACGTGATCCGCGAAGACCCCGCGAATCCAAATGTGCTCTATGTCGGGACCGATGTGGGCGTCTACCTGTCGCTCAACAAGGGTGGGTCGTGGCAGAAGTTCATGACCGGCCTTCCGACGGTGCCGGTCCATGACCTCAAGATTCATCCACGCGATCGCGAGTTGATCGCCGCCACACACGGCCGCTCGATCTGGATCGTTGACGTGAATGCGATCCCGCAGATGAGCGACAGCGTGATGGCGCTCGCGCTGGTGCAATTCGCTCCGCGGACTGCGGTCCAGTGGTACGAAGCGCCGATGGGCGGAGAGTCCACCGGGCAGGCAGTCTTCCGGGCGAATTCGCCGCAGTACGGTGCCGAAATTCAGTACCGTGTCGGCGCGAGTGGCGTGGCGTCGACGGCCACCATCCTGGTGGTGAACGCCGCGGGTGACACGGTCAGCCGAATGACGGGTCCGGGCGCCGCCGGCCTGCACAAGGTCACGTGGGGTTTCAACATGACCCCGCCACCGGCAGCGCCTCAGCCGATGACCCCCTCGCAACGGCGCGATTCCATCCTGGCCGTGCGCCGGATGAACACGGTCTTTGATTCGCTCAAGAAGGCTGGCGCCGACACAGCGGCCTTGGCACGCGTCCGGAAGCTGGTCGAGAATCCTACCGCAGCACTTGGCGGCGGCGCCGGAGGCCGTGGTGCCGGTGGCGGCGGTGGTGGGGGCGGTGGAGGCCGTGGCGCGGGTGGTGGCCAGGCCCCCGCGTGGAATGAGCGCCCAGGTGAGGGCGGTGCAGCCGGCGGCGGTGGTGGAGGTGGCGGCGGCGGACGTGGCGCGGGCGGGATCGCCGGGCTCATCAGCCGGGCAGCCGGTGCCGACAGCACCTTGGCCGGTACGGTCGCGGGCCTGCTCGATCTTCAGGTCGGTCAGGGCGGTCGCGGCGGCGGTGGTGGAGGCGGTGGTGGTGGCGGTGGGACGGCCGCACCAGGGGACTACCTCGTGGTGGTTCGGGTCGGATCCAACGTCTCGAAGCA
>JAHECN010000091.1 GCA_024641735.1 Gemmatimonadota bacterium | reverse complement strand
CAACAGCCGTGCCTCCGCCGCACCGGCCGGTTCGAGGGAGTCGGCAAGGCGCGTCAGTGCACGCAGCGCAACCGTCGAATCGCCACGCTCAAAGGCCAGCATCGCCGCACCGAGATCCGGTGCGGCATCCTTCTTCACTGCTTGGAGGAGGGCCAGCAGCGTGACGCGTGTGACCGCGTGCTCGCGATCCTCGTCGAAGGGGCCAGCCTCCTGAAGCAACTCGGTTGCACCAGCGAGATCACCGCGAAAGAGGCGGAGTCGTCCGCGCACGTCGAAGCCTTCGACGGAGGAATCGGCCTGCACCAAGAGGTCGGCACGGTCGAAGTCCCCACGCCGAGCCCACGCCATCGCGATTCGCCGCCGTTCATGGTCGCGCTCATCCAGGGTCAGGGACGGCATCAACCGATCGAGGACTTCCTCCGCCTCGGCCCCCTTCCCTTCCGCGATCAACACGCCGAGCAGCGTGGTCGAAGCACCCGTCGCAGCACCCGGTGGTGCGTTCGTGTCGGCCGCAACGAGTGAGAGCATGCGCCGGGCCTCGCGCTCGCTACCACCGTCGGCATAGGCCTGTGCGGCGGCGAGACGCGTCTTGGCGACGGCAGCGCCATCCTGCCGCGCGGCGATTGCTTCCAGCGCCCCACCGCGCACGCGCTGCGCCTCCGGATCGGTGCGTCCGCGCAACTCGTCGAGCAGCGACTCCAGCATCGCGACACTCTGTGCCCGATCGGCAGGGAGGAGTGGCCGCAGCTGGGCCAGTCCGGACTCGGCTTCCCCCCAGCGGACCTGGAGCAAGGCAAGCAGTCGCCGTGCCTCCACACTGCCCTGCCGCTGCAGGACATCCTGCACGACGGCGCGCTGCGCGACCGGCGCCTGACCCAGGAGGATCAATGCTCCGGTGCGATACGTGGGACTACTGGACAAGACCTCGAGCCACTGACGCGTCGCGCCGGCATAATCCCCTTCGAGCTGCAGGAGCTGCGCAAGATCGGGCGCGAGCACACCAGACCCGAGACGCCGACGCCCTTCTTCGAGCGCCTGCTTGGCGGATCGCAGATCACGGCCTTCGACGGCGGCCAGCGACCATTCCCGCCACGGCTCGTCCCCAGCACCCGGTACGATGGTCGCCCATCGTGTGGCGTAACGCCGCGCAGAGTCCGCCAGCCCCGCGCGCGCGAAAGTGCGCACGGCCAGCGACAACAGACCGGTCGTGGTCGAGTCCACACGCACCGCCTGGAGCAAGATTGGCAGAAATTCCGCCGATCGCCCAAGGTTTTGCATCGTCCGCTCGGCCCCGAGCAAGGCCTGCATGTTGCCAGGCTGCTCCCCGAGCACGCTCCGATAGAGTGAGCTCGCCTCCGCGTCCGCACCGCGCCGTTCCGCCGTCATGGCACGCGACAACGGGTCCTGCCCAGGATTCGATTGGCGCACTTGCATCGCGTGCGCAGCAGGCGCGTTGAGGCTGCTCAGCACGAGACAGAGGAGCAGGCGAGCCCTCATGGCGTCCCCGTGCTGAGACGCCGAAAATATTCGAGCACACGCCGCCGGTCATCGGGATTCAACCGCTGCAGTGCGTCCCACCCGGGCAAACGAATATCATCGAGTCCGTTGCGCACTCTGGGATCGAGTGCATCTGGACGACGCAGCACACCGCCGGTGGCCGTGCTGCTCTGCCGTTCCCGATTCTCGTCCTTCTCTTCGCCCTGTAAGGTTCTTCCGGCATCCAGCATCTTGCGGAAGAGCCGGTCCTGTCGCTGCACCGTTTCGCGATCGAGCTTGCCGGATTCAAGGAGTTGTGCGAGTTCCTTGGCCTCCTGCGCCATGCTCCCGGCACCGGGCATCTGACCCTGCGACCGCATCCGCTCCAATTGCTGGGCCAGTGCACGCTGCTGCATCGCGAGCTGCATCAGCTCCTGCATCGCGCCGCCGCCTTGCTGCATCATGCCTTGCGCATCCTGCGATAGTTGGCCCTGCTTCCCGGCCATCTGCTGCATCTGCTCCATCATCTCCTGCACGCCGCTGCCGGACTCCGAGCCACCGACCTTGTCGCGTGCCCGCAGCAGGGCAAAGGCCGCGACCGTCAACGCATCGACACTCTCGGCGGAGGCCTCGGTGGCCGTTCGATAATTCGGCGTGGCACTCGACACCGCTTCGAGCGCCGCACTCATCGAGCGGCGCGCCGCGGCCAGTGCTCCTGCGATTTGGGACGAGACCAACGCATTCGTCGCACCCGCCGCGACGGCCTGATCGACCAGTTTGCCGGCCCCTTCCGCAAGAAGGGACTGCTCCGCGCGCAGTGGACCGGGTAGCGCGCCGCGTCGGAACGCCTCCGCCACCACGATCTGTCGTTCCGCCAATCGCGCCGTTTCGGCCAAGGCACGATCGAGCGCCTGTAGCGTCTCTTCACGCATCTGCCCCTGCATCTCCTGCCGTTCTTCGCGGATTTGCTGGTCGACGGACGCCATCTTCTGTTCGGCCTGTTGCCCCGCCTGCTGGGCCTGATCGCGCTTCCCTTGCGAGGCCGCCTGCGCCGCCTGCTGCATTTGGGCCGCTGCCTGTCGCGTCTGGTTGGCGGCGTCTTGCAGTCCTTCCTTCGTCGCCGTGCTTGGCACCTTCTCGGCCGCACGATCCAACGCCGCCGAAAGCGAATCAGCGCGCTTCGCCAAGGCCTGCTCCTCCTTGGCGGCACCGGTACTGTCCCGTGCGCCCAGCCTTTGGGTCGCCTCGCGCTGCGCGTCGGCCAGTCGCTTCGCTTCGTCGGCCATGGTGGCGAGCGAAGTCTCCAACGCGGCACGCTTGAAGAGTTCGCGCGCCTGTTCGATCGCATCCCGACTGCGCTGCTGTTGCGGCGCCAGCGCCTGCAATGCGTCGCGGGTGCCAGAGGCATCGAGTTTGGCGAGCGACTCACGGAGTGCTGCCAATTGTTCGCGCAATTCGGGAGAAATCGCTTCCTCGAGCAGCTTGCGGATCTCGCCGAGTTGTGCCGCAAGCGCTGAGTCGGCGAGGCCTTCGCGCTCGGCAGCGCGCCGGAGCGCATCGAGTTCCTGTTGCAACTGCGTCGCCTGCGCAACGACCTGCTCCTGCGCTTGCGCAACGGCCTCTCCCTTGCGCGCAGACTCGAGCGCGAGTGGATCGGTTTCGCCATTCGGGGATGTCGCGGCGGCGCGCTGCCGTTCCTGCGCAAGATTCTCGGTCTGCCGCTGCAGGCGTCGCGCCTCGGCGGCAAGGGAATCGAGTGATCGACCGGTGGCCGTCGTCTCGCGTGTCCGCGCCGCGCGTTGTTCGTCCTCGGTCGGCAGGCGCACCCGGAACGTCGGTGACCGGCCCCAATGCCGATTGGGTGCGTTGTCGGCCGCCAGCACCGCGTAGCGCAGCGTGTCTCCCGCCTTGAGGCCGAGCGCGACGAGGTCGAGATCCGACGCCAACAACGCCCGATCTGTCGTGCCGGTCGGCAGCATCATCCCGATGCGGCGGAGGGCGCCGGTTGAATTGCGCTGCACCTCGAGCACGGTCTCGGACAACCCGTGGTCATCACGCAGCGCGACCACAAGCGGGAGTCGCAACGAGGCGGGCGCCACCGTGTCGGCACCGGGGACGGGAATCTCGACCGAGGGTGCGCTGTCGGCGACCAACCGCAACACAAAGCTCGGGGCGTCACCCTCGAGAAGGCCGCCATTGAGTGGCTGCACGCGCAACTGGTGCATTCCCCCAACGCGCGGTTGGAGCGTCCCCTCGAAACTCTCCCTCTGGACGGTGAACGCCAGCGGTGGCGTCACACCATCCAAGACCACGGACGCGAGCGCGGCGGTTGCACGTCCACGGATCTGCAAGGTGGTCCCCTCAGGGATCACGAGGGTGTCGCCGGTCAACGCCAGTTGCTCGTCCGGGAGGCCGAGGTAGGCGGGGTAACTCGCGGCGATCGACAAGGCCCCGAGAAATGCCGGCAAGTGGACGACGATGTGCACTTCGTCGGAGGATCGTCCGCCAGCCTCCAGACGCGCAACCAGATCAGCGGCCAATGGTGCAGACTCCACCACTGCACGGCCGTCGGCGTCCAGCAGAATCTCTTCACTCCGCCAGGGCTCGCCGGGACTCCGGGTCAAGAGCGTGGCACGCTGTTGGCCGATCGCCTCCAACTCCAGCACCGCGATCTCGCCGCGCACGACGTTCGGATTCCGCGCCGTGAGCCGAACGGGAGTTGTCAGCGCCCGCCACGCCGTGATCGGCTGCCACAGGCGGGCTGGCGTGCCCTCCAGCGGACGGACGGCCACCAGGGCAATGATGGCGACCGCCACCACACCCAACGCGCCGCGGGCGAGTGCACGTTGCCGCTCAATGGCGGGGGCGAGTGCTGCGGTGGCCGCCTGGCGGACCTCTTCCGCACGTGCTTGGCCAGCAGCGTCATGCAGTTGAGTGCTGGTCCCTGCTGCCGCCGGATCCAGCAGCGTCGTCAACGCGCCGCGCCGCCACGCCCCGATCGACTCCAGTTCCGCCGCGACATGCCAGGGGCCGAGCGAACGAATCGCGCGCCGGGCCGCAACGAATCCTGCAAGCAAGAAGCCCGCACAGGCCAGCCAGAATCCCAGCACGAGCAACGGACCGCCAACCACCCCCATCCGCAGCAGCCACGCCGTGAGGGCCGCCGCTGACACGATGGCCGCAACCGCGGGGACTAGACGCGCCAACCCACTCATTCCGCGTAGTGGTCGCGCGGCGAGGTACAGTGCCCGAGCCAGCGGAAGCTCGATCACCCACCCCACCCAACGGCATAGGCGAAGAGATTCACGCCCATTTGCAGTGCCGCTTCACGCACCGGGAGTGGGTCCCCGTGCACCGCTGGGTCTTCCCATCCATCGCCGAGGTCAGACTGGTAGCTGTAGTAGAGGACCAACCGTCCCTCGACGAAGATTCCGAATCCCTGCGCCGGCTTGGCGTCGTGCTCGTGCACCTTCGGGAGTCCGTTCGGGAGCTGGTAAACGACTCGATAGATCGGATGATCCAACGGTACCTCAACCAACGGTCGGTCCGGGAAGAGCCGCGCCACTTCTCGGCGCCACGAGGCGTCGAGTCCATAGTTGTCATCGACGTGGAGGAACCCACCCTGGAGCAACCACCGCCGAAGCGTGCCGAGTTCCGACGGGCTGAACGCAATGTTCCCGTGGCCCGTGACGTAGAGGTAGGGAACATCCCAGAGATCCGGATCACTGAGTTGCACGACCCGCTCGGTCTTGCTGGTTGGCAGCGACGTCCGCTCTCGAATCGCCGTGAGCAAGTTCGGCAGCGAGGTCGGATTCGCATACCAATCACCCCCGCCATCGTAATGGAGCCGACCGATCGTCAGCGCAGGAACTTTCGGCTGCGACGATTGCGCGCCGACTGGAACCGCGGCGAGGAACGGAAGAACGAGCATCCAGGCGCGAAGGGTCACGGCTGTCCCATGACAAGCTGATAGGCGTCGTTTCGGGAGAGTCCGAAACGTGTGGTCACCATACGGACGAGATCCTTGCGGGATTCGCCCGACGCCAGTCCCGCACGCACGGCTGCCACGACTTCGGCAGGGTCCACCTCGGCGACACCTTCTCGCAGCTCCCCGCCCCGTCCGGCCACCACCAGCGTCACCTCACCCCGCGCAGGCTCAGCGTGGTAGTGCTCCGCGAGTTCCGCGAGTGAGCCGGCACGGAACTCCTCATGGATTTTGGTCAGTTCCCGGCAGACGACCGCATTGCGATCGACGCCGCACACCGCCGCGAGATCATCGAGGAGGGCTGGCAAGCGATTCGCAGCCTCAAAAAAGACCACACTCCACGGCTCGCCCGCCGCACGCTCCAGCAATATCCGGCGTTCCGCTCCTTTCCGAGGAACGAAGCCGAGAAAGAGATAGCGATCCCCCGGGAGCCCGGAGGCGGAGAGCGCTGTCGCGACCGCTGATGGGCCAGGAATGGGAACGACGAGAACTCCCGCGGCCCGAGCCGCGGCCACCAACTCGTGCCCAGGGTCACTGATCGCCGGGGTTCCCGCATCGGTCACCAGCGCGACATCCCGGCCAGTGAGCAGAATCTCGAGGAGCGCATCGGCGCGGCGATCCGCGCTATGGGCATGATAGGAAAGGAGCTTGGGGCGGGCCTCGATCGTGTTGAGGAGTCCGATCGTCCGTCTGGTATCCTCTGCCGCCACGGTATCAACGCTCCGAAGCGTTTCGATCACCCGCGCCGAAAGGTCCCCCAGATGTCCCAGGGGCGTTGCGACCACAAAGAGGGTGCCGAATGCAGCTGCCATGGGAGAAAGAAAGCGGACACCGGCCCCGGCGTCATCTCGCCGAGGCCGGTGTCCGTTCTGGATCCTTGGGTTAGGCTGCCAGGTGCTGCTTGATCTTTGCCTCGAAGGCCGGCCGCGGCATCGCGCCCACGACGGTATCCACGTGCTGGCCATCCTTGAAGAAGGCGATCATGGGGATCGAGCGCACGTTGAACTTCATGGCCGTGGCCTGATTGCTGTCCACGTCCACCTTGGCCACCTTGACCTGACCGTCGTATTCCATCGCCAAGGCCTCCATCACCGGCGCGATCGCCCGGCAGGGACCACACCACTCGGCCCAGAAATCGACCATCACGAGACCCTTGGCCCCGGTCACTTCCGTCTCAAAGGTCGCATCCGTGACGACCACAGGCTTTCCACTCATTCTGCTACCACTCCCGACGATCACATCGCCATTAAGTTCCTTTCATGACACCGACCATCGCACATATCGGCATCGCGGTTCCGAACGTCGAAACCGCCCTTCGCTTCTACCGCGACGTCCTGCAGGTCCCGACCCGGGGACCGGAAGAGGCCGACGGAGCGCGCATCGTCCACCTCGACTTCGGCAGCTCAGAAGTGGAGCTCCTTGAGCCGCTGGAGGCAGACTCCCCGATTGGGAAGTTCCTCGCCCGACGAGGCCCTGGCATCCACCATGTCTGCTACCGAGTGCCGAATCTGGACGCCGCCTTGACTGCTGCTCGAGAGCAAGGATACACCCTGATCGACGAAACCCCGCGAACCGGAGCCGGCGACTGTCGGATCGCCTTCCTGCATCCCAAGAGTACCGACGGGATCCTGATCGAGCTGACCGAGGCGCTTGCTGGCGCCTCGGACTAGCTACCCAGGGCTACTCCTCGAAGTTCCCTGACCCGGAGCATGGCGTGTTCACCTCGCGCACCGCATCCAGATTCAGGTTCCGGACGAGCCAGCCATCCTTTTCGCTGAGCACTGCCGTGACGGCGACAATCACCTTGCAGTTCCCTCGAGCAATCTCGGTGGTCACCATCCGTTCATTGGACTTGGCACCATCGACCTCTGACAGCGCGCGCACATTGACGCCAGAGAGGTAGGCTTGGGTGATCACAAGTCGCTTGTCGACCGAGGCGTCCTTCTGCCGAATCATCGTTCCCTTGTCGGTACCGAAGAGCTCGCCCATCCGCGTCAGATTGCTGTCAGCGGCTGCACGGATATACTCCTCCACCGCCTGTGACGCCGTCGTGGCCTTGACGGACTGGGCGTGAGCGGCCGGAGCCATTCCGATCAGACCCAGCAGGAGTGCGGTGGACACATTGAATTTGCGCATCTATACCTCGTGGCGGATGACCTCGTGAAACGTATACCCCGGCTTCCCTGAATGCGACCAATGCGACTCTACGTCAACGTGGACCATGTGGCGACGGTCCGTGAGGCACGCCGAACCGACGAGCCCGATCCCGCGGCGGCCGCCGCGGTGGCCGAAGCCCATGGTGCGGACGGCATCACGATTCACCTTCGAGAGGATCGGCGCCATATTCAGGACGTCGATGTGGAGACGATCGCCGCCGGGGTCCGGACACGCTGCAACCTCGAGGTCGCGGCACGCGAGGAGATGATCGAAATTGCCTGTCGGCTCCGCCCGTACCAGGTGACAATTGTCCCGGAACGTCGGGAGGAGATCACCACCGAGGGTGGCCTCAACCTGATCCAACGGGACCCCTACCTCCGGACCGCGCTCCGCCGACTCGACGAATCGGGGATCCATGTGGCACTATTCATCGGACCGGACCTTGAGAGCATCGACGCCGCCAAGGATCTCGGCGTCCCTGCGATTGAACTGCACACCGGCCGATACGCACATACCTGGGATCAGTCCCCCGCGGCGCTGAAAGAACTCTGCGTCGGGTCAGATCACGCGGCGGGACTCGGGCTCGCCGTCCACGCGGGGCACGGCCTCACCTATCGAAATGTCGGTCCGGTGGCCGCCATTCCTGAGATCGAGGAGCTCAACATCGGGCACAGTATCGTGAGTCGCGCCATTTTCGACGGCCTCGGGCCGGCAGTGCGCGAGATGCGTCGGCTGATCGACGAGGGCCGCGGGTGAGTACCGCCGCGCGGCGTGCCGAGTTCTTCGCCTTGGAGGCTCGCGAGTACCTCGCCGAGCTGGAGCCCGCGGCTGGGCAGGATCCGCCCGACCTCGAGCGGCTGGTACGTGGTGCCCGGGCCCTGCGCGGCGCAGCCCTGATGGCCGGACTCGGCACCTACGCCCGTGCCGCCGCGGGCCTGGAAGCGCTGGCACGACAGGTCCGGGACCATGCGGCCCCCTGGGCTCCCGCCGCCAAGGCCGGGTGGATCGACGGCCTCCAGACCCTCCGCGACCTGACGGAACGCGCGCCAAGCTGGGAAGCGGTGGACGATCGTGCCGCCCTGGCGCTCGCCGATCGGATCGAGCGCGGCGCTGGCGGGGGACCAGCCAAGGTGACCGTCCCGGCCACTCCCGCACTCACGCCTGGGGTTCGGGCGTTCATCGCGCGCGAGTCTGCCATGATCGCTGGGTCGCTGGAGGAGGCCTCCCGCGCCCTCGCCCCCGTCCCGCCCCAAGCGGCTCTGGCTGCGGTGTTGGAGCGAATGCGGGCGCTCAGAGGGCTGGGTGGGTCTGCCGAGCTCTCGCCACTGCCGGAACTGCTGGATGCCATGGAGATGGCGACTCGGACGCTGCTCAATGACGTGCCGCCGCCACCGAATGTGGCCGAGCTCTTCTCCGAGGCGGGTCGCGTGCTGGCCGCAATGGCGCATTCGATGTCCGAGAACGGCCGGGTGGAACAGCCCCGGGAACTCGCCTCGCTGGCCGAGTCGCTGCTGCTCTCCTACGCCTCGGAACGGGACGTCGTCCCGATTGCGCTACTCGCGCCCGATCAGACCGATGGGCTGCTTCGCCGCGGCACGCCTCCCGTCGCGTCCGGAGACGCCACCCCGGTCGCCCTCGAGTTGGTCGGGGTCGGCGACCACATGCTCCAGACTGCGGAGGCACTGCAGCGCTCGACCTCCGGTGCGGCTACGGATCTTCGGCTCTTCGTCCTGCATCGCACGCTCGCCACCATGCCCCCGCGCTCACCGACCGGCCGGTTCCTCGCGCCGCTCGCCCACGCGCTTGCCGCAGCGGTTGGCGCGGGTCTCCCGCGCGGCAATCTCGATCGCTTTCTCGGGTTGCTGCGCGAGAGCGGCGCCTTTCTGGCGCACGCCGGGAATGCCCCCACCGACGCCGACCTCGGGCGCACCCGCGATCAACTCGCCGCCACCATTCTCGGCGCCGCGTTGCACGCGACACCCGACGGCTCACCGGCCATCGGGACGTCCCAAGGCATTCTCGCGAATCCGTGGCAGCCGCCCGCCCTCGATGGCGAACCCACCGCCGAGACGGACACCAGAGAGGTCGTCTCGATCGAATCGTTGGCGCCGGCCGTCACGGAAGAAGAGGTCGTCATGATCGAGTCGTTGGCGCCCACCGTCACGGAAGCAGAGGTGGTGACGATCGAGTCGTTGGCGCCCGACGAAGAGATCGTTTCGATTGACTCACTCGCCCCAGACGACACGCCGGTCGTCTCGATCGACGATTTGGCACCGAATCGCCCCAGCGCACAGGACGCCGTCATTCCGGAAAATGCCCCCGGCCGACCGACACGCCTCGAATCGGCATTTCGGCGGCGGCAGGAATTGGAGGGATCGCGCGGCGCGGAGGAACCCTCGCTGGAGGTGCTGACCGCGGAGACGATTCCCATCGAATCGCTCCTCTATCGCGGAGACGCGGCGTTGCACCGGGCGATTCATGTGCGCGAGGAGATCACGCATCTGCTCGCGGAACCAACGGTTTCCCTCGATCGCTTGCGACCCCATATCCAGGAGCTGCTCGACCTCGTGCCGCTGGCGCGTGACGCCGCCTGACGCGGCGCCGCGCCGGCGGCAGTGGCCCCAGCTCATCCTCGGCATCGCGATCTCGGCGGCCGTGATCTGGTGGACTTTTCGGAAGAACGACTGGGCCGCGTCGTGGGAGTACATGGTCGCCGCCGATCGGCTGTGGGTATTGCTGGCCGTGGTCTTGGCGACGCTTTCGTTCCCGCTCCGCCTCCCACGTTGGCGCCTGCTGCTCCGCCATGAGGATGGCAGCCCCGTTGCCTGGCGTGCCCTCTGGCACCCGATCGC
>JAHECN010000007.1 GCA_024641735.1 Gemmatimonadota bacterium | reverse complement strand
CGGTAATCCTGGCGATCGGGCGATTGATCATTCGGTCGACGCGGTCACGGGCATGCTCAACTCCGCAGCGATGTGGTCACTCAGACGGGCATGTACGGATGCAACCGCGTATCGGATGGCGTTCTTGATCGCGAGCGGCGTCGAGGAGCCGTGGCAGATAATGGAGACGCCACGCACGCCGAGCAGGGGCGCTCCACCCGTCTCGGAGTAATCGAGAAAGCGCATCAATGGGCCGAGCTCCGGTGACTTGAGCAGTCCGGGGCTCTCCTTGTGCAGGACGCGCCCGAGCAACTTGGCCATCGACTCATAGAACTTCAGGAGAATATTGCCGACAAACCCATCGCAGACGACCACATCGATGCGACCGTGCGTGGGGTGACCGACAACCACATCGCGGCCCTCGATATTGCCGATGTAGTTGATCCTGGTGTGCTGACGGAGGGCAGCATGCGCCTCGCGGACGACCGCAGTGCCCTTCTCGTCCTCTTCCCCGACATTCAAGAGCCCGACGGTGGGGTTGGGTCGTCCCATGACATCGCGAGCGTAGACGCTGCCGATGTGGGCGAAGTTGATCAGTTCCTTGGCCGTGCAGTCGACGTTGGCACCGGAGTCGAGTACGAGCACTGGACCATCGGGCGCTGGGAAGGACGAGGCGACCGTGGCGCGGTCCACTCCCTCATGCAGCCCGAGCAGGATCGTGGAGCCAGCCAAGATCGCTCCCGTATTCCCGGCCGAGACCGAGGCGTCCGCGAGCCCCTTCTTCTGGAGGGCGAGCCCAACCACCAAGGAGGAATCCTGCTTCTTGCGGATCGCCGCGATCGGCTTTTCGGACATACCGATCACTTCAGACGCCGGGACCACCGTCAGGCGGCTGCGGTCCACGTCCGGGTGACGCGCCAATTCTGCCTCGATGCGCTCGGGGAGACCCACGAGGAGCAAGGCAAAGTTGGCCGGCAATTCGCGAAGGGCGAGCACCGCCCCATCCACTTCCGTGGCTGGTGCGTGGTCGCCCCCCATCGCGTCGAGCGCGACGCGGATCACGGCTTAGTTGTCCTCGACCTCAAGCCGCTTCTTGCCCGCATAGTACCCGCACGATCCGCAGATCCGGTGGGGCAACTTGGGGGCGCTGCAACGCGAGCACGCCTGCGTGGCAATGCCGGCTGCGCTGTGATGCCCACGGCGAAGCCGCTTGCGACGCTTCGAGAGTTTCCTCTTTGGAACTGCCATCGGTGCCTCAGTTGGTCGTGCCGGAGGACGTGCATGCGCACGGCCCGGCGTTCAAATCTGCGCCACAGGTGGCGCAGAACCCTGCACAATCTTCTCGACAGAGCGGGAAGGGCTCCACCAGGAGCGCCAATTCCTCCCGAACTGCCTGCGACAAATCGACCACGGTCGCCCGTGCATCGAGGGGGTAGACACTCGGGTCTTCCTGCAGATCGGGGTTGTCCGAATAGACGACCTCAATCCCCGCGTCCACCATTTGCTCCAACGGCGCCAAACAGCGCCGACAATCTCCAGCAACCCGCGCAGTCAAATGCCCATGCCAAAGCAGGTCATCATTGCCGGTGGCGACGATCCTGCCACCCACTTCCACAGGTCCAGCCAACTCGAGGACGAGCCCCTCAAACGTGGGATCGTCCGCCGGAAGCGTGGCCTGCACCACGACGGGTCCCTCTTCTACCTGCCTCAGGTCAACAGAAAGCATAGCCCTCAAACTTAGCGGTTCGGTCCCAGTTCGGTCAACCCGCTCAGACGACCCCAAGGAGCGCTAACTCACGCTCGGGAAAGAAGAAAGCAATTTCCCGGGCCGCGTTCTCATCGCTGTCGGAGCCATGGACCGCATTCCGGCCCTTCGACTCGGCAAAGAGCTTCCGGATGGTCCCGTCCGCCGCCTCGGCTGGATCCGTGGCGCCGATCGCCGTCCGCCACGCCGCCACCGCATCCGGAGCCTCCAGCGCCAGCGCCACCACGGGCCCTGAGCTCATGAACTCCACGAGCTCACCATAAAAGGGGCGCTCCCGATGCACCGCATAGAATGCCTCGGCCTCCGTCACGGTCAAACGCAGCATCTGCATCGCGCGAATCGCGAAACCAGCCTGCTGGATATGCGCCAGGATGGCCCCAGACTTCCCGCCGCCAACGGCGTCAGGCTTGAGCATAGCAAAGGTAAGACTTCCAGCCATTCAGAATACTCCCAGAAGATGAGTCGTAAGTCGCGAGTCGTTAGTCGATAGGACTGTAAGTCTCTAACGACCAACGACTAATGACCAGTGACTTGATGTTCTACTTCAACTTTCCCTTGAGCAACTCGACCACGTCCACCGGCCGACGCATGATGCCGATTCCAGCCGACTCAAAGGCCTGGAACTTCTCTTCGGCCGTGCCGCTCGAACCGGAGATGATGGCACCCGCGTGACCCATCCGGCGACCCGGAGGTGCGGTTTGACCCGCGACGAAGCCAACGACCGGCTTCTTCACATTCGCCTTGATGAACTCGGCCGCTTCCTGCTCCGCCGTCCCGCCGATCTCGCCGATCATCACGATCGCTTCGGTCTTGGGGTCGTCGTTGAACGCTGCGAGGCAGTCGATGAAGTTCGTCCCGACGATCGGGTCGCCACCGATGCCGACACAGGTGCTCTGGCCAAAGCCAGCCCCGGTCAGATGGTGGACCACTTCGTAGGTGAGCGTCCCGGAGCGCGAAACCAGCCCAACCGGACCTGGAAGGCAGATGGATCCGGGGATGATGCCGACCTTGGCCTCTCCCGGCGTGATCATCCCGGGGCAGTTCGGCCCGATCAACCGGACCTTCCGGTCGGCCAAGTACGGCATGACGGTCGTCATATCCAGAACGGGGACGCCTTCCGTGATACAGATGACCAGCTCAATGCCAGCGTCCGCTGCTTCCATGATCGCCCCAGCCGCCATGGCAGGCGGGACGTAGATCACGGAGCAATTGGCACCGGCCTGGGCGACCGACTCGGCGACGGTATTGAACACCGGCACCTTGTTCTCGAACTGCTGGCCGCCCTTCCCCGGTGTGACGCCGGCGACGACGTTGGTACCGTACTCGATCATTTGCCGGGCGTGGAAGGAACCCTCCCGTCCGGTGATCCCCTGTACGACGAGGCGCGTTTCGTTCCCGATCCAGATGCTCACGCAACCTCCTTGGTCAATCCAACGGCCTTGCTCACCGCTGCGTCCATGTCATTCATCGCAACCATGCCGACGCCCTCGAGAATCTTGAACGCCTCGGCCTCATTGGTGCCCGTCAAGCGAATCACGATCGGCACTTTCACCTCGAACTGCTTCGTGGCGGCCACGATGCCGTTCGCCACATCGTCGGTGCGGGTAATGCCACCGAAGATGTTGAACAGGATCACCTTCACGTTGGGATCGGCCGTGATGATCTTGAGCGCGTTGACGACCTTCTCCGGATTCGACGACCCGCCGATATCCAGGAAGTTGGCCGGCTCGCCGCCGTAGTACTTGACCAGGTCCATCGTCGCCATCGCGAGTCCTGCGCCATTCACCACACAGCCGACGTTGCCGTCGAGCTTGATGAAGGTCAGGTTCGCGCGGCGCGCCTGCACCTCGCTCGGCTCCTCACCCGATTCATCGCGCAGGACCGCGAGATCCGGGCGACGATCGAGCTCATTGTCGTCGATGATGATCTTGGCGTCCAGGGCCAGCACCTTGCCGTCCGGCGTGGTGACCAACGGATTGATCTCCGCCAACGAGGCGCCATTGTTCATGAAGACCTGATACAGCTGCATCATGATCTTGGTGGCAGCCTTGACGTGGGCCCAGTCGCGATAGAGCGCGAGGGCCAACGTCAACGCCTGATGCGGCATCAACCCATAGCGCGGATCGACTGCGATCTTGGTGATCTTCTCCGGCGTCTTGGCAGCGACTTCCTCGATGTCCACGCCGCCGGCGTCCGACACCATGAAGACCGGCAACTGCGTTGCCCGGTCAAGGATCAGTCCGACGTAGCTCTCGGTGGCGATGTCCGCCGCCGGGACGACGAGGACCTTGTTCACCACGAGGCCCTTGATCGTCATGCCGAGAATCTGGGAGGCGCACTCGAGCGCCTCAGCCGGGTTGCGGGCGAGCTTCACACCGCCCGCCTTGCCGCGTCCGCCGACGTGAACCTGCGCCTTGACGACCACCGTCCCGCCCAAACGCCGGGCGATTGCCTCGGCCTCTGTGGGCGTCGACGCGACGTCACCATCAAACATGGGAATCCCTGCGACCTTCAACAGGTCACGGGCTTGATATTCATGCAGATTCACGCACACCTCGTCGTATGGCTCACACTAAAATGCACACTCGATAGATAGCCCTTGAAAATAGCCAAGGCGAGTTCCGATCGCTACTCTGGGGGCGGCTCCCGAAGCAGTGTGCGGAGCGCCTCAAAGGCCCTGCCAAAGGCGGTGAGATCCCCGCGCGCCATGGCCGAGTCGGCGCGCACCAGCCACTCCCGCGCCTTGCGCACCAGTTCGGCATTGATCTGTGCTTCTGGGGGGAGGGTGGGCGAATCGGCCTCCCCCAGGACCCCCTGCCAGGCCGCGACGGGGTCGCGATCAGCCGCCACCCGGCCCCGCCCTGCCGTCCCCACCACAATGGCGGTGACCCGCCCAAACCGGTTGAGCGCGACCAATGGTTGCCAGGCCAAGAGTCCAGCGGGACCCAGGTGCCACCGAACCGTCCCTGCCACCACCGAGTCACGAGCGGCTCTGGCAGAGTCCCGGAGACGATTGAGGGCCGGCAGGCGATTCCACGACCGCTCTGCCTCACGCCCATTCTCCGGGCCAGTCCCGCCATGGCGAACAACGGTGATTCGCGGCAGGCCGTCGCGTCGGGTCGCGGTCAGAATGCCGGTCATCACTCGCCGCTCGGGATCCTCGAAGACGCTCTGCCACCCGGCGCCATCCGAGCGTGTCCAGGTCGGGGTGGGTGCTTCCGGCGGTCCATCCGGGACGCGTCGGCCGGGGCGACGTCCGAGGCTCCAGGCCTGCCCCTCCAGTTGGTGAAGCTGGGTCTCCAGTAGCAGCCGCGGGTAAGGGACGGCATCACGAACGGCGGGCGACAGCGTGCCCGCGGGCGCGACGAGGTCTCCCGCGATTCTCACCCATGCCAGACCGAGCGCATTGGCACCGGGGTCTGGATGGACCTCGACGGCGCCCGTCCATGGATCGATCAGTGCAAGAAAGGCAGGGGCAATGCCGGCCACATCCCGCCCGCCCCACCGCCCGGTTCCGCTGAGTGGGAAATGCGCGATGGGGATGACACCTTGGGTGATCCAGATCGGTCGGCCGTCGACGACCACCAATTCGCCAGGGAGCCATGACGCGAAGGGAAGCAGGGCTGCCGCCCGAGCCGCCGGGTCAAGGTTCCAGTCGACCGAAGCACTGCTCGGCAACCGCAGCATCCCCCCGGCCTGACGCCCCCACGCTAGGAGCAGTCGGCGCGGGAGGGAACCGACGCGGACTCCGCTACTGACTTGGCGCCACGTCGGCGCATCGGGACGGAGCCGCACGGCGTCCCGGGTGATGCGGCTCAGGAGGGTCGTGCTGTCGCGGAGCGGCTCGGCGCCCTCCCGGAGCGTGACGGCCTCGAATGCCGGTCCATTCTCCTCACGGGCCATCGCGACGTACCAAATCGGCTGCAGCGAGTCGCCCAGGACCGTCATGCCGGCGGTGGCGGAGAGCAGTGTCGCACTGCGACCAGCGACAAGCTGGGCAAAGTTTGCCGCATCCCAGCGGCCGGTGATCATGGGCAGGGTGTCAGGACTCGGCGCACCTACCACCAGGTTGATCCCCCACGCCAATTCCGTTGCGTCACGAATCGCGGCGTCGGTGCCTTCGACCGCGGCATCCGATCCGGTCATGATCGGAATCACGACGCGTTCCGCGCCCAGGGCGAGCGCCAGAACGATCCAGCTGGCGAGGAGCAGCGAATGCCGATCGCGGATGGCCCAACCGATCGACATCGCGGCGACCGCGACCGCAGCACCGAACATCGCCTGTGCCGTCACGCCGCGAACCGATGCCCCCATCGCGCTGAGCGGTTCCTGCAGCGCCACGATGGTCGTCCAGGGATGCAGCAACGACGCGCATCCCACGAGGAGCGCCAGGAGTGCAAGCAATCCCCCCAAGTGCCGCCGTGTGTGGGGATGCACCACAAGGTCCCGACCCTCGCCACGACGCAACCCGCCGGTCGCGAAGTAGAGGACCAGCACGAGGGCGAGGGCGAGCAGCGTCAGTGTGAACGCGAAATCAAGCAGGAATTGCCAGACCGGCAGGCGCGCCACGAAGACCCCAAGATCTGCGCCGGCGGTCGGTTCGGTTCGGTTGAAATGGACTCCGGTATCCCAGAGCAGGATGGCCCAGCGCCAGCTGCGGGTGCCAACTCCGGTGAGCGTGCCGAGGAGTACCCCGATCCCCACGCTCCACCACGCGAGCACGCGAGGTGAGATCGCGACCGGGATCTGTTCATTCCCGACCCGCTGCGCCACCGTGACAGAGGCAATCCCGCGAACCACCAACAAGGCATGGAGAGTGAACCACACCGAGGCGAGGGAAATGGCCACGGCGTCAAGCAACCACCCAAAGAGCGTCCACCGGGTGGTGGCGGAGGCAGCCGCCTCGGAAATGCTGGCGGCCCACCAGCGCTCCGTCAACAGCACCGCCATGCTCCGACCCAGGATGAGCATCGCCACCACGGCGCCCGCGAAGGCAAGCAAGCGCCGCGTCCGGGGAGTCATGCGCTCAGGCCGAAATCCCCCGTGTGGCGAGCCACGCCGTCATCTCGGCGTGATACGCGTCACGGGCCTCAGGGGAACTCCCCTCAAATCGGAGCACCAGAATGGGCTGCGTATTCGAGGCGCGCAGCAGTCCCCATCCTTCCGGATACGAGATGCGCACGCCATCGATGGTCGACACCGGATACTTCGCGGTGAAGTGGGCCGAGGCGGCCTCGACAACGGCAAACTTCTGGTCGTCTGGGCAATCCACGCGGAGCTCCGGCGTGACGAATGTCGCGGGGAGGTCCGCGAGCAACGGGGACAGCCCCCCCGCCCCCTTCGACACAATTTCGAGCAAACGGGCGGCGGCAAAGAGTGCATCGTCGAAACCGAACCAATCCCCGCCGAAGAAGATGTGCCCGCTCATTTCACCGGCAAGCGGGGCCTTCTCCTCCTTCATCTTGGCCTTGATCAATGAGTGCCCGGTCTTCCACATGACCGGACGCGCTCCCGCGGCTTCAAGTGCCGCAGGGAGCGTCGCGGAACACTTCACGTCAAAAATGACCGGCACCCCGGCCCCGAATCGCCGCACGGCATCGCGCCCGAACAGGACCAACAGCTGATCGCCCCAGATCGGACGGGCGGCATCATCGACGGCCCCGATCCGGTCCCCGTCGCCATCGAACGCGATACCGAGTTCAGCCCCGTGCAGGCGCACCGCATCCTGGAGGTCGACCAGATTCTCGAGCACGGTCGGGTCGGGATGGTGATTCGGGAAAGTGCCGTCGCTTTCGGCAAAGAGTGGAATCACCTCCGCACCCAGCGCGCGCAGCGTCTCGATCGCAATGAGCGCCGAGGCGCCGTTGCCGCAATCCACCACCACCTTCACCGTCCGCGCGAGGGTGTGGCGCGCCACGATGGCTTCCCGGTACCGATCGAGGATCGAGCCGTCGCTGCTGTGCGACCCCTCACCCGTGGCGTAGCGCTCGGCGACGATCCGCTCCCACAGATCTTGAATCACTTCGCCGTGGACGGAGCTCCCGACGAGCACCATCTTGAACCCGTTGAATTCGGGCGGATTATGTGACCCCGTGATCTGTACACCACCATCCGCCTTCAGCGCGTGCACGGCATAGTAGAGCGCCGGTGTCGGCAGCGTGCCGACGTCAATCGCCGTGCCTCCCACGGCCACCACGCCATTCCGCAGCGCGGCCGCCAGCGCATCGCCCGAAGGTCGGTTGTCGCGACCGATGGCGAGACGCGGCGGGCGCCCAAGGTGTTCGGTCGCGAGCGTGGCGAATGCGCATCCCAAATGGAATGCGAGGTCGGGCGTCAGCTGGGTGCCGACGACCCCGCGAACGTCGTATTCGCGGAATATCGTCCGTGGGACGAGCATGAGGGCCTTTCCTTAGCGCGCGAAGATAGGGGTCGCGCCGCGACGCAGCTGCACGGCTTCCTGCGTCGCAAAGTCGAGCGTCGGCTTGGGCCAGACACCAAGGATGATGATCGCGGCTACACAGAGCGCCACGGCAAGCTTGGCCGGGCGAGGAAAACGGATCGTCTGGTGGGCCGAGCGCGTGCGCGTCGGCTTGAGCGTCATGGAGAGGACGACCGGGATGTAATAGCCGATGGAGATGCCGCTGCCGATCATCGCCACGATCGGGAGCAACACTTCGCCCTGATGCAGTGCTGAGGAAATCAGGAACCACTTCCCGATGAAGCCGAAGGTTCCAGGGAAGCCCAGGAGCGAGAGCATGCAGACCGAGAGCGCGATCGAGGCGAACGGTCGGACCGCATACAATCCCTCGAGGTCGGTCAGCTGCACGGTGCGGGCTCCAGCCCGCTCGATCGAGGCCAGAACACCGAACGCTGCCACCGTCGTGATCGAGTAGCCGATCAGGTAAATCAACACGGCGGCCGTGCCGTCGTCCGAATGTGCCCAGAGCGGCAACAGGAGATAGCCGGCATGGGCAATGGCGCTGTAGGCCAGCATGCGCTTGAGTGACGTCTGGGCAAGTGCGACCAGGTTGCCGATCAGGATCGTCGCGATCGCGAGCGCGGCCAGGATCGGGCGCCACAACTCCACGAATGCCGGGAACACCTCGGCCAGGAGCCTCACCAGCGCCAGAAACGCAGCGGCCTTCACTCCACTCGCCATGAACGACGTGATTGGAGTCGGGGCGCCCTCATAGACGTCGGGTGCCCACGCGTGGAAGGGGACGGCGGCGACCTTGAACGCGAAACCGATCAACAGTAGCCCCATGCCGAGCTTCGCCATCAAGGTCGGCTCAGTCGAGGCGAGCTGCGCCCCGATCAAGGTGAAGTTGAATTGGCCGGTCGCGCCATAGATCAACGCAATGCCGTACAGCAGGAACCCTGACGCGAACGCCCCGATCAGGAAGTACTTCAGCGCGGCTTCAGCCGACGCACGACGCGTCCGGTCGTATCCCGCCAGGACGTACACCGAGATGGACATCACCTCGAGGCCGAGGAAGAGCGTCATCATGTCCGCGGCGCCGGCGAGGAGCATCATCCCCACGGTCGCCAGCATCAAGAGGACATAGTACTCCGGTGCCAGGATGCCTTGCCGCTCGAGCCAACGCAGGGACATCACCGTGATGATTGCCCCGATGCCAACCAAGAGTGCGTTACTCGCGAAGCGGAAGCCATCGAGGGCCACCATGATGGCCAATCCATCGGGGCGGGCCTGTTCCATGGCAAGCCAGGCCGTCGCCAACCCGGCGAGGACATAGCCGCCCAACGACAGCACGCCAACAAAGCGCATGTCCGACGCGGTCTTGTGACGCCATCCGATGACCAGGAGCACCACGAGAGCCCATGCCGTGAGCAGAAGCTCCGGCAGGAGTGCGAGCGTCGCCCCTTCGGGCGTGGAGAGGTCGATCAGTCTCATCGCGGCGCTCCGTACGTGATCGGCCCCGGCAGGGTCGCTTCCGGCAGGTGCGGTGAGATCAATTCGATATAGCGCTTCGCCGCGCCCTCGGTGCGCCGCAAGAGCGGTCCGGGATAGAGCCCGATCCAGAACATTGCAGCAATCAGGGGCGTCAGCACAGCGATCTCACGGAAGTTCAAGTCCCCAATGCCTTCGTTACGCGGATTGGTGAAGCGGTTGAAGAAGACGCGCTGCGTTGCCCAGAGCATATAGGCCGCCGAGAAGACCACCACGGTGGTCGCCACGCCGACCAGAATCGGATAGCGGCCAAAGGACCCGATCAACACCAGGAATTCTCCAACGAAACCATTCAAGCCCGGGAGGCCGATCGACGAGAACGCCGTGATCACGAACGCCAGCGTCATGAGCGGCGCGACGCGCGCCAATCCGCCAAAGTCCGAAATCATCCGAGTGTGTCGTCGCTCGTAGAGCATGCCGATCATGAAGAACAGTGCGCCCGTCGACAGGCCGTGGGACACCATCACCAGAATGGCGCCCTGGACGCTCTCGACGGTACTGCCCCAAATCCCCAGCATGACGAAGCCGAGGTGGGACACAGACGAGTACGCGACCAAACGCTTCAGGTCGGGCTGCACCATCGCCACCAAGGCGGCGTAGACGATGCCGATGACCGCGAGCCCCGACATCACCAGACCGGTGGTCTTGGAGAGCGCGAAGGCCGGGACGAACGGAATCGCAAATCGCAGGAAGCCGTAGGTTCCCATCTTGAGCAGGATCACGGCGAGGTCGACGGAACCGGCGGTCGGGGCCTCGGTGTGGGCGTCCGGCAACCAGGTATGAAACGGGAAGAGCGGGACCTTCACGGCAAACGCCAGCGCGAACGCCACGAAGAGCCAGGGGCCCCATGGTGCCAGCACCGCCGCATTGTCCAGCAAGTGGGTATACGCGAACGAATAGGTGCCCGTCGCCTTGCCGACCTGGAAGACCATCCAGAGGATGGCAACCAGCATCAGCAGCGAGCCCACGAACGTGTAGATGATGAACTTCGTGGCCGCGTAGAGACGATTGGCGCTGCCCCAGATGCCGATCAAGAAATACATCGGGATCAGCAGCAGTTCCCAGAAGACATAGAAGAGGAACATGTCCATCGAGACGAAGACGCCGAGCATGCCGACCTTCATCGCCAGCAGCAGCGTGTAGAACCCACGCTGCTTGTGGTCGATCCCACGCCAGCTCCCCCAGACCACCAGAGGCATCATCACGACGGAGAGCAGCACCATGAGGAGTGAGATGCCGTCGATCCCGACCCGATACCCAACCCCGTAGCCTTCCATCCACGGCAGATCCGTGACGAATTGGAGGCCGGGATTGGAGGCGTCGAAGGCCCACCAGAGCCCGATCCCCAGTCCGAATTCCAGCAGCGCCACGACGAGGGCGATCCAGCGCGCCGCACGCACGGGCGAAAGCAGGATCAGCGGCATGCCGAGGAGCGGGAGGATCAACAGGACGTGGAGAATCCAGCGATCGTACCCCACGGAGGCCAGGAAGGAAGTCATCGCCTACCCCACCAGCGTGCGGAGGATGAGTACCACCCCGACCGCAAAGAGAGTTACGTAGAACGCGACCTGTCCATTCTGAAGTCGCGAGCCCAGCCAACCGAGTCCTTGCGCCACCCGTGCAGTGCCACCGACCGCCATCCGGTCCACCAGGAACTGGTCGAAGCCCTGCCAGAGGACACGGCGGGAGAACCAAACGAGCGGCCCGACGAAGAGCTTCTGATAGAGCTCGTCGATGAAGTACTTGCCATACAGCAGTCGTCGGATTCCCGTTTCGGCGGGTGCCTCGGCCGGCGTCGGGATGGTACTCCGAAGTGTCGAGCGGACCCCCACCACCAACCCGGTGATGGCGATCGCGATGGCACCGGCAATCAAGGCATACTCAACACTGCCATGCGGCATCACAAGCGCGTCCATCAGGCGCGTTGCCGGTTCCGTCACGGGCTCAAGCCAATGCTCCAGTCCGTGAGACCCGCCCACGAAGGACGGCAAGTTCAACGCGCCGCCGATCACGCTGAGGATGCCGAGAACCGCGAGCGGTGCGGTCATCACAGCAGGCGCCTCATGCAGGTGTGGCTCCACATCACTACCACCCCGGAAGGTGCCGAGGAATGTCATCGCCATCAGGCGCGACATGTAGTACGCCGTCATCAGGGCGGCAGCGAGGCCGAGTCCCCATGCGACACGGTAGAGGCCATTGGTTTCGCCACGCGCGAAGGCCGCGGCGAGAATCTCATCCTTCGAGAAGAAACCGGAGAGTGGCGGCAAGCCCGCAATCGCCAGCGTCGCAATGGCCATCAAGATGAAGGTCCACGGCATCGCCTTCCGCAATCCACCCATGTTCCGCATGTCCTGCGGGTCGGCGTGTGAGCCGGCATGATGCTGGGCGTGGTGCATCGAGTGGATCACGCTTCCGGCGCCGAGGAAGAGCAACGCCTTGAAGAATGCGTGCGTCACGAGGTGGAAAATCCCGGCAGCAAATGCCCCGGTTCCGACGGCGAGGAACATGTAGCCGAGTTGGGAGACCGTGGAGTAGGCCAACACCTTCTTGATGTCATTCTGTCGCAGGGCGATCGTCGCCGCGAAGAAGGCGGTCAGCGCACCGGTAATTGCTACCACTTCCATCGCGACCGGCGCCAACGCGAAGATCACGCCTGTCCGGACCACGAGGAAGACACCAGCCGTCACCATCGTCGCGGCATGGATCAAGGCCGAGACCGGCGTCGGACCCGCCATGGCGTCTGGCAACCAGGTGAAGAGCGGAATCTGTGCCGACTTGCCGGTGCACCCGAGGAAGAGGAAGAGGGCGATCGTGGTGGCAATGGTCCCACCGTAGGGAAGCACCGCAGGAGCCTTCTCGGCGAGGGCAGCGTAATCCAGCGTGCCGACATGCCACCAGAGCATGAACATCGCGATCAGGACGCCGAAGTCGCCGATCCGGTTGGCGAGGAAGGCCTTCTTCCCGGCATCCGAATTGGCATCCACTTCAAACCAGAACCCGATCAGGAGGTACGAACAGAGGCCAACTCCTTCCCATCCGATGAAGGAGACCGGGAGACTGGCCCCCAGCACCAACACGAGCATGAACGCCACGAACAGGTTCAGGTACGCGAAGTATCTGGCATAGCCCGGGTCCTCCTGCATGTACCCGACCGAGAAGAGATGGATCAGCGACCCTACCCCGGTGATCACCATCAGCATGACAGCCGAGAGTTGATCCACTTGCAGGGCCAGATCGATCGTGAGGCGATCGGAGACCGGAATCCACTGCCAGAGCAGAAGTTTGGTCGCCTCTCCGTGGCCCGCTGCAACCTCCCGCAGCACACCGAGCGACACCGCGAAGGCTCCGAGCAGAACACCGACGCCGATGAAGGACACCAATCGGCGGGAATCCGGGCGCCGCACGGCGATGATCCCATTCGCCACGGCGCCGAGCAACGGCAAGAGAATGGCGAGCCAGACGAAATGAGTCACGTCTCAGCCCTTGAGCAGGTTGAATTGCTTGAGATCGACCGTCTGCACATGGCGGAAGATCGCGAGAATGATGGCCAATCCGACCACCGCTTCCGCGGCAGCGACGGTCATCACGAAGAAGACCATGATCTGGCCACTGGTGCCGTGGAGTTGGGCCAGGGCCACCAGCGTCAGGTTCACCGCATTCAGCATCAACTCGACGCACATGAACACGACAACCACATTCCGTCGAATCAGGACGCCGACGACACCGAGGGCGAAGAGCACCGCCGAGAGCGCGAGGGATGGGCCGAGGAGCATCAGAGCCTCTTCTTGGCGAGGACAACCGCACCGATCACGGCGGCCAGCAACAACACCGACGTGATTTCGAACGGAATCAGATAGGCCTGAAACAGTGGCTCGGCGATCTTGCCCACCACGCCACGCGGGTCCGGTCCGGTCCCCATCGCGCCCGGGAAGACGTACGCCGGAATCGCCATCGAGTCGGGCATGGTCGAGATCTCACGCGCCAGACGTCCGGGCGAGTAGCCGCGCAGTGTGACCAGCTCCGCCGTGAGGACCGCGGCAAGTCCTGAGGCGAGCAGCCAGACTGGCCACCGCTTCCACTCACGCGGGGTCTCTTCGACGTTGAGCAACATGATCACGAACAGAAAGAGCACCATCACGGCGCCGGCGTAGACGAGCACCTGAATGGCCGCGATGAACTCCGCCTGCAGCAGGACATAGATCCCGGCCAGCGCAAACATCGTGGACACCAGCCAGAGCGCCGAGGCCATCGCGTTGGTCCGCGTGATGCACAGCAGCGCCGAGACGACGGCCCAGATGGCAAAGATCCCGAACACGACGGTGAGGGCGGTCATCTCATTCCCCACGCGGATCGGTGGGATCCCAAAGGGTCGACACCGGGTGGACCTGGGCCGACAACCGCTCAAGATCGTACACGAAGCGGTCTCGCGAGTACTCCGCGTTTTCGTAGTGCACTCCGACGTGAATCGCTTCTTCTGGACACACTTCTTGGCAATACCCGCAGAAGACGCATCGGAACTCGTCGATCTCGTAGATCAGGGGATAGCGGTTCCCCGCCTCGTCCTCGCCCGGGACCAACTTGATGCAGTTGGCGGGACAGATCTGCGGACAGAGCCCACAGGCGACGCACTTCGACCGCCCCTGCTCGTCGGTCAGCATGCGGTGCGTGCCACGCCAGCGTGTGGCAATGCGCCAATCATCGCTGCTGCGCACTTCCGGATATTGGAGCGTGACGCGTGCCTGGAACATGTGCTTGAAGGTCAACGCCATCCCCTTCAGCGTGGCCCGGATGTAGGAGACATCTCCGGTCGGGCGTTCCATCACCTTGACGCCGATTGCCATCAACCCTCCCCTGCGACGGAGACCGGGCGCCCGGCCGAACCGACGCCGCGCACCACCCGTCCACGATCCAGAATGAAGAAGACCAGATATCCGAGCACGACATTGAGGCCCAGCAACGCGAACCCTTGCTCCCGAGGTGTCGTCCATCCGAACCCGCGTTCAATGCCCCAGAGGGCCCCCGCAGTCACCATGATGTACGCCAGAGCCAGCGGGAGGAGCACTTTCCAGCCGAGCGACATGAGCTGATCGTAGCGGAATCGCGGGAGCGTCCACCGGATCCACATGACGAAGAAGATCCAGAAGAACATCTTGAGGAAGAACGCCACGTGCGTGGCGATCGTCTGGGCCAACCCACCCTGCTCGTCCCACGTCGTGAACGGGATGTCCCAACCCCCGAAGAAGAGCGTCGCGACCATCGCCGAGATCGTGACGATATGTGCGAACTCGGCGATCATGAACATCGAGAACTTCATCGAGCTGTATTCAGAGTGATACCCGGCCACCAACTCCGATTCTGCCTCTGGCAGGTCGAAGGGGAGTCGATTCGTCTCGGCAAAGCCAGCCACAAGAAAGATGAAGAACGAGATGAAGAGGGGCCCGACAAACCAGAGCCCAGCCTGCTGTTTGGTGATGATTTCGCTGAACGACACATTGCCGGTGAGCAGCAGGACAGGAATCAGAGAGAGGCCCATCGCGACTTCGTAGGAGATCATCTGTGCCGCGCCACGCAGCCCGCCCAACAGCGAGTACTTGCTGTTCGATGACCAGCCCGCCAGCGCGATCCCGTAGACTCCGATAGAACCAATCGCCAGCACGAACAGGAACCCGATCGGCAAGTCCGCAATCGAGATGGGCAGCAGCCCGTCATGGACCACGCGACCGATCAGGGGAAGCGTGAAATCGAAGGTGAGGGGCAAGGGCGCGGCCAGCGGAATCACCGCGAGCAACATCATGGCCGGCACGAAGGAGAAGGCTGGCGCCAGCATGAAGAGCGCGGTACTCGCGCCGGCCGGGCTGGTCTCTTCCTTGATGAAGTTCTTGATGCCATCGGCCGCGGGCTGCAGGATCCCGAACGGTCCCACCCGGTTCGGGCCAGGACGGTTCTGCATCCACCCGGCGACCTTTCGTTCCATCAGGGTCAACAACGCGACGCCCACGAGGAGCGCAGTGAAGATCACCAGCAACTTGATCACGGAGACCAGGATGAAGCCCTTCATTTCCGGGCTCATGCGGACACTCCCGCACCAGCCACCACGCGACCCGTGAAGCCGAGATCGCGATGGGTGAGTCCCGCGAAGGGTTCCAGTGCCGTGAATGCTGCCGAAGCGGTCCCCGGCGCTTCACGTCCCTCCGCTCCGAGGGCCCATGCCTCCGCTGCGATCCGCCACGCCGGCCAGGCCATGCCCGGCGCAGGCTTCGCCGGAAGAAAGCGCTGCGCCCGGCCGTCACGATTTACATAGACGCCCTGCTCTTCCACCATGGTGGTGATTGGCAAGATGGCAGAGGCACCGAGGCGGGGATCGGCGACGGTCGCGAAGTGGAGCACGGACTTGGCGCGCGCCACCGCGGCGGCCTCGTCGTCGGTCAGCTCGGCGTCGAGTACGATGACCACGGCGGCACTGGAGGCCGCATGCACCGCGGTGGCCCAATCCGCCGTCATGCCGAGCATCTCGGCGCCTGCAAGGTTGGCGGCCCGCTCACGGCGAAGCGCAAGGTTCGGCACGGCTCCGATCGCCCGCTCCTCGCCCAGTGGCACGTGCATCGCGGCCGTGGCATTGGCCCCATCCACCAGACGGAGCACCCAGCCGATCGATTCCACCGAGGCCCGACCACCCGAGAGCACCACGACGGATCCACTGGCGTTCGCCACCGTTTCTGCAACATGCGTGAGGGCCGCGGGCCATGCCACGGTCCGTCGACCAGCCGCATCCGCGACCACGGGCGCATCCACCCGATCGCCGCGATTCATCCAGCGATAGTCACGGCGGCCGGTATCACAGATGAAATGGCGGTTCACTTCAAGATTGGCGCGTGGGCGGAGCCGCACGACCACGTCGTCGCGCGTGTCCACCGTGATGTTGCACCCCTGCGTACAGCCGGGGCAGATCGACGCGTGCTTGTCGAGGTCCCAGGCGCGCGCCTTGTGCAGAAAGTCCTTGGACACCAGAGAGCCCACAGGACAGAGGTCGACGACGTTGCCCGCCCATTCGTGGTCGAGCGTCGCACTCGGGTCGATCCCGATGTACGCACGGTCCCCACGTTCGGACACATTCAACACCGGCTCCTCCGCGACATGATCCATGAAGCGGACGCAGCGGGTGCAGAGAATGCAGCGGTTCGCCACGTAGAGGATGTCTGGCCCAAAGTCCTCCACCGGGTTGTACCGCTTGGGATAATCCCCATAGCGGGACGCGGCCTGTCCTTCCTGGAAGACGAAGTCCTGCAGCTCGCACTCCCCGGCTTGATCGCACACCGGGCAGTCGAGGGGATGGTTGATGAGCAGAAACTCCAGCACCCCTTCGCGCGCCTTGATCGCCGCAGGCGAATGGACGTGGATGACCTGCCCTTCCACGATCGGTGTGACGCAGGCCGGCACAAGCTTGGGAAACTTCTCGATCTCGACCAGACACATCCGGCAGACGGCTGGTGACGGAAGCGAGGGGTGGTAGCAATAGTGCGGCACCAGCACACCAGCATGCTTCGCCGCTTCGATGATCGAGGTGCCCTTGGGTACGGAAACCGAGAGGCCGTCGATCGTGACCGATACCGATTCGGTGGTCATCGGATCAGACCTCCGCCATGGCCGGCGCGCGAGCGCCCGTGATGTACGCTTCGAACTCACCGCGGAACTTGGCAATTCCCGAGACGACGGGCGTTGCGCAGGAATCGCTGAGGACACAGATCGTCTTGCCGGTCATGTTGTCCGCCAGACTGAGCAGGAGGTCCAGGTCGGCCATCTTTCCTTGACCGCGCAGGATGCGTTCGAGAATGCGGGTGGTCCATGCCGTCCCTTCACGGCAATTGGTGCACTGCGCACAGCTCTCATGCGCATAGAATCGCGCCAGGCGCATGATCTGGTAGACCATGTCCGTCGTGTCGTCCATCACGATCATGCCGCCCGAGCCCAGCAGTGAACCTTGCGCCGCGATGCCTTCGTAGTCGGTGGCGCAGGCGGCGACTTCTTCGGGTGTCATGATCGGAACCGAGGACCCGCCAGGAATGACCGCCTTCAGGGTCCGTCCCGGCCGCATTCCTCCGCACAGATCAAAGATCAACTCCTGCATCGGCAGGCCCATCGTGATCTCGTATGTCCCCGGACGCTGCACGTGGCCGCAAACCGAGATCAACTTGGTGCCCGTGCTCTTGGGACTCGACAACGACAAGCCGGCATACCACGCGCCGCCCTTCACAATGATCGGCGGGACCGCCGCGAGGGTCTCGACATTGTTGATTGTAGTCGGCTGTCCAAAGAGCCCCGAGACCGCCGGGAACGGCGGCTTGATGCGCGGGTTGCCGCGCTTCCCTTCGATGGCATTCATCAACGCCGTTTCTTCGCCACAGATATAGGCGCCGGCGCCGCGATGCACGACCACATCAATGCGCTTGCCGGAGCCCATCGCGTTCTCGCCAATCACGCCGGCGGCATAGGCTTCCCGGACTGCTGCTTCGAAGATCGTGCAGGGCTCGGTGTACTCGCCGCGGATGAAGACGTAGGTGGTCTCAGCCCGGATGGCGAGCGCCGCAATGGCGCACCCTTCGATCAAGGCGTGCGGGGTCCACCGGAGGATTTCGCGATCCTTGAAGGTGCCGGGCTCGGATTCGTCCGCGTTGCAGCAGAGGTAGTGTGGCTTGCCATCGTCCTTCGGCATGAAAGACCACTTCAATCCGGTGGGAAATCCGGCACCACCGCGTCCCCGCAATCCCGACGCCTTCACGACGTCCACGATCGCCTCGGGCGTCATCGCGAGGGCCTGCTTGAGGGCGACATACCCTCCCCGTGCCACCCAGCCGTCGTAGCTACGCGCCGCCACGTCGCCGAAATACTCGGACAGCAGCGGCGTTTCCTTCGGATGAATCGGATGCGGATATCCCATCAGGGGTACCTGGCAAGGAGCGCAGGGACGCTTTCGGCGGTCACCGACTCGATGAAGTCATCGTTGATCAGCACCGGCGTCACGAAGGCGCAGGCCCCGAGACACTCAACTTCGATCACGGTGAAGCGGCCATCGGGCGACGTCGCCCCGAGGTCGAGGCATCCTGTATGCTCGAGAAACGCCTCGACGACCCCTTCCGCACCGCAAATGTTGCACGGAGAGGTGGTACAGACCTGAATGAAGTGGCGTCCGACGGGATGGGTGTGATACATCGTGTAGAAGGTGACCACGCCACGGACATAGGCGGGCGTGACCTGGAGGAACTCCGCCACCTCCGTGATCGCCTCCGGGGACACCCACCCGCGTTCTTCCTGAATCGCCCAGAGGGCCGGCAGGAGCAAGGCCTGGCGCGTCGGGTACTTGGTGCCGAGCGCCTCAAGGCGATCGCGGGTCTCGCCTGTGAAGACGGGACGATAGGGCTCAGTCGAATGAGTGCTCACCGATCGATCTCTCCCATCACGATATCCACGCTCGCGTTGATGGCAATCACGTCCGACAACAGGGCGCCTTCGCAGAGTCGCGGAAGCGCGGCCAGGTTGATGAAGGAAGGAGGGCGGATCCGCCACCGCACGGGCTTGGCGGTACCGTCCGACACCAGGTAGTAGCCCAACTCGCCCTTGGGATTCTCCGCGCCGAAATAGACTTCACCGGCGGGCGGCTTGACCCCTTCCATTACTTGCTTGAAGTGGAAGATCATCGCCTCCATGTCGCCCATCGCACGCGACTTGGGCGGCAGGATGACACGAGGGTCGGCGACATTGACTGGCCCCGGCTTGAGCCGGTCGAGGGCCTGTTCCAGAATGCGGTTCGACTGCGTCATCTCCTCGAGCCGCACCCGATAGCGATCGTAGATGTCGCCATGCGCGCCGACCGGAACATCAAAGTCGAACTCGTCGTACCCGAGATAGGGACGATCCTTCCGAACGTCGTAGGCGACACCGCTCGCCCGGAGCATCGGACCAGAGAGGGAGTAATTGATTGCCTCTTCCGCCCCGATGACACCGACACCCTGCGTCCGCCCGATCCAGATCGCGTTCCGCGTGAACATCGTGTCCACTTCGCGGAGCGTGGTCGGGAAGGTCTGCACGAAGTCGCGCAGGCCGGCCTCCCACCCCTCCGGCACGTCGGCCATCATCCCGCCGACCCGCGCCACAGAGGTCGTCAGCCGGGCGCCGGTCCAGGATTCCTGCAGATTGTAGATCCGCTCGCGCTGCTGGAACATCCAGAGGAACGGCGTAAAGGCGCCGAGGTCGATGCCGGTCGTGCCGAGCCAGACGAGGTGCGAGATGATGCGACTCATCTCGCAGGCGATCACGCGCAGCAGGCGACAGCGCTCGGTGATTTCGATCCCCATCAAGGCCTCGACGGCCATCGCCATGGCGACATTGTTCGCCATCGGCGCGAGGTAGTCAGTCCGATCCGTGAGGGGGATGATCTGATTGTAGTGGCGGTATTCGCCGAGCTTCTCGAAGCCGGAATGCAGGTAGCCGACGTGCGGGATGATCCGCTTGACCGTCTCGCCCTCCAACTCGACCACCAGCCGCAGCACGCCGTGCGTGGCAGGGTGCTGCGGGCCGATGTTGACCAGCATGTGCTCGGCGCCGAAGTCGTCACTCACCGACTCGCTCGGGCGGCGCGCAACGCCCAGCGGAACGTTGCGGACCTGGCCATCTGCGCCCATCGTCGGCGTGCTGACCGAGAGTTCCAGTGTGCGGCGGCTCACGGGGTCTCCCCCCGCTCCCGCGCGGCAAGGCGCGCGCGCATGTCCGCGGGCAACTCCTGATAGGCGTCGGCGATCGACAGCTCCTCGAGGGAATAGTGCGCCTCAGGATTCGCCGCGAGCGCCTGGCGAGTCTGCTCGGCGCGCGACCGGTGTCCGCGGAGCGGAAACGACTTCCGGAGGGGGTGTCCTTCCGAATACCCCTCCCACATCAGAATCCGTCGCAGGTCCCCATGGCCTCGGAACGTCACCCCGAACATGTCCCAGACCTCCCGTTCCAGCCATTCGGCGCCTTTCCAGATGTCGGTCACTGTGGCCACGGCCAAGGGACCATCCGGGTCCAACGCGATCTTGAGACGCAGATCGACGCGCCGCGCGAGGGAGCGGAGTTGGTACACCACTTCCAGTGGGCGCTCGGCATCCCGGTATTCCACCGCCGTGATGTCCGTCAGGTAGTCGAAGCGTTGCTCCGGATCAGACTGCAGCCAAGCCAGAATCTCGTGCGCACGCTCCGCCGCGAGAGAGACCACCTGCTGACCGGCAAATTGGCTGGTGCGACCAATGCTGTCACCGAACGCCGCACGCATCGCGTCCACGGTGGCAGCGGCACCTTCCAGCGGAGTCGCGACTGCGGTCATCCGGTCCTCATCTGGTGCACCGAGTTACCGAAGGGCTCCGAGACCTCATCGATCTGCTCGGGGCGACGGAAGAGTCCATCCGCCTGCACTAGGTGTTCGACGCGAAGACTCGGATCCGTCATCGACTCGGCCATGATCTTCTTCTGCAGCATCAGGATGCCGTAGAGGAGACCTTCGGGGCGTGGCGGACAGCCGGGGACATACACGTCCACCGGAATGATCGTGTCGATCCCCTGCACCATGGCGTAGGTATCGAAGATGCCGCCGGTCGAGGCGCAGGCCCCCATCGAGATCGCCCACTTCGGCTGTGGCATCTGATCCCAAATCCGACGAATTACTGGGGCGAGTTTGAATGGCAGGCGCCCCGCGCAGATCAGGACGTCCGCCTGACGCGGCGAGAAGCTCTGACGCTCCATGCCGAAGCGCGCCAGGTCGAAGCGGGATGCCGCAGTGGCCATATACTCGATCGCACAGCAGGCGGTTCCGAACGGCATCGGCCAGAGCGAATTGGATCGCGCCCAATTAGCGAGGAAGTCGAGCCGAGTGGTCACCCAGTTGGGGGACGTCAGCTCCAGCATCTCCTCGCTGTCTGGTGCCGGCGGCGGCACGATCAATCCCATTGCAACGCTCCCCGCTTCCAAAGGTAGAGATACCCAACGCCCAGGATCACGACGAAGGTGAACATCTCGATGAACAACACGCCACCCAACTCACGCATCTGATGGAAGGCGACGGCCCATGGCACCATGAACACCGTCTCGATGTCGAAGACGATGAAGAGCATCGCGATGAGATAGAACTTGACCGAAAAGCGCTCGCGGGCGTCGCCGAGGGCCGGCATGCCGGACTCGTAGGCCGCGCGCTTGACGGCAGTGGGACGAGAAGAGGAGAGAAGGTGGGAGGCGCCGAGAATCAGAGCCGCGTTGGCCAACACAAACAGGAGCAGCATGAGAATCGGGATGTACGGCTGCAACACGCCTTGCCCCCTCTCGTGAAATGTTTCACAATCTGCGGAAAGGTATCGTGTGCGGGGGGTGAATTCAACCGGGACCGAGTCGACCGGAATGCCGTGCATCTCGGCACCGGCTCCCATATATTCCCCGCGATTCCCCTCCCCAACTCCTCACCCCCGGCAGGCACGAATGTCGATCAAGTCCGACCGCTGGATCCGCCAGATGGCTACCGAGCATGGCATGATCGAGCCCTTCGTGGACGGGCAGGTCCGAGAGGGAGCGATCTCCTACGGCGTCTCCTCCTACGGCTACGACATGCGCGTGGCGAACGAGTTCAAGATCTTCACGAATGCGCTCTCCGCCATCGTGGACCCAAAGCACTTCGACGCCAAGAGCTTTGTGGAGTACTCCGGCGACATCTGCGTGGTGCCGCCCAACTCCTTCGCCCTGGCGCGGTCGGTGGAGTACTTCCGGATCCCGCGGAACGTCCTGACCATCTGTGTCGGCAAGTCGACCTATGCCCGGTGCGGCATCATCACCAATGTCACGCCGTTCGAGCCGGAGTGGGAAGGCCATGTCACCCTCGAGATCAGCAATACGACGCCGCTCCCGGCACGCGTCTACGCCAATGAGGGGATCTGCCAGGTCCTCTTCTTCGAGGCGGATGAGGATGATGTGTGCCAGACGAGCTACGCGGACAAGAAGGGGAAGTATCAGGCGCAACGGGGAGTGACCCTACCGAGGCTCTAGTGGCGAGTCGAGAGTCGTGAGATGACTTGAGGCCGGCCCCCACGTTGGGAGCCGGCCTCAAGCGCGCTCTCATGACTCGCGACTCACGACTCGCCTCTACTGGAACTCCAGATTCCGCTCGAAGTCTGCCGGACTCGTCGCCGCCGCCTTGGCAACCTCCATCGTGAGCTGGCCGGCCTTGTACAGCTCCGTGAGGTGCTGATCGAAGGTTTGCATGCCGTACTGCGTGCGGCCTGCCGCAATATGGTCGCGGATCTCACCAGTCATGTCCGCGTCCGCAATACAGGCGGCGATCGTCTGGGTATTCCGAAGAATTTCGGTCGCCACGACCCGGCCCTGACCATCAGCCCTGGGCAGCAGCCGTTGCGAAATCACCGCCTGAAGGGACTCAGCGAGTCGGAGTCTGGTGGCGTACTGCTCATTCGGATCGAACACCGAGACCAGTCGCGCGATCGTCCGCTGCGCATCGGTGGTGTGCACCGTACTAAAGACGAGGTGTCCCGTTTCGGCTGCCTTGAGGGCGATATCAATCGTTGCCCGATCCCGCATTTCGCCGACCAGGATCACGTCCGGGTCCTGACGGAGTGCCGCGCGGAGGGCGGCACCGAACGACTCGGTGTCCGTCCCGATCTCACGCTGGATCACGTTGCTCTTGCCGTCGCGATGGAGGAATTCGATCGGGTCCTCGATCGTGACGATCTTCCCCGCCTTCCGCTGATTCACGTAGTCGATCATGGAGGCGAGCGTCGTGGACTTGCCGCTTCCGGTCGTGCCGGTCAGCAGCACCAGCCCACGCTCCTCCATCGCAATCTTCTCCAACACCACCGGAAGCCCGAGCGTCTGGAAGTCCGGAATCGTGTGGGCGATGGCCCGAAGCACCGCGGAGATTGAGCCACGCTGACTGCAGAGATTGACCCGGAAACGCCCGACACCCTTCACCGAGTAGGAACAATCCACATCCTGCAGGGTATCGAGCTCGGCCTCGATGGTGGCCGGAGTCGATTTCCGGGCATTCAGCATGATATGCCCTGCGATCGCCCGTGCATCCGCGCCGGTGAGGTCGGGCACGCCGGCGACCGTTGTCATGGAGCCCCGCAGGCGCATCCGATAGGGTCCACCAGAACTCAGGTGGACGTCGGACGCACCGAGTTCGATGGCCTTCCGGAGAATTGCGTCAAAGGTCTCGATCGTCGACATAGGCGTCCTGATGGAGTGTTCCGGCCAGATGACGCAGCCGGCGGATTCCATGACTCATAGCAGGGGCTGTGCCGAAAGCGCTGCGGCAGGCAGTGTCAAGTTACTTGACGGCCGGTCGGACGGATGCCTGAGCTACTGAGAATCCGCCCTACCGCTCCGCCGGAAGCCCGTTTCTGGCAAAATCGACTGCCCGTGCCGCCGATCGGATTCTTTCTGCCAAGTCCACGGCCTCGCCCTTCGCCCGCGCCGTATCGCCATCCCGCAGCGCTTCGACGATTCCAGGGAACTGCACATTGGCGTAGCCGTTATCGCGGTCCGCGGCGAACACGAGATTTCGCAGAAAGGGCCGACCCACCAGTCCGGAGGGCCTCGTCAGCAGGGGTTCAACCAAGCGCAACCGCCGATTGGCCTCGGCGAGTGTCCCCGGTTCCCGGTCGGATCCGAGAACGGCGTCGCGAGCCGCGGTGAACTTCCGCCCTGCCGCCTCGAATTCTTGCGCCGCTTTCACCACCCCATCCAATGCCACGGAGATCGCGTCTGCCCCGGGCTCCCGGCGCGTGCGCTCGACCAGCGGCACCAGATACGCCCCGAGGGCTCCATGGTCAAGCGGGACGATGGCTGCATTTGCGAGTCGGGCGAGCAGAACGGCCGACAGGCGACCCGCAGCGGCGTGACTGAGATAGCCAGGATCTCCGAACTTCTCCATCCACGTGTAGGTGTCGTAGGCGCTGTGATAGACCCCACCCGCCCCGCCGAAGCCGAACTCGAACGAGGGAATCCCGACGTGGTTGTAGAAGCCGATGTAATCGCTTCCACCCCCAAGATCCCCCATCGGCGGCTCCGGGCGCTGGGATGTCACGGTGCGGAGGGCCCAATCCGCATAGACGGATCCGGTATCGCCGGGCTGGGTCACCCCGCGAACGGCATTACGCATCAAACCGTGCAACGATGCGGTTCCACCGCTCCCGAACGCCCGCCCCGAGGCTGCGACGTCCTGATTCAGATACGCGACGGCGTTGACAGCAAGCGAATCGGCGACCATTTCCACCCACTCGGTCGACCCAACCAGTCCCCATTCCTCCGCGTCCCACGTGGCAAAGAGGATGGTCCGGAGCGGCCGATGGCCGGCCTTCAGCGCCTCACCCCAGGCGCGAGCCGCCTCGAGGATGCTCACCACCCCGGAGACGTTGTCGGCAGCCCCCGGCCCCCAGGAATCGCGGTGTCCACCGACGATCACCACTTCGTTGGGGAAGGTGCTCCCCTGAATCGCGCCAAAGGTGTTGACGATGGACTTGTAGGCCCGCTCGCCGCGCTCAGGCCAGACCGCAACCCGGGCCGTGACCCTCGCATCACCCAGGTGATAGCGGAACGGCAGACCGCCTTGCCAACCGGTCGGCACCGAAGGACCCCGCATGTCGCGCAGGAGGAGCTCGGCGTTGCCATACGAAATCGGGACGACGGGAATCTTCGCCAGCGGGAGGGAGTCGAAGGAACGACGCGGGGCGCCGGACCGTGACGCCCACCCCGGCGTGGTGGGGTCCCCCTGACCATTGAAGATCGAACCGCGCTGCACGCCGCCTGCCGGCCGCATCGGTCCGTCGGGATAGACGTCGCCCTGTGCGAACCCGTCGTCGAGTGGGTCACTGTAGATCAGCAGGCCGATCGCCCCATGCAGCTCGGCCTCCCGGGCCTTGATCCCACGGAACGAGCGCCCGTACCGCGCAATCGCAATTTTCCCGACGACCGTAATACCCAGAGAGTCAAGTTTGGCGAAATCCGCCGGAAGCCCGTAGTTCACGTACACCAGCGGCGCCGTGACGTCGCCCGCGCCTGAGTTGCCATTCATCGCGGGCCAGCGCGGCAATAGCGTCGTCGGATCACTGGCGATTGAAGGCTCGGTGATGTCGAGTCGGAGACGCGTCGGCGTCATGCGCTCAACGATGGTGGAATCATGGAACGGGAGATACACCGTGAACGGAGTCCGCAGCGTGTCCAGTCCGTACGACGCCATCTCGCGAAGGACATAGTCTGCGGTGGCGATCTGCGCCGGTGTCCCCGCGACGTGCGGCACGCCTGCCAAGGTGCGCGCATGTCGTTTCGCCGAGGCGGTATCCGGAACGCGCTGCAGCAGTGCCTCGAGCGAGGTTTCCGCGACGCTCCCTTTCGGGGTGAAGCCGGTGATCGGAGCCTGCGCGGCCACGATCGAGGGGAGCAGTATCCCAAGTGCGGCGATGGCACGTCGCATCATGGCGTCAGCGCTCCCGTGATGTCGTAGACTCGGAATTCAGGCGTGTTCCCGCTTCCCGGGTTTTTCGCCACGAAGACGTAAGTGCGGCCATTGATGACGGCGACTTCGCCGGTGTGTAGTCCACCGGTGACAGCCACGGAGCCACGCAATACCGGCGCCCGAGGATTGGCGAGCGAGTACACATAGAGTCCTGCCCCTGCACCACCCTCCGCGGTTGCGACGAGCGCTGCCCCGCCCGGCACCACCGCGACGTCACTCACCGTGGTGGCGTCCGGGATCGCCATCTCGCCAAGCTGAACCGGCGTTGCGGTGGTGACATCCCAGATCCGGATCGAGTTGCCGCGCGTACCGGCGCGCGTTCCCCAGCCACCGGTGTACGCCGTGGTCCCAGCAACCCAGAGATCGGAGACGTACTGGGTGGGGACGTTGTTGCCGCCCCCAAGGGTCGCCAACGTGACAGGATCAAGCACCCAGAGGCCGCTGATCATGTCCGAGGCGTACAAGCGCCCACCCGCGAGCATCACACCCCAGACATAGGTGCCCGGCGTGCCGCCTGGCTTGACCTGCGCCACGATCCGGCTGGACATGTTGCCCGAGAGCGTGCCGGAGACGTCGATCGCCACCACACCACCGTTGTAGTAGGCGGCGTAGAGAATCTGCCGCGCCTCGTCCATCCAGAAATTGTGCGTCCCAGCCCCACCCACATTGATGTACCCGACTTCCACCGGCGCGGCCAAGTTGCTGACATCGACGATGTGAATGTCGCCGGACGACGCGGAACCGACAGTCCCGGGGCCTTCCTGTCCGATGAAGAGGTACTTCTTCTGTCCATTGGTCGGATTGTGGAACCACCAGGCATTGTGCACCTGTGCCCCGCCAGACACCCCGTTCGCCTGCGTGACATAGTTCGCGATCAACCGCGGATCGTGCGGTTGACCATTGCGGATGCCGTTCCCGACATCGTAGATGTACACGCCCGCATTCCACGCACACACAAAGGCGATGCCATCGCGCACGAAGGTGTCGTGGTGGCCGTACGTCGCTGGAATTGCGATTGACGCGACCAGTTGCGGAGTCGGGTTCACCACCACACCAGTGGCCGTCGCGCTGAAGATGATCTCAGGATTGGCGTTGTCGACGGTGGCACGAGCCGAGTTGGCGCCTGGGTTTGCCCCGAGGGTAAAGACCGCACTCGCGCGCCCGTTGGCATCCGTGACATTCTCGCCGGGCGAGACCGTCCCGCCACCGAGGACCGGGTTCCACCGCACGCGACGGCCCACCACCGGTTCGCCGAAATCATCCACGACCCGGATGGTGAGGGATGCTGCCAAGGCACTATTGACCGGGCCGGTCTGATTGTTCCCGCTGACGACCGCGACGATCGCCGGGGCAATGGGAGCCTGGACGGGCGTACTGCAGGCGCTGAGCAGCAGGAGCAACGGGGCAACACGAAGCATCGGGGGCATGTGGACCTTCCGTGGCAGGGCGGGACTAGTGGGCAACGTGGGAGTGTTCGGGGCGGCTGTGCGACGTCCCGTATCGGCCCATACGATGGTGACGCATTCCCCACCCCATCTGCACACCAATCGACACTTGGTTCAGTGAAGTGCGGCCGTACAACGCGGTTGGATCAAAGATGCCGCCGCCGGTCTTGCGGACGGAGCCCATCGTGACTTCGGCGAAGGGGATCACGCTGAGTGGACCGGCAGGATCCGCCAGATCGTGGGTGATCCGCACCGTATGGAGCGTCCAGCAACCTGTGCCGAGAATGCTGTTCTCATGGTGTGGACGGAGCGAGCGGAAGGGATCTTGAAGCCGATCCTCTTCTGGCCGATCGGTCGACTCAATCCGGTAACTCGCCGACCAGCGCTCGCGACGCAACGCTCCCTCGACCAGAATCGTCTCAAATCGGAAATACCCGTCCAGCTCATCGGTGCGCGCCCATTCAGCGAGGAGATAGCGTTCGCCCCATTCCGGCTGATCGTGCCACCGCGCCGACGTGGACCACTTGTCGACATTGCCCCCGGCCGCGAGACGATGCTCCGGCGACTTCACCGCAGCGATCGACGCCTGCAGTTCCAAGTCCGACACCGGGCGCACGGTCAGCCGAAGCGCGCGTGAGTCCCCAAAGCGAGCGGTGCCGTCCGGGAGTCGCAGCAACGGCCACTGGGACGCCCGCTCGGGTTCGTCACCATTGAAGAGTGCCCCTTCGAGCAGCACGGGTCCGCGTTCCAGCTGCGTGATGAGGACGGCGCGTTCGAGGATCTGCGAGAGATGGTGATTGACCGGGTAGCGCAGGAACGGGCGGGACATTGGATCGTCCGTGCCAAACGGCACAAAGCCCTTCCCCGCCACCAGGCCGATTCTTCCGCCACGCTCCCGTGTGCCGAACAGATCCGGGGCTTCAAGCAACAGTTCATGCACGGTGGTGTGCGGGTGACGCCGGTCAACGTAGCCCTCGCCCCAGGCACCAAGCGTCAATTCGCCATCAGGGATCGTGAGACTCTCGAGATTGAGCGTCAGCGTGCCGAGCAACCGGCCATTGGCGAGGCCCGCCTGGCCCATCAGGACCGGCTGGACCACCCGCACTTCCGTGAGGCGTCCCCCGTAGGGCGTGGGATCCATCGAGGTCGCGGAGACGATGGCCTGCGCCATCGGCCGGGCAAAGAAGCGGGACTGGGCGGGCAGCGCTGTTGCGCTCCCGCCCAGCAGCACCGCAAGCGCCCATGCGCCCGGATGGACCGTCACATGGTCCCGGCAACGCGTGGGGCCCCATCGCGATCATGCAGGGTCGCCCGCAGGAACTCCCGGTTCATCAGCGCGATGTTCTCAACCGAGATCTCCTTCGGACAGGCCGCCTGACACTCCCCGTAGTTGGTGCACCCGCCGAAGCCTTCTTCATCCATCGCGTTGACCATCGCCAGGACGCGACGATTCCGCTCGGGCTGCCCCTGCGGCATCAGCGAGAGGTGGACCACCTTGGCGGAGGTGAAGAGCATGGCGGAAGCATTCGGGCAGGCCGCGACGCAGGCGCCGCATCCGATGCATGCTGCCGCGTCCATCGCGCGATCCGAATCTTCCTTGGCGACCGGGATGGCGTTGCCGTCTGGCGGGGCTCCCGTCGGAACGGAAATGAACCCACCCGCCGCAATGATCCGGTCGAGCGGCGAGCGATCCACCACGAGGTCGCGCAGCACCGGGAACGACTTGGCACGCCACGGCTCGATGACGATCTCATCGCCATTCTTGAAACTGCGCATGTGCAGCTGGCAGGTCGTGACGCCTCCCTTCGGGCCGTGCGGCGAGCCGTTGATCACCAGCGAGCACGAGCCGCAGATCCCTTCGCGGCAATCGTGGTCGAAGGCAATCGGCTCTTCGCCCTGCTCCTGCAAGTCCTCGTTGACCACGTCGAGCATTTCGAGGAATGACATGTGCTCATTGGCCGAGGCGGGATAGCTCTTGAATGCGCCCGGAGCCGACGGCCCGGCCTGCCGCCACACCTTGAGAGTCAGCTTCATGTCACTCACTTGTAGCTCCGGGTCGCGAGCTTGATGAACTCGAACTCCAGCTCTTCGCGGTGACGCGTCGGGGGGGCATCCGGCCCTTCGTAGCCCCAGACGGCGACGTGCGCGAAATGCGCGTCATCCCGAAGGGCCTCACCATCCGCGGTCTGGTACTCAGTCCGGAAGTGACCGCCACACGACTCCTCACGTTCCAGCGCATCTCGGCACATCAACTCGGCGAACTCCATGTAGTCGGCCACCCGTCCGGCCTTTTCCAATGATTGATTCAGCGAATCGGAGGTCCCGAGCACCTTGAGGTTCGACCAGAACTCGGCGCGCAGCTCAGGAATCCGGCGCAGGGCTTCCTCCAGTCCCGCTCGGTCGCGGGCCATGCCGCACTTTTCCCACATCAACTGCCCGAGTTCGCGGTGGAATGAATCCACCGTCCGCGTCCCATTGATCGCGAGGAATCGGTCCGTGGCAGCCTTGGCCTCGGCCTCCGCCACACGGAATGCGTCGTGACTCGTATCGACCGGCGCCAGCTTGTTCGACGCGAGGTAATCCCCGATCGTGTACGGCAACACGAAGTAGCCGTCCGCGAGACCCTGCATGAGTGCCGACGCGCCCAATCGGTTGGCGCCGTGGTCCGAGAAATTCGCCTCGCCGATCACGTGCAGGCCCGGGAGATTGCTCATCAGGTTGTAGTCGACCCACAAGCCGCCCATGGTGTAGTGCACCGCGGGATAGATCCGCATCGGGACCTTGTACGGATTCTCGCCCGTGATCTGGGCATACATGTCGAACAGATTCCCGTAGCGCTCACGGATCGTGTCCTCGCCAAGTCGGGCAATGGCCGCGGCAAAATCGAGATAGACGCCCCGCCCACCCGGCCCGACACCCCGCCCGTCATCGCACGCCTCTTTCGCGGCACGTGAGGAAATGTCGCGTGGTGCAAGGTTTCCGTAGCTCGGGTACTTCCGCTCCAGGTAATAGTCGCGCTCGGCCTCGGGGATATCGCCCGGCGCGCGCGTATCGCCCTGCTTCAGTGGCACCCAGACGCGTCCATCATTCCGGAGCGACTCGGACATCAGCGTGAGCTTCGATTGATAATCGCCGCTGACCGGAATGCAGGTCGGGTGGATCTGCGTGAAGCACGGGTTGGCAAAGCCGGCGCCGCGCTTGTAGGCACGGAATGCCGCCGTGACGTTCGACCCCTTCGCGTTGGTCGACAAGTAGAAGACGTTGCCGTAGCCACCCGTGCCGAGCACCACCGCATCACCCGCATGCGACGACATCTCACCGGTGATCAGATCACGCACGACGATGCCTCGTGCCTTGCCATCGACCACCACGAGATCCAGCATCTCGTGACGCTCGTACATCTTCACCGCGCCAAGACCGATCTGCCGTTCCAGCGCCTGGTACGCCCCGATCAGCAATTGCTGGCCGGTCTGGCCGCGCGCGTAAAAGGTTCGGGACACCTGCGCGCCACCAAACGAACGGTTCGCCAGCATGCCGCCGTATTCGCGCGCGAATGGCACGCCCTGCGCGACACACTGATCGATGATGTTGACCGACACTTCGGACAGCCGATACACGTTGGCTTCGCGAGAGCGGAAGTCACCGCCCTTGATCGTGTCGGTGAACAAGCGTTCGGCCGAGTCGCCGTCGTTCTGGTAGTTCTTGGCGGCGTTGATCCCGCCCTGGGCCGCGATCGAGTGCGCCCGGCGAGGGGAGTCCTGAAAGCAGAAGCAGGAGACCTGGTAGCCCAGTTCTGCCAGCGAAGCGGCGGCGGATGCCCCGGCAAGGCCGGATCCGACCACGATCACATGGTATTTCCGCTTGTTGGCCGGAGAGACGAGACGGAGCGCGGCGCGATGCCTGGCCCATTTCGCGTCGAGTGGTCCGGCTGGAAGCTTGGCGTCAAGATGCATCGTGCGTGCTACCCCAACAGTCAGGGAAGAAGTCCGAGGAGTGCGGCCACCGGAATCGACAGGAAGCCTCCGGCCACCAGCAACGTCAGCGCGGTCGCCACGGTCACCCGCGTGCTGTTCCACGCTGGGTGATTGAGGCCAAGGGTCTGGAACACGGACCAGATGCCATGCCAGAAGTGTGCGCCGATGGACACCATGGTGATCGCATAGAAGGCAGCGGTCCACGTCACCTGCATGCCCTCGATCACATTGCGGCCGACTTCGCCGGGATGGAAATCAGGGTGCAGCGTGCCGGTCGTGAAATGCAGGATGTGGTAGACGAGGAAGACGGCGATCAGGACGCCACCCCATCGCATGGTCCGCGCGGCGTACGTCGAGACGCGGTAGTCCACGGCATGGTACCCCGTGGGACGCGCCGCACGCGCAATCTGGGTCAACTGATAGGCGGCAAGGATGTGCACGAGCAGGAAGAAGAGGAGGCCGCCGCGAGCCACCCAGAGCAGGCCGCCAAAGCCGTGGAGCCATTCGGCGTAGGCATCAAGCTTTGCAGGGTCGACGAACACCAGAACATTCGAGGCCATGTGGGAAATGAGAAAGCCGACCAGGATCAGGCCGCTGCCTGCCATGGCGATTTTCTTTCCAATCACGGACTGCCAGAGTGCGCGGAATCGATTCATTCCCGGCTCAGACGATCGCTTGGATGGATCGCACCGCCTCAGCCGACGCGTGCAGCGCGGTGCGCTCCGCATCGGTCAGCGTGATCGTCAGGATCCGCTCCAGTCCCTTCCGCCCCAAGACACATGGTACGCCGCAGTACACGCCGGTCAGGCCAAACTCCCCTTCCAACCAGGCCGAGCACGGCAACACCCGCTTCTTGTCGAGGACGATCGCTTCGACCATCTGCACCGCGGCTGCACTCGGCGCGTAATAGGCCGAGCCGGTCTTCAAGTGCGCCACGATCTCCGCACCGCCATTTCGCGCCCGATCCACGATCGGATCAAGGACCTCGGCACTCAGTAGTTGCGTGACAGGGATTCCGGAGACCGTCGTGTAGGAGACCAGCGGGACCATCGTGTCGCCATGGCCGCCCAACACCATTGCCTGAATGTCTTCGACGGACACTTGCAGGGCATCGGCGAGGAAGGTCCGGTAGCGGGCCGTGTCGAGGACACCCGCCATGCCGATCACGCGCTCCTTCGGGAAGCCGGTGGCCTCTCGCATCGCGAAGCACATCGCATCGAGCGGATTGGAGACCACAATCACGATCGCATTCGGCGCGACGCGCTTGATTTCGGCCCCGACCGAACGAACGATCCCGGCATTGGTCTTCACGAGGTCATCGCGACTCATGCCTGGCTTCCGCGCAATCCCGGCGGTGACCACGAAGAGTTCCGATCCGGCGGCCAGTTCATAGTCGTTGGCGCCGACAACGCGTGCATCGAATCCCTCGACGGGTCCCGACTGCCACTGATCGAGCGCCTTCCCCTGCGGAATCCCCTCGGCGACGTCCACCATGACGACCGTCCGCGCGAGGTGCTTCTCAGCGATACGTTGCGCTGCGGTTGCGCCGACGTTGCCGGCCCCGACCACCGTGATTTTCTCGAACATGTGCCTTCCCGACCGAAGAGTTCTGACGTCATCGCTGGCGTCGGCGCGTACCGTGGAGAGAACGCTGGAAACTAATCGTTTGCGTCACCGCACCCAAAGGGTGCCCGTGGCTCAGCGGCGCCGGCGCCGAGCGGGCTTGCCGGACTCCTTTGGAGGGGCGGTCGGGGCCGCAGGTGCATCCGTTGCCCGCTTGGCCGCGAAGGCCAGCAATGCCTTGGTCGCGTTGGGCAGGTCGGCAGGCACCTTGCCGGCAAGACGGGGGACACGGAAGACACGATCCGGGTACTTCTCGCGAATCTTGTCCGGCAACGCGAGCGTCTCATCACCCAACACGAGGACTGAGTTGGTCCGGAATGGCGCTTCCGCCGGGTCACGCTCGGAGTCCGCGCTGAAATAGAGGCAGCGCTCTCGGCTCATCGCGTCGCGAAAGGCCCGCCAGCCCGGGTGCAGCCACCAATCCAGAGCCTCCCAGTCGGTCGGACCCGCCTTCCGGAACGCGCCATCATCGCTGGCAAATTCGAGCGGACCGATGAGATGCAAGGAGGCGTCAACGGCGGCACATTGGCGGGCGACTCCCCCGCTGATCTCTGCCGGGACGGGGTCGAGCAGGGCGATATGCAACGGCATGCAGGCCTTCTGGGCAAAAAGGGAAAGAGGATCCGAACCAATGAAGAGAAGACGAAACCCGGTCGCTCCGCAACCATCGCGAGGCAACCGGGTCTCTGTTCAGCACCGCGGAATCCCGCGAAAGCCTACTGGCGGCAGCGTGCCTTCCCGTCAAACGGGCCCGGCGCATCGACCTTGACGCGATGGTCGAGATTCGCCGCGCGCAACATGACCTCGAAAGAGAGCTTGGCCACATCGGCCATGTGCGGATAGTTGATATACTGGGGCTCGTCGGTCACCTGGTGGTAATCCGAGTGTCCGCCAGTCGTGAAGAAGACCACCGGAATCCCGTAACGTGCATAGCTCCAGTGATCGCTACGGCAATAGATGTTCTGCGGATGTCCGTCGGCATCAATCTCGTAATCGAACGTGAAACCGAGCTTCTTCTCGGTGTTCACGGACTCCACCAAATCGCCGTACTCCTTGGACAGGCGACGTGAACCGACCAGTTGGAGATACCCGGGGCCGCCGTAGATCAGTCCACCGGCCTTGGTGCTCCCGGTGACATCCGAGGCAAAGCCGCGTCCCACCATGTCCATGTTCACAGCCGCGACGATCGACTCGCGCGGGACGGTCGGGTGATCCACAAACCACCCCGAACCCCACATCCCGGACTCCTCGCCCGTCTGCCAGATGAAGATGATCGACCGCTTCGGCTTGACGGCTCCCTTGGCAAACGCCTCGGCGACCTCGAGCACGGTGACGCTACCGGACCCGTCATCATCTGCCCCGTTCGAGATCGAGTCAGGCCGTGCCGGGCGGAGGCGCCGTGCCGCAGCAATCTTGCCGTTCACCTGCGCCCACTTGGCCTGATCGCTCAGCGACTCAGGCGACGGGCGACTGTCCGCACCCTGAATCAAGAACACTTCGGCAAACGCCTTGAGCGAGTCATGGTCCGCCGGGCGATTGTTGAACCCGATGTGGTCGTTGTGCGCACCGATGAGGACATACTCATTCTTGAGCTTGGGGTCGGTACCGGGCAGGATCGCCACCACGTTCCGGGACGGGGCTGGCGCGGCGAGGTACTTGATGTCCACGCCGAGCACCCCGCCCTGCGTCCCCTTCGCCACCTGAGCGACCGGCTGCCCGAAGAGCGCCGCCGCCACCCGAGGCGTAATGGTGAACTGCAGCGGCTGGTCGGCCGCGACCGGGGCGCCAACCATCGTCTCCGGCGTCTCAGTCACCTGCGGCCGTGGCGCAACCGTCGGGAGAAGGTCTGGCCCGACACTGACCAAGGCGGCCGCACCAGCGTAGATCGCCGGGGCCGCACCGCCAGCACCCCCACGCCCACCCGCAAAGCCACCACGCCCTCCGCCTGTTGCCAAGGGCGTCGTGACCACCACGACCTTCCCCTTGATCATGTCAGGGGCGAGGGTGTCGCCGCGCATCCCACCGAAAACCACGGCGCCGGAACGCGCGCCGATCTGACTGCCGGTGAAGTCGGTCCCTGGCACCAGCTTCATTCCCGCCGCCGTGCCGCTGCTCGCCGGATCCATCACGCGGGCGAAGGTCGAGAGATACTGGAAGTAGCTGCCCTTGTCGCCGGCCGGGACGAGCCCGAGGCGACGCACTTCCCGCTCGATGTACGCGGTCGCGCGGATGTTGTCTTCCGTGCCGACCCGCCGCCCCATCATGGAGTCGTCGGCGTAGATGTAGAGCCGGGTCATCAGGTCCCCGGCAGTAATCGCTGCGGTGGTGGCCGGACCGCTGTACTTGATCGGCAGGGGCTGTTGGGCGTGGAGTGGAGCCGCAGCAAGGGCCACGAGGAAGGCAGCGGCCGCAGCGCGGCTGAGGGACGAAGAGAGCGTTGTCATGAGCAAGCGGGCCACCACGGGGCTGAGTGGAAGATGTGGCGGGGTCAGGCGACCCCGCGAGCAGCACCTCTAGTACGCACCAGCCTCCCAGAAGTTGCTCAACCCCCTCGGACATGCATTTCCTTGCGTGGGTCAGCCTTCAAACCTTCCAGCTGGACCAGCACCCCACGATCCGCGAGCTCCGTGCGTTCTTCTGCCCCCCGGTCCCTCCGCTCACCCCACGACGTCCGGATCAGCTGCTCCACCTCAACCACCCCTGCGCCCTCGCGCAGCGGGCGACGAAGGTCGAACCCATCCTGGGCATACAGGCAGCGATAGTACATCCCGTCCGCGGTGAGACGGGCACGGTCACAGTCTCGACAAAACGGTGCCGTGGTTGAGGCGATGATCCCGACGACGAGTCCATTCGCAAACCGATAGCGCGTGGCCGGCGCATGGGGATCAGCGTGCTTCGATTCAGGCGTGGCAGGACCAAAGGCCGCACTCAGTCGTTCGAGGATTGCCGTCCGATCGAAGACCAGGTCCGATCGCCATCCGGTGGCACCACCGACATCCATGTACTCGATGAACCGTGGCTCAATCCCCCGTTCGTGCGCAAACCGCGCCAGCGCGACGAGCTCATCGTCATTGAACCCACGGACGACCACGGTGTTCAGCTTGGTGTGCTCGAAGCCCGCCGCTTGCGCCGCCGCAATGCCGGCAAGCGCGTCAGCGTGATGCGCACTCCGCGCGAACTCCGCCATCCGTTCCGGACGGAGCGTATCAAGACTCACCGTGACGCGATGGAGACCGGCCGCGCGAAGTCGCTCGGCATGTCCTGCCAAGAGCAGACCGTTGGTCGTCAGTGCCACATCGTGAATCCCTGCGACGCGCACCAGGCTGTGCACAAGTTGATCCAGATCACGACGGAGCAGTGGTTCGCCACCGGTCAACCGGATCGTATGCACGCCGAGCTGCGCGAAGGTGGTCGCGAGTCGAGTAATCTCTTCAAAGGTGAGCAGTGAACTTCGCGGCAGCCAGGTGTACTCCTCTTCCGGCATGCAGTAGCGGCAACGCAAATTGCAGCGATCCGTGACGGAGATCCGGAGCGTACCAAGCGGACGCCCGAGCTGGTCGATGACGGCGCTCATGAAGTCTCCGTCGGTTCGACAATGCCGCTCGGTGCGGTCGGGTCGACCCACGCGACAGACCCATCCGCATACCGCTCCTTCTTCCAAATCGGCACTTCCGCCTTGACGCGCTCGATGACCGTGCGGCACGCGACGAATGCAGCGTCGCGATGGGCGCTCGCGGCAACCACCATGACGGCAGCGTCCCCGATGGCCAAGGTTCCGATACGGTGCGCCAAGGCGACCTTGACGTCACCAGGCGCTTCACACTCCGAGACGATCAAGGCGCACCGCGCTTCGGCCATTTCTGCATACGCGGAGTATTCGAGCCCCGTGACCACTCGTCCGGCATGGTGATTCCGCACCAACCCAACGAAGGTTGCGACCGCGCCGAAGTTGGGAGAGCTCACCTGATCAATGAGTCCCTGAAGGTGGAGCGGTGTATCGGAAAGAAACATCACTCAGCCACCTGCCAGTGGTGGCAGCAGGGCGACTTCCCCGTCGTCTGGTAGGCGCTGACTCAATGGGATCTGCCGATGCGCCACGCAGAGGAACGGCGCGGGCGGAAGCAAGGCGCCCCCCGGCAAGAGCCGGAGGGCTGCTATCAGGTCACTCGCGTGGGCGTCAGGCTGGAGCTCCACTTCGACGACGTCAGCTCCCAGGATTTCAGCGTAACGCGCAAAGAGGCGAACAGACCGCCGTGTCACTCGTCGTCGTCCGAATCCGATCCGTCGTCGACATAGTCCTCATGCGCCACGAGTGCACGTAACTCCTTGCTGGGCTTGAAGACCGGAACCGGGCGCGCCGCCACTTCGACCGGATCGCCTGTGCGCGGATTCCGCGCCATGCGCGTCTTCCGCTGGCGAATCTTGAACGTCCCGAACCCGCGGACTTCAATGTTGTGTTGGTCCCGCATGGCCAATTTGACGGCGTCCAGGAACGCGTCAACGACGCGGGCGCAGTCTTTCTTGGAAATCATCGGCCCGGAAGTCCGGGCGATGGCGGCAGTGACTTGTTCGACGAGATCGGCCTTGGTCATCGGAGTCCCTCGGGGGAGACACGGTGGGGCCGACAAAGCGACCCCCGTCGGGCCGATATGTACGATGCTTAAGCGTTGTCTGTCAAGAGGTTGCGTCCACTTTGCCTGCTCGGGCCACGATCGCCGAGAGGAACTCCCCGAAGTGTGGGAAGGCATCATGGGGGCCTGGGGCGGCCTCCGGATGGTATTGGACCGCGAAAACAGGCAGGCTGCGGTGGCGGAGTCCCTCGACCGTCCCGTCGTTCAGATTGAGGTGCGTCACCTCAAGATCCGGGGCTCCCGGGATGCCGTCGAGCCCGCCCTGCACGGCGAATCCGTGGTTTTGCGTGGTGATCAAGACCGCCCCGGACGCCAGGTCCTTGACCGGGTGGTTCCCGCCACGGTGGCCGTAGCTCAGCTTGGTGGTGCTGCCGCCAAACGCGAGCCCGACCAGCTGATGACCCAGGCAGATGCCGAAGGTCGGCACGCCGGCTTCTGCCACCGTGCGGATCGTCTCGCGGGCGTACCCAACCGCGGAGGGATCTCCTGGACCGTTCGAGAGGAAGAGCCCGTCGGGGTGGCGGTCGAGGATTTCCGAGGCAGGTGTGGTCGCGGGGAGCACTTCAACACGCAAACCAGTCGCCTCGAGCATTCGGACGATGTTCCTTTTCATCCCGAAGTCGAGCGCGACGACCAACGGCCCCTCGCCTTGGGAGTAGGCAGCCGGTGTCGTGGCCTTGGAGGCGAGATCGAGCCCCGCCATGGAAGGCGAGGCCGCCAGTTCCGCACGCAGGGCCTCCGTCGGCCCAGCCCCCTCGGCAATGACACCCCGCATGGCGCCACGCTCACGGAGGTGCCGCGTCAGCTGTCGAGTATCGACTCCCGTCAGAATCGGGACGCCAGCCTCGGCGAGCCAGTCCGGCAGGGAGCGGATCGCCTGCCAGTTCGAATAGCCTGAAGAGAGTTCGCGGACGATGACGCCGCTCACTTGGGGATGCGAGGATTCGTCGTCGGTGGCCGTGATGCCGTAATTACCGATCATCGGCGCGGTCATCACCACGATCTGGCCGAGGTAGCTCGGATCCGTAAACGTTTCCTGATAGCCCGTCATGTTGGTCGTGAAGACCACTTCGCCGAATGACTGCGCGACCGGGCCAACCAAGGTGCCGGCGAACCACTCGCCGTCTTCCAACAAAACAAAGGCGGGACGAACTGTCCCGCCTGCATGTCCCACGGTCACTGCGGCTGTCCCCCGGTCGGGGCGGGCACGGGTGGCGCGGTTCCCTCAAGCGGAGACGCCGCCGGTGGGGCGACCTGCCCGCTCTGCTGCAGACGCTGCTGCACCTCGCTGACGGATCCGCTCCGGCTCGACGGCATTGCGGAAAGGATCAAGGCGAGGGCCATGAAGAGCCCGCCCGTGATCCAAGTGGTCTTCGTCAGGATATTGGTCGCCTGACGACCACCGATCGCCTGCACGCCACCACCGCCCAGCGAGGCGAGTCCGCCGCCCTGCCCAGCCTGCATCAGAATGACCGCGAAGAGAATCGCCGCGTCAATGATCATCAACGTCAACAGAAAACCGAACATCAAGACATCCCGTGGTTGAGCCTAGCCAGAAAAGATAGCAGTCTGCCCTGCCCCACTCAACCTCTACGGGCGAATGGTCGCGCAGATGGCGGCCCAGCCATCCGGATCCAGCGAGGCCCCGCCAACGAGCACCCCGTCAATCCCGGGTTGGGCCAGCAATGCGGCCACGTTGCCCTGATTGACCGAGCCACCATAGAGCACACGGGTGCTGGTGGGCAGACCGAACTCCCCGAGGACCACGCGGATTCCGGCGTGAGCGGCGGCGGCGTCCTCAGGGGTGGCGTTCTTTCCCGTGCCAATCGCCCAGACCGGCTCATAGGCGATCACCAGATCCGCGTCCGGCGCGACTCCCGCGAGTGCCGCCCGCAATTGCCGAGCAACGACGGCATCCGTCTCGCCGCCTTCCCGCTGAGTCAGGGTCTCACCGACGCAAAGAATGGCCTGAAGCCCCCCCGCCAGGACCGCCGCGACCTTCAGCGCCGTCTCGGCGTCTGTCTCGCCGAAGACATGGCGGCGCTCGCTATGCCCAATCAGCGCGGCCGCCGCGCCGCTCTCTCGGACGAGCGGAACGCTGAGCGCCCCCGTGAAGGCTCCCTTCGCTTCCCAATGCACATCCTGCGCGCCGGCGGAGAGATGATCGTGGTCGTGCAGTCGGGAAGCGACCGTTTCGAGCGAGACCGCAGGCGGGAAGAACGCGACGCTCCGCCCAACTCGTGGCGCGTCAAGGGCGAGGAAGCGATCGAGGTAGCTGCGCGCCTCACCCGGAGCGACATGCATCTTCCAGTTGGCGGCAAAGAGGACCGGTTGGCTCATGTGGCATCATCCAGGGCAGCAACGCCGGGCAGGGGCTTTCCTTCAAGGAACTCGAGCGAGGCGCCTCCTCCCGTCGAGACATGGGTCACCTGATCATCGAGACCAGCGACGGCAATGGCCGCTGCGGAATCGCCGCCCCCCACGACGGTGACCGCCCCTGCGGCGGTGGCATCAGCCATCGCGCGGGCGATCCCCATGGTGCCCGCGTCAAAGGGCGGCGTCTCAAAGACGCCCATCGGCCCATTCCAGATCACGGTCTTTGCCGACGTCACGAGGGCGGCAAACGCCGCCGTGCTGGCAGGGTCGATGTCGAACATCGCCCACCCTGACGGAATCGCGTCGCGTGAAACGTCCCGGAAGGGCGCGTTGCCATCGAGGCGCTCGGCGATTCGACCGCCGGTCGGGAGCACCAGCTTCGGACCTGCCTTCGCAATCAGGGCGGCCGCCATTTCCACCCGGTCCGCTTCGACCAACGAGTTGCCGGTTTCCAAACCCATCGCTCGGAAGAAGGTGCAGGCCATCGCACCTCCGACCACGATGTGATCGACCTTGGGAAGCAGCGCTTCGATCAAGTCGATCTTCCCCGAGATTTTCGATCCACCGAGGATCGCGACGAAGGGGCGAACCGGGTGATCGACGGTCTCACCGAGAAACTGGAGCTCCTTTTCCATCAAGAATCCGGAGACCGCAGGCTTCAAGAGGTGCGCCAGCCCTTCCGTACTCGCGTGTGCGCGGTGCGCGGAGCCGAACGCGTCATTCACGTACATCGTCCCGAGCGCGGCGAATTGTGCTGCCAAGGCGGGATCGTTCTGCTCCTCGCCGGGATAGAACCGCGTGTTCTCCGCCAAGGCCACGCCGCCTCTCGGC
>JAHECN010000226.1 GCA_024641735.1 Gemmatimonadota bacterium | reverse complement strand
AGCCGTAGATGATCACACCGGGAGCGCCGCTCCGAACCAGGAGCTCGACCACGGAGGAATGCAGATTCCCGACGCATGAGACTTCATGCAGGTGGGCGCCGCGATCGCGCAACGCCGCGCGGTGTACCGCAGGCGCTTGGGCACAGCAGACTGCCACCACCGTTCCCGCCGGGCGGACTCGCAAGGCGGGAAGCGACGCCTCGCGGAGGTTCAGCAATTGATCACGCCCACTCCGCCCCGGCGGACCCACACCCATCGGAGCACACGATCCGGCGCAGATCCCACAACTCACGCAACGGGAGGGATCCACCTGTGCCACCAGCGTCGCGCGGTCATCGTCGCGGGTCACCATGGTGATGGCGTCCCAAGGGCAATCCTGGGGGCACTGGTTGCACCCGGTGCAGAGCTTGGGGTCGACGACCGAGGGGGCCAGCCCCTGGGGTGGGCGCGTGAATCTCGGCACCAGCACGACGGCCAACAGCATGCCGATCGCGGCGAACCAGACCAGACCGGGCGTAAGCTGTTCCGTGAGCGGAAGCCACCACGCGGTCACCAGATTGAGTGGAGTGGACTCTACCAACACCCGCGGGTCCGCCGCAGGTCCGAGCGGGGCCGGCAGGAGGACTGCGACGGCCGTCAGGGCCGCCAGCATGCCCCACAGCACACGGCGTGGTGGCAGCATGACCGGCCGGGCCAATCGCGACAGGTGCAACCACAGGCCAATCCCCATCGCGAGCGGAATGGCGATGTGGAGAAAGAGATTGACGAAGAAGAAGGCATTCGGGACTGGCCCGTCTCCGGCAAAGATCCGACTGAGCGGCTCCGAAAAAATCGGGAGCACATCGAGCAACCGTGCCCCTTCCCTTGCCAGACGTTCGCCGAAGGTATCCCACGCCATCACGAAGCCAGTCCAGGCACAGATCAAACCGATGCCGAGCAGCGAAACGCCGGACACCCAGGCGAGCGTTCTCGGTCCCCAGCTCCGCCCCTGAGCGAACATCCGCACCGCATGGATGACAGCAGCCACCACAAAGAGGTCGGAGGCATAGCGATGGAGGGAGCGGATCCATCCCCCGAGGTAGGGGTCCGCCGCCAAGTGCGCGACGGACGCAGCCGGCGAGCCCACTCGGTAAATGAAGATCAGGTAGAGCCCGGTCCCCAAGAGGACGAGCAGCATGGCGACTGCCACGGTCCCGGGCTGGTGCAGCGGGTTGCGCTCCCACCCATACAGGCGGGTGAGCGCGGCATCGAGGGCGCTCAGCGGTCGGCGAAAGAAGCGTTTCACATGTTCCATATTGACGTATGGAGTATTTTATCATATGATCATGATGTTAGCAAGAACCAATCACCAGGATGCCTCATGTGGCTGAGTAGTACGGCCCAAACGGCGCTTCGCGCCGTCCTTTATATCGCAGAACATGCAACCGAGGGTCCGGTGCGTGTCGAGGACATCGCAGCAGCGGCAAACAGCCCGCGCAACTACCTCTCCAAGACGCTCCACGTGCTCGGTCGCGAAGGGGTCCTCCAATCGACTCGCGGGCCGCGGGGCGGGTTTGAGCTCTTGGTGCCCCCCAATGAGCTCACCTTGGCGCAGGTCATTCAGCCGTTCGCCCCGATCACGGACCGCCGGTGCCTGATGGGCCGCGCCGAGTGCGGCGGTCCCCACCCCTGTGCGGTCCACGGACGGTGGGTCGGAATCGCCGACGCGATCGAACAGTTCTTCGGCCAGACGACCGTCGCGGACCTCTTGCCCACCCCGATACAGATCACCATCCCCAATCCCAAGTAGTCACCACACCGCCCGAGAGGAGATCTGCCATGCCCGCTCCGCCGGATGATAGACCCGAAAGCACCGAGCCCATTCCGCTCGGTCAACGCCTGTTCGACAACGTCTTTCTGCTCCTCGCCCTCGGCATGATCGTGATGCTGGTGGTGTATACCGGGTGGGGGATGTGGGAGATCTTCTCCATGCCGACCGCCACCCTTCCCTGAGAGGTTTCGATGCTCACCAAGGTCCATACCGGACTCGATCCTGTCCCAGGCATCTGGTGGAAACCCGCGCACAAGGCCGAAAAGGTCTGGGTCGGGATCGCCTTTGCATGGTGCATGGTGCTCTTCGCAATGATGCCGCTCTGGCACTTCAAGGGCGGGCAGAACCCCGCCGGCGTGCGAGGACGCGTTGACCCCAAGACGTATTACGCGCGCACGGTCGCCTTCGCCAACCAGTACAAGATCGGAGAAGACCAAGGACTCCCGATCGTCAAGCCACCACCGGGATCGGACGTCTACCTGGTCGGCATGACCTATTCGTGGTATCCGATTCTCCAGCTTGAGGCGGGCAAGGAGTACATGCTCCACCTCTCCTCACTCGACGTCAACCATGGATTCTCGCTCTTCCCGATCAACGTGAATTTCCAGGTGGTGCCGGGCTATGACTATGCGCTTCGCGTCACACCGACCGAAGCCGGTGATTTCCGCATCATCTGCAACGAATTTTGCGGCATCGGGCACCACACCATGGTCGGCCGAGTGATTGTCACCGACGCCTCGGGAGTCCCCATCGCCGACAACGCCGACGCCCGTATTCGCAACGGAGGTGACGAATGAGCACCCCATCCACCGTCGCCTTCCGGACCTGTCCCGCGACCGGCCGCAAGATCGACCCGGCCGCTGAAGGACTGATCAAGGCATTCGCCGTCGTCTCGATTGTCTCCCTGCTGATCGGCGCCATTGCGGCGCTCCTCCTGGTCCTGACACGCTGGCAAGCCGTCCACCTCCTCCCGGCGGAGTGGTACTACCGCCTGCTCGGCGTGCACGGCATGAACATGCTGATCTTCTTCATCATCTATTTCGAAATGGCGGTCCTCT
>JAHECN010000090.1 GCA_024641735.1 Gemmatimonadota bacterium | reverse complement strand
GCGACATCAAGGATGGAGTTGGGATTGTCCTGAATGCCATACGGCTGGACCGGGTAGCCCTCGGAGTCGATCCGCAACAGCTTCGGCCCCGTGTACGCGATGTGCATCCAGACCGACGCGGATCCGGGTCCACCGTTGAACGAGATCACCAGCGGACGGGTTGACTTGTCTTGTCCCACGTCCGTGCGCTCATAGTACGTGTAGAAGAGCGAGGCGACGGGTTTGTTGTCGGCGTCGAACGCGGGCTGTGCACCCACCGTGACTCGGTACGGGACGGACTTCCCCTTGATGGTGACAGCATCATTCGAAATGATCTGGGTGTCGGGGAGAATCTTGATGGTGCCGTCGGCCACCGCTGTCTTTGCGGCGAGTGGTGCCGCCGGAGCAGGTGTTTGGGCCGCGGCGGAGCTCGCCAGGCCGGCGAGCGCGAGGGTGGGGAGCAGGAGTGGAAGGCGCATGATTCTCGTCATCTGAAGTGAGGGGTCGCGGTCGGGCGGTGCCGCTCGGATGACCTAGCGTGGCTTCAGGGCCACCACGGCACGCACCGGTCGATGGTCCGAGGCCATCCGTTCATCGATCACTGCGACATCGCCGATCGTCCAGCGTGCCGCAGGAGCAGTGAAGATGAAATCAATCTCCTTGACCGGTTCTGTCGAGGAGAACGTGAAATGGGCATCACTCGGTTTTGTCGCATTCTTGGCGCGGGACTGGAAGAGCTTCAACGTCCGGGATCCCGGTTGATCGTTGAAGTCACCCATGAGGATGTATGGCGTGGAGAGCGTGTCGAGAACTGCCGCCAAGACCTTGGCCTGCGCGTAGCGGAAGTTGTCGTTGTCCACCCAGTCAAAGTGCACGTTCACCAGCGTGATGGAGGCGCCATCCGAGAGCGTGACGTCCACCAACAAGGCAACGCGTGGCTCATTCCCGTCTGGAAGCCGCAGTGGCGTCGCCCGGGTGATGGGCCACTTCGACAGGATGCCCAAGCCGTAGCGGCCCCCCTGATAATCCATGAACGCGCCGAAGGCATGGTGCATCCCGAGGAGCCCGCCGAGGAGGGCTGCCTGATCGGCGTTGCCACTCCGGGCGACCTTCTCGTCCACTTCCTGCAGACCGATGAAGTCGGCGTCGAGGGCGCGCAGCGTCGTCGCGGTCCGCTCCAGACGAACCTTGTCATCCATCCCTGCGCCATGCCGGATGTTGTAACTCACCACCGTGAGCGGCATGGCCGTCACTGTGGTGAGTTTCGTAAGCAGGGCGCAGGACGCCGAGCCGAGGCAGAGCAGGGCCAGCGCGGCGCGACGTCGCATCATGCGGATTGACTCACTTCGCCTTGACGAGGCCCATGCCGGCCACGGTCAGGTCAACATTGTGCGTCACGCGGATGCCGAAGACACCATTGAGTGACGTCAACTTGTCCGCGCCGATCACCTCGGCCGAGTCGAAGGTCTTCACGGCCGTGCCGTTGATGACGCACGACGCCTTGCCGCCGGCGACCTTCCAGCCGACCTCATTGGTCGACTTCCCTGCCGCGTCCGCCTTGTGCACTGCGGCGTGTTCGGTCGGCGGCACGAGGGTCGTCACTTTGGCCCCGTGAAATGTCTTGGCGGAGTACGTGCCATTGCCATAGACAATGCAGTACATCAGCGTCTCGGTGTCGCCCTCGAGGCCCGCGCCGCCGATGAAGAGGCCGAACGAGTGTGGGTGGGAGGCGGTTTCCTTCAATTCCGTGAAGGTCGCCTTCACTTCGTAGTCTCCCTTGGCCACGTCGGCGTCACGCCAGTAGTAGGCCGCCGGCCCGATGGTGAGGTGGAGCATGTTGCCCGTCGAGGCAAACTTGGAGTCCTTGATCGTCTTGCCTTGGCTGGCGGCGCGACGATCAATCTTGCCCTTCCATCCGGCAACCAGGATGCCCCCGTCCTTGACGGAACGGTCGGCGTCCTGCGCGAGCAGGGGAGCGGCGGTCACAGAGGCGAGCAAGAGCAGAGCAAGCGGGCGCATGGGGGACTCCAACAGGTGTGGGACGGAAGAGGGACCGTGGACGATCCATCCCTATACGATAACCTTATCCCCAGAGTGTCACCTCCCTGAATGGGGGTGCAGGCCTCCCCGGTGCGCCGGATCGGCACTATTCTCAACCTCCAGCCCGCCATGAGGCCCATAATGTCCCGATCGCTACGCCTGCTCCTCGTCGCCACCCTGTTCCTGCCCGCCTTGCTCTCGGCCCAGTCCTCACGGCTGCGCGCCGTCGAGGCGACCGCGACGACCATTCGGGCCGCCGACCTCCTCCGGGACGTCTCGATCCTTGCCTCGGACGCGTTCGCGGGGCGAGCGACGCCCTCGGTCGGGTTTGATTCGGCGGCGAGCTTCGTCGCGCGGCAATTGCGGGCGCTCCGGATCACCCCCATGGGGGACAGCGGCACCTACCTACTCCACTATCCCCTCGTCCGTGCCGTGCTCGACACGACGCAGACGATGGCGATGTTCGAGTCTTCGCATTGGATGGTCGGCAAGGACTTCTTGGTGACCTCGTTCCTGACGCCGGGTCTTCGCAACGGCGGCGTGGTGTATGTCGGGCATGGGATCAAGTCGCAAAAGCTCGGCCTCGATGCCTATCAGGGACTCGACCTCAAGGGGAAATGGGTGGTCGCCCACTCTCGCCTCTCCCTTCCCGAGGGTGTGACCCGAGAGCAACTGGGAACGGTCGGTGTCGATTACACGACCGTGCTGGAGGAGGCCAGGCGGCAGGGCGCGCTCGGCATCCTCACGGTGCCTTCGGCGGCACTTCTCAACGGGTGGGATGCCTCCCGTCGCCGTGCTCCCGTCGGTCGAGATCTCCAGGAGACCGTCGGTCGTGCGTACGCACCGTATCCGCTGCCTCAAGTGCTCGCATCACGGGCGATGATCGAGAGCCTCTTCGGTAGCACCTTTGGGACGGCCGCGGCGATCCTGACGGCGGATTCCCTTCGACACTTTCCTCCCTCGTTGGTCCTCAACCCATCTCGGCAGCTGAGCATTCACTTGGTCGCACAGACCGACACGGTGCGCCCGTACAATGTGGTGGGTTTCGTGGCAGGCTCCGATCCGGTGCTGAAGAACGAATGGGTGATCATCGGCTCGCATCTTGATGGGGCGGTTGGTCGTGGGGCGAACGCCGCTGGCGACTCCATCTTCAATGCGGCCGACGATAATGCCACTGGAAGCGCTGGCACGATGGCGATCGCGCGCGCGCTGATGGCCGGCCCACGACCGAAGCGCTCGGTGCTTTTCGTCTGGGATTCTGGTGAGGAGACCGGCCTCTGGGGATCGCGCTTCCTGGCCTATGGTCCGCTGGCGAAGCAGGCGGTGACGTACATCAACGTCGACATGATCGGGCGGACCAAGGCGCCGGGAAGCGACGCGCCAGGGGAGCAGGAACTTTCGGGGCCGGGTGAGGTCTACGTGGTGGGTCCCGGACTCATGAGCACCATGCACGAGCGGATCCTCGGGCAAGTGGTGCGCGATTTTCATTTTGCGACACTGAACCGCCGGTATGAAAAGCCCGATCACGAGTTCTTCTATCCCCGAACCGATGCGGCGCCGTACATGGAGCAGGGCTTTCCGGCAATCCAGTTCTTCACGGGATTGCACGGGGACTACCATCGGCAGTCCGACGAAGTGATCAAGCTTGACCCAGCAAAAATGGAGGCCGCCGCGCGGACTGCCTACGTGATGCTCTGGCTGGTCGCTGACGATTCGGAACGGCCGCGCTTCGACAAGCCGGTGCCGCCTTCGCTCTGGTTCGTGACCCCTCGGTAGGGAAGGGGTGTACTTTGCGGGGTCGCTCTTCCGTCCATCTTTCGGAGTCACGCTGATGCGCCGTTCCTTCGCCTTCGCGCTGCTGGTCTTGGCCCTTCCCGCGCTCCTCGGTGCGCAGACCGGGCAAGCTGGGCAAGCCGAGATTCGACCCGGTGTGTTCCGGACCCCAGAGTTTCCTGCGCCCTCGATCCTCGACTATCACCCACGGTCGACCCTCATCGTGCCGGAGCACTTGGTGCCGCGCGCCAAATATCCGGTCATCGATCTGCATGGCCATCCTCCAACGTTGGTGCTTCCCGAGATCGTCAACGGGATGGTGGCGTCGATGGATTCCCTGAATCTGCAGATCATGATCAACGCGAGCGGGAGTTCAGGGCAGCGGCTCACCCAGCAGATCGCGGGGGTCAGGGCCGCAGGCAAAGCCGATCGCTTTGCCTTCCTGACGACGCTGAACTTGCGGAATGTCGGCCCCGGATCGGGGAAGACGATTGCCGCCCAGCTTGAAGCCGACATCACGGCCGGCGCCGTGGGGATCGGGGAAATCAGCAAGAGCTTTGGCATCAGCATCACCAAGGCAGATGGTACTCGGCTGAAGCTCGACGACCCGGAGCTCGACATCGTCTGGCAGACGGCCGCGCGCCTCAAGATCCCGGTCTTTATCCACGTGGCCGATCCGGCCGAGTTCTGGTCGCCGCTCGATTTCACGAATGAACGGTGGCTCGAGCTCGCGCTCTTCCCCGACCGTCGCTATCAAGACCGGGCCATCACGCCGAGCTTCGAGGAGTTGATGGCGGAGCGGGATCGGCTCTTTGCGCGCCATCCCAACACGACGTGGATCATCGCACACCTCGGCTGGCACGCGCAGGATCTCACACGACTCGGCAAGCTGTTTGATCGCTTCCCCAATCTCTACAGCGAGGTCGGCGCGGTGCTCTACGACCTCGGCCGGCAGCCGCGGGCCGCCAACAAGTTTTTCACTACGTATCAGGACCGGATTCTGTTCGGGAAGGATTCGTGGCAGCCGGTGGAGTACCCGTATTACTGGCGAGTCTTCGAGACCGAAGATGAATACTTCGACTACTACCGGGGCTACCACGCGTTCTGGAAAATGTATGGCATGGGGCTTCCCGACGCCGTCCTCCAGAAGTTGTATTTCCGGAACGCGCTCAAGATCATCCCGAACCTGCCTCGGGCGGCATTTCCGAAATGAGCGGGCCGAAGATGCCGAGCGGGTCACGGTTCTGGCGGACCGCCGGCTATGTCCTGCTGGCGCAGGTCGTCGTGCTCCTGGTCCTCTGGTGGTTTCAATCCCGTTACACCTACTGACGGACGGCTGATGCATCCGCTGAACTGGGCGATCATTGTCGCCTATCTCGGGTACGTCGTGTGGGATGGCCTGCGCCGTTCCCGCGACACGCACGAAATCGAGGGATACTTCCTCGCCTCCCGCTCGCTTCCCTGGTGGGCGGTCGGGCTCTCTGTCATGGCAACGCAGCTGTCCGCCGTCACCATGATCGGCACGACCGGACAGGGCGCGACGGACGGCCTCCGCTTCGTGCAGTTCTACTTCGGGCTGCCGCTGGCGATGGTGATCCTCGGTGTGACGCTCGTCCCGTTCCTCCACAACGCGAAGGTCTTCACGGCCTACGAGTTCCTTGAGAAACGCTTCGACGCCAAAACGCGCTCGTTGACGGCGTTTCTCTTTCTGCTGTCACGCGGCATGTCCTGCGGAACGATCATCGCCGCGCCTGCGGTGGTGTTCTCCGCGATCTTCGGGTGGGATCTGACCTGGAGCGTGGCCCTCATCGGGATCCCGACCGTGATCTACACCATGGTCGGTGGCGTGCAGGCGGTGACGTGGGCAGATGTGAAGCAGATGGTGCTGATCGTCTTTGCGCTCGTGGCGATTGTGATTGTGCTGTTGGTGAAGATTCCCGTGTCGCCCGGCGACGCGCTGGAACTCGCTGGCGCCACCGGGCGCCTCCAGGTGTTCGACTTCTCTTGGGACATGACCAAGACCTACACCTTCTGGTCCGGTATCTTGGGCGGCACCTTCCTGATGCTCTCCTACTTCGGCACCGACCAGAGTCAGGTGCAGCGCTATCTCACCGCCAAGTCCATTGACGATGCGCGGACGTCGCTCCTGATGAGCGCCTACTGGAAGATTCCGTTGCAGGCACTCGTCCTGATGGTTGGCGTGCTCGTCTGGGTTTTCTACCTCTTCACTCCGGCGCCGTTGCTCTACAATCCAGCCGCGGAGAAGCGCGTTGAGGCGGCGGAGCCGGCGGCCTACGCCGCATTGCAGGCACGGTATTTCGATGCCTACACTGAACGATCCCAAGAGGCGGGATTCACCGTGGCGGGCGATCATGGGCCGGGTGCGGCGATCACCGCGCCGGACCGGAACGCCTTCGTCGCCTCCGAGGCGAAGGTAAACGCGGTCCGCAGCGAAGCACTGGCGTTGGTCACCAAGGTGACCGGCGAACCCTCGCGCGACGTGAACTACATCATCCCGCGGTTCGTAATTGATTGGCTGCCACTGGGCCTCGGCGGGCTCTTTATCGCGGGCGTGATTGCCGCAGCGATGTCGAGTATCGCGGCGGAATTGAACTCACTCTCGACCGCGACGGTGATCGACTTCTATCGGCGATGGGTCCGACCGGACGGCAGCGAGGCACACCTGCTGATGGTGTCCAAAGTCTCGACTGGGCTGTGGGGACTCTTCGCCTGCGTGGTGGCAACGTTCGCAGCCAACATCGGCTCACTGATTGAAGTCGTGAACCGTTTCGGCTCGTTCTTTTACGGTTCGATTCTGGGTGTCTTCCTGCTGGCCATGATCCCGCGGAGTCGCGGTGCGGGCGCATTCGTTGGACTGCTGGCGGGAATGAGTACGGTGGCTGCCGTCTCGATCGGTCTGCCGGAGATCTCCTTCCTCTGGCACAACGTGATCGGGGCTGTGACGGTGGTGATGGTGGGCCTGTTGTGGAGCGTGGTCACACCGAGCGAGGAGATAGCAGCCTAGCTCGGGTCGACTGCTCGGCGGATCACTGCGGTCGCCTTGCCGACCGCGGCTGGCCAGCGGAGCACTGTCGCGGTGCCCTGTTCGGTTCGATCGAACCCGCGTTCGCTTTTGGCCACCGTCTCGATGGGGTATTCCCATCGGGCGGATCCCGGCGCCTCGATGACGAGCGGGGCCGAGGCCGAGAGTTCGGTGGTGAACCAGCCATCCTCGGTGATCGGCCACTCCCAGCTCACGGTGATGGTCCCGTCGGCGCGCAGTTGGATCGACTTGCGCAGGCCATCTCCAGTCAACTGCACCTCGACGGCCTCGGTTCCCTGCTGCCACTGTTCGGTCATCGCCGTGTGCGCCCATGAGTGCCGCACTCGTACGTTGCCGGTCACGAAGTCTTCGACCTGAGTCGTCGCGTCCACCAGACGATCCACGAAGAGCGCGCGCGCCTCTTGGTCTGTGGCAGGCCGCTCCCGCAGTTCACTCTCCAAGTCATGGATCGACGGTGCACCGCCCTCTGGCGCGTGTGCGGTCTCGGCCTCGCTCTGGACATCGAGCGGTTCGTGGTACGCCTCACGGTGCCGTGTCATCACGTTCACCACATTCTCGTGCCGGGTCAGGTCGATCATGAATTCGATCGCGCCACCACGCGCGGGGGCGATCAACACCGACCACGCCGAGGAGTGCACCCAGAGTTCGTGCCGCCCATCGGCATCGAAGTCGAGGGCCTCGATCATGAGCCCCTGGCCGGCGCGGAGCAGGGACTCTGCGATGGCGAGCTGCTCCCACAGCGCTGCCCGAAGGAAGGGCAGGTACAGGCCGCCAAAGACGCCATGCCAGTAGGCATCATTGCACTGGGCTCGGCCGATGGCGCGCCGCGCTTCCGGCGGGTCTCCTCGCTCACGACAGAGTGACGACAGCGCAAGCATCAATTTGTGCATGCGATTCGACTCGGGGTACTTGGCGAGGAAGTGCCGCCAGTGTCCACCACGCAGCAACCCACCCTCGATCCCTGCCAATCGTGCTTCGCCCCATTCCCGCTCGAGGCGCAACAGCGCGCGCGCGGGTTCTGGTGGCAGTGCCCAGCCCTCCATTTCGCGATAGGACGCACTGGGCAGATAGGCGAGTCCGCCCGCCGTCACGGCGGTCATCGCGTCGTCAAAGCGGGAGAGCTGCACTTCGCCTTGATCCCGGAGCATCCGCAGCGTGCCGAGGAACCCTTCCATCCAGCCATCCTCGTAGACCCACTGCTTGGTGCCGGGCCAGCCACCGAACTTTTCGCCATCGTCGGCGAGAATGGCGAGCGGCTGTCCGGCGGCGCGGAGCGCCCGGAGGTAGCTCGCGAGTTCTTCCGGCGGCCGGAAGGGAATCAGATAGCGCAGGCGTTCGTCGATCGGAAAGACGCCAAGACGCTTGCCACCGGATTCGGTGACCCAGTGGGTGTGGAGTCGTTCGCGTGGGATGCCGGTGGCGATGAAGTGCCGATCGTCGACCACCACGAAGCGAATCCCTGCCTCGGCGAGGTCTTCGGCGAGGTTTGGTTCCCAGACCCGCTCGGTGAGCCAGAGCCCACGGGCATCGACGCCGAAGCGCGTGTGCAGCCAACTGCGGTGCCGTGCGATCTGTTCGAGGCGGTCGTCCCGGGGAAGGACTGCGAGAATAGGTTCGTCATGGCCTGCGGCGAGCAGTTCGAGTCGACCGGCGGAGGCGTGGCGACCGATCTCATCCACGAACTCCGGTGCATGTGCATCGAGCCATTCCAGGAGCGGTCCGGAGAGGTGCATCGCCACCGGGAACGCCTCACCCTCCATGAGCGCCGAGAGCAGGGGGCGATAGACATCCCGGAGGTGATCCGCGAAGACATGCTCCACATTGCCGACCGGTTGGTGGAGGTGGAGTCCGATACAGAAGCGGAGTGGTGGGCTCATGGGGCGTCCGGCAGCCGAAGCTGAAAGCGTGTCGCGAGCGACTCTCTGATGGGTGATGGTGGGAGGGCCGCCAGCTGTTCGAATGCGGCCGTCTGCAGCTGCGCCGGGATCGTGGCATTCTCCAACGCGAAGATGTCCAGGACCGCATGCATCACCACCCCGGCATCCTCGATGCCGTCGCGTGCGATGAGTCCCCACGCCCCCATGATCAGCGCGTAGCGCGTCAATTCGGCACTCGTCAGCACCTCGAGTGATTGGGCGTCATCGATCGCTGCGTCGCAGACCAATGGGCGAGTGAGCGTCAGCAGGATGGTGCGCACCTGCTCCGGCAGCGCGTCGAGCTCGACCACGTGGGCGGCGGAGTCCTCGTGGTCGGTCCGGCGAACATGCACGCGGAGCGGAACGATTCCGGCAATCGCACACTCGGCGCGCCAACGACTCGACTCGCCGGTGCGGCAATGGCGGACGGCAATCTCGTCGCCAACGAATTCCCAATCGTGGACGGGAAGGTAGAGCTCCTCAACACTGTCTGGGACAACATCGCGCAGTGCCGCCAGACCGGCCGCAAGGTGGCGGATGGCGAGCGCCTCGTCCTCCGCGATCGCTTGCCAGACTGTTTCGCCGGTCCCGTCCACAGGATCGTTGGCTATCGCGCCAGCCAACGCCGTACGGAGCGCCGGTTCAATCGCTTGGCGCACGTCGAGGGGCAGGCAATCGAGTGCCCGGGCGGCGTGGCGGAGGACAATGCGCGGTTCGACCCGCGCGACGTCGTCGAAAAACCAGGCGCAGGAGGTGAACATCGCCAACGCGTGGCGCTCTGCCTCCAGCAGGGGGCGGGCCGCGCTCGGCAGCTCGGGTACGCCGCGCTGCTCGGGGCCCGCGAGATCGCGGGCGACCCAAGGATCCCCTGCGTTGGCCGGCCAATGGTGTTCGACCGCGGTATGGATTTCGGTCGCCAGTCCGTTCAGGGCCTCGCGGAGTGGTGTGCGCCATGCCTGGTTCGTGTTCCCGTCCATGCGGCAGCCACAGTCGCGATTCCACCGGCCGAGCTCGTGCGGACAACTCCAGGCGGTGCGCTCGACCAGCGTCACCTCGTCCGTCGGTGGGGTGGCGCTCAGAATCGCGGCAAAGTTGGTCACCTCTGCCGAGGGGTCGCGTTCGAGGTGGTCCAGAAGGGTCGCCAACGCGATTTCGCCGAAGCGATGGTGGTGACCGAACGTCTCCCCGTCGGTCGCGAGCGATGTGACGGTCACACCGTCCTCGGCCATCGGCATGCTTCCGAGGCGTTGGTGCCAGCGTGCCGCATCGCGCAACGCGTCGCCGAACGCGACCTCGTGCGCCAATTCGCCATCGTAGCAAAAGATGGCGAGTTCCTTCCCGCCGCTCTGCCACCGACCGGGCCGACCGAATGGCGGTGGCGCACTCACCTGGTGGGGCGCAAGCACCGTGAAGGCGATCCCTTCGGCTGCTATGATTTCCAGGGTCTCGTGGTCCACGGCGGTTTCGGGGAGCCACATCCCTTCCGGCTCCCGACCAAACCGCTCACGAAAATCCCGAATGCCCCACCGGATCTCGGTGATCTTGTCGCGCCGGGAGGCGAGGGGCAGGATGATGTGGTGATACGGTTGGGCGAGGGCGTTGCCACGGCCGAGGCGGAGCCGAGAGGCGTGATCGCCGGCGATGATGGCGTCCCGTACAGCCGTATCGTGGTCGTCGAACCACCGGAAGAGCGTCGGGCCGATATCGAAGGAACACCAGGCGTAGGCGTTCAGGACTCGGCGGAGTCTGCCCTGGGCATCGCGCACGCGTCCACGGGTCAGCGGCGCGTAGCACTCCCGCGTGATGCGGACGTTCCAGTCGTGGTCCGGGGTCGCCGAGAGTTCACGCGGCACCAACTCCAACCAGGGGTCGGTGCGAGGCGGCTGATAGAAA
>JAHECN010000089.1 GCA_024641735.1 Gemmatimonadota bacterium | reverse complement strand
CTGATCGGTCGGAATGCCGAACTTCAGGCCGCCCTTCCCCGTCGAGATGTACGGATGGGTCGACGCGGTCACGTCAGGATTCACCCGGATGCCGATGGCGAGTGACGCACCACGCAGCTCGACGAACATCGCGAGGCGCTCCAGCTCCGCGAGCGACTCGACGTTGATGTGCCCGACCCCCGCCGAGATAGCGGCAAGCAGCTCTTCATCGGTCTTGCCGACCCCGCTGAAGACGATGTCTTTCGGCGCGAAGCCAGCCGCCAGGGCGCGCAGCATCTCGCCCCCCGAGACGATGTCGGCGCCCGCGCCGAGTCGGGCGAGCATCGACAGGATGGCGAGATTCGAATTGGCCTTCACCGCGTAGCAGATGCGATGCGGGAGCGCGCCAAAGGCCGCATCGAGCGCACGATAGCGCGCCGTGATCGTCGCGGCATCGTAGCAGTACGTGGGGGTGCCGACCTCAGCAGCAATTGCCGCGAGCGGCACCCCCGCCATCGCCAAGACACCGTCCGCCGCGCGAGTGAGCCCCGCGTCCGTCAGGTGTGCGCTCAGTACGCCCGCGCCCACAGCGCCTCGGCCACGGCCGGACGACCGGTCCAAATGCAGGTGGTCGGTGTAACCGGGGACCGGAATTCAGGGTCGGGAAGGCAGCGAATCGTCGCCTTGGTCTGCTCCTTGATCTCCGCCTCAACCGCCGGGTCACCACACCAGCCAGCGTACACAAAGCCGCCATTCCCTTCGAGGAAGGCGATGAACTCTTCCTTCGACTTCGGGCCGCGGAGCGACGCCGCCTCACGCCGCGCCACGGCGGCATCGAACAGCGCCTGCTGCATCGTGGCCATCTCGTCCTGCAACCGGGCAACGATGCCTTCCATGGGAATCGGCTCCTTGCCACCCAACCGACGGGCGAGCATCGCCGTGCCGGCCGCAATGTCGCGCGGACCGAGCTCGAGACGGAACGGCGCGCCACGCGCCTCCCACTCGTAGTACTTGGCACCCGGCTTCATGTCCCGCAGGTCAGTCGTCACACGAATTCCTGCCGACCGAAGTTGCTGCTGCAAGTCGGCTGCTGCAGCGAACGTTGCCTCGCGCTCCTCATCCTTCCGCCAGATCGGCACGATGACGACCTGCCACTGCGCCAAACGCGGTGGACAGACCATCCCGTTGTCATCGCCGTGCGTCATGATGAGGCCACCGACCAACCGGGTCGAGACACCCCACGACGTGTTCCACACGTGGGCGAGCCCACCATCCGCCGTCTGGAAGGTGACATCGAACGCCTTGGCGAAATTCTGACCGAGGTTGTGGGAGGTGCCGGCCTGCAGCGCCTTGTTGTCCTGCATCATGGCTTCGCAGGAGTACGTGCGCAGCGCCCCGGCAAACTTCTCGGCGGCCGTCTTGGGTCCGGTCACGATGGGCATCGCCATCCACTCTTCCATGAAACGGCGATACAATCCCAAAATCATCAGCGTCTCTTCCTCGGCCTCGGCCTCGGTCGCGTGCGCCGTGTGGCCTTCCTGCCAGAGGAACTCCGTAGTGCGCAGGAAGAGGCGGGTGCGCATCTCCCAACGGACCACATTCGCCCACTGGTTCATCAACATCGGCAAGTCGCGCCAGCTCTGGATCCACTTGGAGAACATCGCGTAGATGATGGTCTCCGAGGTCGGGCGCACCACCAAGGGCTCCTCCAACTCCTTCCCGCCGCCGTGCGTGACGACCGCGAGCTCGGGGGCGAAGCCTTCGACATGCTCCGCCTCCTTCGAGAGGAAGCTCTGCGGAATGAACAGCGGGAAGTATGCGTTCTGGTGGCCAGTGGCCTTGAACGCGTCGTCGAGCGCGCGCTGCATCTGCTCCCAGATCGCGTAGCCATTCGGACGGATGACCATGCAGCCGCGCACCGGACTGTAGTCCGCAAGTTCGGCCCGCATGATGAGTTCATTGTACCAAGCCGAGAAGTCCTGGGCCCGGGGAGTCAGCGATTTGGAGTCAGCCATCAGTCTGTTTCATCCTGCGAGAAGTTCGTGACATCGTGCGGCCAGCGCGTCGATCGCGACGGCCTCCTGCGTCGAGCCCTGCAAGTCCTTCAGTTGTGCGGTGCCAGTCGCCCGATCGTCTGGGCCAACCACCACGGCCAATCGAGCGCCGCGTGCGTCCGCGATCTTCAATTGCTTCCCGACCGCGGTCTGTCCAAACGCATACTCGACGCGGATCCCCGCATCGCGGAGCTGGTGCGCGATCCGCAGCACATGCGGTTGGTCTTCTGGTGTGACGGCGGCCACAAAGCAGTCGATCGCGGATGGCGGCTCCGGGCGAAGCCCGCGGTCCTTGAGGAGCTCGCCCAGTACGACGTCTCCCATACCGAAGCCGAGCGCCGGGAGATCTACTCCACCGAGACTCTGCAAGAGCGTGTCGTATCGGCCGCCGCCGCAAATGGCGCGGAGGGTCTTGCCGGCGTCGAACAACTCGAAGACCGTGCCGGTGTAGTAGGCCAAGCCGCGCACGATGGTGAAATCGATTTCGATCCAGTCGGACAGCCCCATCGCATCAAGCGCCGCCAGCGTCTCGGTCAACGGCGCCACGGCTGCCGCACCATCAGGCAGCATGGCAACAGCGGATTCCACCTGCGAGAGTCCGCGCAACCCGGCCACTGCGATCAAGTCATCCGCGGTCGCTGGCGCGTATGGCTGGGGCGTGGTCCGATGCCGCTCGAGATCGGCCGGGCTCATCCGCTCGAGCTTGTCGATGAACTGGTAGGCGGCATACATCCCGTCGGCGGTCACACCACGCGCTTGCAGCAACGCGGTCAGGGCCCGGCGGTCGGAGACGCGGACCCGAATATCCTTGGCGCCGAGGCCAAACTCGCGCATGACATCGATGGCCAGCGCAATAATCTCGGCGTCGGCCAGGGCACCTGCCTCGCCAATCAAATCGCAATTGAGCTGGAAGTGCTCCCGGAGACGTCCGCGTTGCTGCCGCTCGTACCGGAAGAGTTGCGGAATGGAGAACCAGCGGATCGGCTTCTTGAGGCCGTTGGCACGCTCCGCCACCATCCGGGCGAGCGTCGGCGTCATCTCTGGGCGCAGCGCGACCGGACGATCTCCTTTGTCCACGAAGTTGTAGAGCTGGCCTACGATCTCGTCCCCGCTCTTGCTCGTATAGAGATCGAGGGGCTCCAAGGGAGGGCCATCGTACTCTTCAAAGCCATAGCGGGTCGCCACTCGCCGCCACGCGGCGAAGATGTAGGCCCGGAGGGCAAGGTCGTGGGGGGGAAAGTCCCGGAATCCGGGGAGTGCCTTCGCAGTCATGGCACAAAATAACCGATCGGGGCGATGATGGCCCCCTAATCGATCGGGTCGAGTCCCTTGGCCTGCATGACGTCGCCGACGGTATGGAAGGAACCGGTCACCAGCACAGTCCCGGCCCCCACCTCGACCTGTCGGAGTGCCTCCGCAAAGTCGGGAATCAGGCGCCAAGAGGCCCGGGCGGCCGGCCGATCAGGATCCGCGAGCCAACGCTCCAGCCACCTTAGGTCCCACCGCCGGCTATCGGCGCTCGGCGCCACCATGAGAATGCCTAGGTCGATCGCACGGTCGAGCTCGACCAGCATGGCGGGCCATTCCTTGTCCCCCAGGATCGAGACGAGGGCGTGGACCGGTCCGGGTCCGCACAGTTCCGGGAGCGCGCCGGTCAAGGCGCGCATGCCGTCCAGATTGTGGGCCACATCAAAGAGCCACGCCCCGCGACGATCCAGCCGCCCGGAGATCCGGGCCCGCGCAAAGGCCGCATCCCGCGCCGTGTTGGGCACTCGAAACGCTGGAGGCAGTGCCTCAAGCGCAACCGCCGCGACCGCCGCATTCCTCCGCTGATGCGGACCAAGCAACCCGAGTGCTCCCTCCCAGCGCGCCTCCGGTGGAACCCGAACCGGCAAGAAAGCGCCCTCCGGGTCAAGCGATCGCACACGCGCGACCCCAGCCGACTCCAACAGACCGGCGACTTCCTCGTCAGGATCTCCGATGACGAAGGGCACGCCTGGCTTGGCGATCCCTGCTTTCTCGGACGCAATGGCCGCAATCGTGTCCCCGAGATATTTCTGGTGGTCCAATGCGATATGCGTCACGACAGAGACCAGCGGCGTCAGGACATTCGTACTGTCGAGTCGACCGCCGAGCCCGACTTCGACCACCGCGATCTCGACACCACGCGCCGCGAAATCAGCGAACGCCATCGCGGTCGTTACCTCGAAGAAGGTGGCACCTGTTGCTTCGATTGCAGGCGTCAGAAACTCCGTCCACGCCGAAACCGATTCCTCGCTGATCGGGACACCATCGACGCGGATGCGTTCCCGGAACGATACGAGGTGCGGTGACGTGTAGAGCCCGACCCGAAACCCGGCCAGATACAGCGCCTCGGCCAGCAGCGTCGCGACACTCCCCTTCCCGTTCGTGCCCGCGACATGCATCGCCGCGAACTGTGTCTGCGGGTCGCCGAGGGCCGTGAGCAACGCCTGCGTCGTCTCGAGCCCAAATTTGATCTGGGTCGTTCGCGGGAAGAGATACGCGAGCGCGTCGTCGTACTGCATCATCCGACCGACTCGGGGACACACGAACACGCCCCGCTCCAATTGAGGAGCGGGGCGTGGCCCCACAGAGGTGCGGTGATTCGGATCAGGCGGCCGCGCCGCGCGAACGCTGGCCCTGCATGTGGCGGAGCAGCCGTGCCGTCAATTCGCGGAGCGAACCGCGCGGGACGACTTCATCGACCTGGCCCTTTTCGAGGAGGAACTCCGCGGTCTGGAATCCTTCCGGCAGGTCCTGGCCGATCGTCTGCTTGATCACGCGCTGTCCGGCGAAGCCGATGACCGCACCAGGCTCGGCGAGAATCACGTCGCCCTGCATGGCAAAGGAGGCCGAGACACCGCCAGTGGTCGGGTCCGTCAGGATCGAGATGTAGGGCACGCCGGCCAGCCGCATCTCGGCGATGGCAGCCGAGGTCTTGGCCATCTGCATCAGCGAAAGGGCGCCTTCCTGCATGCGCGCGCCACCCGACGTACAAACCAGAATCATGGGGATACGCTTTTCGGCGGAGCGACGCGCTAGGCGCGCGATCTTCTCACCGACGACGGACCCCATCGAGCCGCCCATGAAGCGGAAGTTCATCACGCCGAGGTGCACCGGCCGACGCTCGAGCTTGCCGACGCCGGTATAGATCGCATCGGAGCCGCCACCCTTCTTCCGGGCGTTGACGAGGCGATCGGCGTAATGCTCGAATCCCAAGGGATCCACGGATTGCAGGTTACCGAAGAGCTCCTTCCAGCTCCCTTCATCCGTCAACAACTCGATATACTCCTCGGCCGTGAACCGCTTGTGCGTCCCGCACTCCGGACAGACGGAGAGGGCCCGCTCAAACTTTTCCCGAATATCTATATGGCCACAGGACTCGCACTTCTCCCAAGCATCTGCAGGGATCTCCAACTTCTCCCGAATGGCAGACTTGGTCTTGCGCTCCTTTTTGAACCACGCCATGACGGTCATACAACCTCGTGTTGGGCCGGTCTCAGGGGGATCCCGGCAGTGACTCCAACGTGCCGCTAAAACGGCTTTCGCGCAAGACCTTGACAGCTAACTTATTGCGACTAATCGACATAGCTAGCCGCCCGCCCCTCGGCAGCGGCCCGAAACGCCAACCCCAAGCCCAGAAAGAGCGCCAGCAGGAAGGAGCCCCCGTAGGAAAAGAAGGGGAGTGGAATGCCCGTGATTGGCATCAACGAGATGGTCATCCCGATGTTTTCGAAGAGGTGCGTGAGCACGAGCCCGACCAATCCGAAGACGACCAAGGAGGCATACGGATCGGAGGCACGGCGCGCGATCCGCACCAGAATCAGCAAGAACGCGAAGAAGAGGCCGAGCGCAACCACCACGCCGACAAAGCCAAGCTCTTCCCCGACCACCGAAAAGACGAAGTCGGTCCAATGCTCTGGGATCAAGCCGGTTCGCTTCAAGGGCCCCTGGGTGAACCCGCTCCCGAACCATCCCCCTGAGCCGATCGCCATCTTGCTCTGTACGGCCTGATACCCCGTCGTGAGTCGGTCGGCCTCGGGATCCAGGAACGACGTAATGCGATCGCGACCGCGATCTCCCAACCTGTTCCAGATGACGAATGCCATCACACCCATCGCCGAGTTGGCGAGGAAGACCAGAATCGATTCGACGATGAAGGGTCGAATGACCAGCAGGAGCACGAAGAGAATCACCATCCAGATGCTCCACAACGTCGTGCTCCAGGCCAGGAAGAGCGAGATCACTGGTGACACGGCGAGCAGCATCAGAGAGGGTGCGACACCGGCCCAAAAGAGCATTACGAAGAGAATTCCTGCGAAGACCATCGCACTGCCGAGGTCTGGTTGCTTGAGTACCAGGAGGGCCGGGAGGAGTGCGATGCCGATCGGCGGCATCAGCCCCTTCAGCGTAGTTGGGGCCTCTCGACGGGCAGTCAGCCACCGGGCGAGCATCAGAATGGTCGCGAGTTTTGCGAGTTCCACAGGCTGACCGAGTCGGACTCCTCCGATCGTCAGCCAGCTACTGGTACTGGAGGCCGTCCCCGTTCCACCGGACCCGAACCCGACGATTGTGAGCACGAGCAACATGAGCGAGAGGCCGTAGATCCACGGCGCGGCCCAGTCGAGGATCCGAAATGAGGTGCGGTAGGTGATGGCGGCCGCGACAATCCCCACACTCAGCCAGACGAGCTGGCGCGTCCAAATCCCGCTCGCCTTGATCGGCGCGTCGATCTGCTCGGCGGAGTACAGAATCAGCACGCCGAAGGTCGCGAGCAGCACCACGACGATGAGGAGCGAACGATCCAGTCCCTTGCTCATCGGCGCGGTCCCCGCTGACCGGTGTCCGGGGGGATCGCGAGGGGCACCACCGACAGGGAATCACCGATCCGTACCGTGGTGTCTTCCGTCACCGCGACACGCGCGCCCCGAACCGGCTGGCCGAGGAACTTGCCGATTGCCTGCACGACATACGGCGCGACCGTCGAGCCATGGATCCCTTCTTCCACGACAATACCGATCACAATCTTGGGATCGTCAGCTGGGGCGTAGCCGATGAACCAGCCCAGGTCTTCCTGCGGCGGGAACTGACCGGTCCCCGTCTTGCCGGCGACCTTGAGCTCGCGTCCACCCGACGCGGCGGCAGTTCCAAGATTGACGACATCCGCCATAGCGGTCTTCAGGCCGTCGAGTTGTTCTGTCGTGAGGCCGAGATTCCACTCCTTCGCACCGGCTGGTCGACGGACCAGAAATGGCGCGCGACGGATGCCATCGGTGGCGAGTGCGGCATAGAAGGAGGTCATGCCGACCAGCGTCTGGACATTCCGGCCTTGGCCAATCGCAAGGTTCAGCAACTCACCACGCGACCACGACGTCCCACCGCTCCGACGGATGTAGCTCCGGGCCGTCGGGTACCCGGACGCCTTTTCACGGCCGAGATCAATCCCGCTCTTCTCTCCGAAGCCCATCTCCGCCCCACCTTCGAGGATGGCGTCCTCGTCGATCATCAATCCCAACTGATAGAAGTAGACATCGCACGACGTCGCGATGGCGCCCGCGAGCGTGAGCGATCCGTGGCCGCCGTCCCGCTTCCAGCACCGGAAGTACCGACTTCCAAACTGGTAGCCTCCGGTACAGGGGGTCCGCATTCTGGTGTCCATTGTGACCAAGCCGCGCTTCAACCCCATCGCGGCAGTCGCGAGCTTCCAGGGAGAGGCCGGTGGATACGTGGCCTGAATGACGCGATCGAAGAGCGGGCGATTCGGGTCGGTGTTGAGCTGATTGAACGTGGGGAAATCGATGCCGCCGACGAAGGCGTTCGGATCGTAGGAGGGAAAGGAGAGATAGGCGAGGATCTCTCCCTGTGGGGTCATGGCGATGAGCGCGCCGCGCTTCTCAGGCATCGCGTCGCGCCACATCGAATCCACGAAGCGCTGGAGCGGGAGATCGATCGTCGTACGGATGGAGGCTCCCGCGCGCGGCCGCACCGATCCTGCCACGCCGCGATCCCGCACGGTGTGTCCCGTGCGCGTGACCTCGACATACCGCACGCCGGTTTGTCCGCGGAGGAGCGAGTCGTACTCCACTTCCAGGCCATTCTTGCCGACCACCTCACCCTGCACCGCACCGGGGAAACTGTTCGCTTCCAACTCGCGCGCGCTCACCTCGCCGACATATCCCACGAGGTGCGCCACGACCGAGCTGTCCGGGTAGCGGCGTGACGGCTCAGCCTGGATGACCAATCCCGGAAGGGCCGCGCGGTGTTCCTCAAGCCTCGAGACCACCGCGAACTCGCTTGACGCAAAGACGAGCACCGGACGGTAGGGCGCCTCCCGCCACCGCGCCACCACCCGATCGGCGTTTAGCGAGTCCGCGGGGAGAAACGTGTCGAGGCGCGCGAGGATCACCCGAAGCGAGTCTTCCTTCGCGGCGAGGAGGCGGATGGAGTAGCCCGGCACATTTTCGGCGATCAGCAGGCCGTTCCGATCGAAGATCTCGCCCCGTGGCGCAAGCAGCGGGATCGAACGGAGCCGCGAGCCGGCAGAGCGGACGCGGAATTCAGCCCCATCGAGCACCTGCGCTTTAAAAAATGCGCCACCAAGAATGAGAAAGAGGAGCGAAAGGACGACCGTCGCCTGTCCCGCACGATCACCAACGCGCCACGATTCCCAGACGATCATGTTTCGATCCGGATGGCCAGCCAGTCGCGGAAGAGGAGCACGACGACGACACCGACCACGGCCGTAGACAACCCCTGCAACGGAGACCACGTCGCCATTTGGACCAGAAGCATGGGGACATCGGTCCCGCTCAACAGGAGGACAAGCAGATTGCGCACCCAGGTCCCCACCAGGAAGAGCGCAAAGTTGACGAAGAGATTATCCGCGAAGAAGAGCGACCGCCCCCAGGAGGCACCCCATCCCACCAACACGTGGGCGAGGATCTGCGAGCCGAAATGGGCCGGCGTCAGGACATCCGCAATGAGACCGACCACAAACCCGGTCACCGCGGCAAGGCCGGGGCGTTGCCGGATGGCCAACAGCAGGAGCGCCAGCACCAAGAGGTCGGGCAACCAGGGTCCCGCGACAAGGGACGGCAGCAGGTACGCGTCCCCGATCACGAGGAAGAGGATCACCAGCCCCACGCGGAAGCGGTCCGTCGACCGAGTCCGGCGCGAGCGTTCGCCTGTCCGGAACCCACTCATGGCGTCACCTCGCCACCCGGGATGGGGAGGAAGACCGAATCCCGAGGCGCCGTGAGGACGAGCACATGCCAAACTGCACCGGGATTCACGAACGGGCGGACCTGATAGATCCGCTCATAACCCAGTTCATCCTGGCCCACTGCGGAGACTGTCCCGATCGGAATTCCCCGGGGGAATACGCCTCCCAGCCCGGAGGTGTAAACGATCGTGCCCAGCGCCAGCGAATCGCGGAGAGCTACGCCGCGGAGTTCCAGCAGCGGTTGCTGGTTCTCCAGCACCGACGAGGGTTGCACCAACCCGAGCACGCCGCCTTCTGCGGTGACGGCAGACGCACGAAATTCCGGATGCGACCATGTCATGACGCTGCTCGCGTTCGGGCCAACGCTCCAGACCGTGCCCAGCAGTCCGTCCGCGGTCACCACCGCCGCAAAGGAATCCACCCCCACACGCGTGCCCACGCCGATCAGCAACATGCGTGAGTCCGTCAAGGTGGGTCGGTGGAGCACTTCGGCTGGCAAGTATGGGCGCGAAAGTCGAGGGCGCAGCGCCAACAACGCGCGCAGGTTGTCGTTTTCGCGGCCGAGGGTGACGTGGCCCTGCACTTCCAGCGCAAAGGAGTCGCGCTGTGCCTGGATCCCTTGCAGTCGGAACCGGGCCGAGTAGTCCTCCTTGGCGCGCTCCTCGAGGAAGACCAATGGACGCAACGCCGTCCGGCGGATGGAGGTGGTGAGACCCTGCACCCACGGCTGCGGGAGGGCCATGGCAATCAACGCGAAGGCGACGCAGCCTGCCAGGAGCAGGAGGTCGCCTCGGGCGGTGTCGTGCCCAGCGCGCCGGCCCATTGTCAGGTCACGAGGACGCTGCGGTACTTCTCGAAATCATCCAGAATCCGACCGGTCCCGCGCACGACGCACGTCAACGGATCTTCGTCGACATGAATCGGGAGCCCGGTCTCTTGACTCAGTAGTTGGTCGAGGCCTCGGATGAGCGCCCCGCCGCCGGTCATCACGATGCCGCGGTCCACGATGTCCGAGGAGAGTTCGGGCGGTGTGATCTCGAGCGCACGCCGCACAGCATCCACGATCTGCTGCACCGGTTCCTGCACCGCTTCACGAATCTCGCTGGAGTGCACCCGGACCGTCTTCGGAATACCGGAGACCAAGTCACGCCCCTTCACTTCCATCTCGCGCTCTTCGGCGAGCACGAAGGCGGAGCCCACCTTGATCTTGATCAATTCGGCCGTCGGCTCACCAATCAACAAGTTGTAATTCTTGCGCATGAACATCACGATCGCCTGATCGAGTTCGTCGCCGCCGATGCGAATCGAGGTGTCGGACACGATGCCGGAAAGTGCGATCACGGCGATCTCCGTCGTGCCGCCGCCGATATCAATCACCATGTTGCCGGTCGGCGTCTCGACTGGGAGCCCGACACCGATCGCCGCCGCCATCGGTTCCG
>JAHECN010000225.1 GCA_024641735.1 Gemmatimonadota bacterium | reverse complement strand
GTTCCAACAACACCTTTGCCTCGCCCGTTGTCGTTCGTGTGACGTATGGTGGGTACCTCAAGGGCGGTGCCGTCTATCACTCCCAGACCGGCGCCGCGATCTTCACCGGCATCCCGGGGCTCCGCGTCATCTGCCCCTCCACGGCCCTCGATGCCAACGGCCTGCTGCGCACCGCGATCCGCTGCGAAGATCCCGTGATCTTCCTGGAGCACAAGCACCTCTATCGGCAGGCGTACAACAAGGGCACCTATCCCGGCCCGAACTTCATGATTCCCTTTGGGAAAGCGAACGTCGTGCGCGAGGGGACTGACGCCACGGTCGTCACGTACGGCGCGGTCGTGCAGCGGACGATCCAGGCCGCCAAGGAATTGGAGGAGACCACCGGTCAGCGCGTCGAAGTGATCGACCTGCGCTCCCTCAATCCCGTCGATTGGGAGACGATCGCTACCTCAGTGAAGAAGACCGGCCGCGTGATCGTCGCCTACGAGGACTCGCTCTCCTGGGGCTACGGCTCGGAGATCAGTGCCAAGATCGCCGATGAGATGTTCGAGTGGCTCGATGCCCCCGTGCGCCGCGTTGCCGCGACCGACACGTTCGTGGCCTATGCGCCGGAGCTGGAGGATGTGATTCTGCCGCAGGTGGAAAGCGTGAAGGCGGCGATGGTGGAAATTCTCAACTATTAGTCGAGAGTCGTTGGTCGTGAGTCGCGAGAGTGCGAAGGCCGGCATCCCAAACAGGAGGCCGGCCTTGTTGTTTCTCACGACTCACGACCAACGACTCATGACTCCCTACAGCTCCCGCACTTCCTTCGCCGCACTGATCGCGTTGTCGACGTCCCGCGTGATCGCACGCGCCTGTTGCGTCACCAGCGCCAGGCTGTCGCTCATCGCACCGACGCCGCGCTCCTTGATGCGCAGCAGCTCCAGTCGCAGGCTCTGCATCAGCAAGACGCTGCTCTCGAGACGGTCCACGATCTCCGAGCGTCGCGCTTGCAGGTCGACGCAGGCCTGGCGTTGACGATCGAGCAGGGCGATCTGACGATCGCGCTCCTCGTTCTGATTGCGCTCCCGCAGTTCCGCCAGACGCGTGTCGATCAGGGCGACGTCCTGCAGTCCCACCCGGTCCATGTCGTTCAACGTGCGCGCCAGCTGTGCCGAGCGATCGTGCAGTCCCTCAACCGTCTGCAGCATCTCGGGAAACATCTCCCGATCGGTGTCGGTGAGCTTTTCCCAGATCGACAAGATCGCACCACGGTCGCTGTGGACCTGCGTCATCTTGCTGAGCCACGGACCGTACTCCTCACCCGTCGGGGCGGCGAGTTGCCGGACACCCTTGAGGCGCTTCGCCGAATTGGACGAAATGGCATCCGGCGCGTCAGGACGATGCAGCACGTCGCGCCACGAGTAGCCGGCCTGCCAGAGTTCGGAGTAGCGCTTGAACAGGTTGATCGACATCGCCCCGGCAACGAACAGGAACCACGGTCCGTCGAGCCCGGTCGCCACGTTGATCATGAAGCAGCCGCCGACCACGGCCGAGAACTTCGCGAATTCGGCGCGCGCCTGGCGCACCAGGCGAGGCTCGCCCGTTTCGGGAAGGGCGGGCTCGTTCTTTTTGCGTCCGCGCAGCGCACGCGCTTCCTCGCGCGCCAGGCGTGCCGCTTCCCGCGCACCCGCGAGGCCGCGCTGCGCCGGGCGTCCCGGCAGGTTGCGACCCTCTGCGCGCTCCCCGAGTGGCCGAGCCGTGCGACTGCCGCGCTCACCCAGCGGCGGGCGGGCGAGCGGACGCGGAGAGGCGCTCCCACGCGTCGAGGCCGTGCGCGGAGAGGGTCGCGTCGGGTTGGCGGGCCGCGATTCCGCACGCCACCCCAACCCTGTCGGCCGATACCCCGCCACCGTCCTGCTCTCCAGTGCCCGGCGCATCGCCTCGGCGCTTGGCCAGCGATTCTCGGGATCCTTCTCAAGGCACCGCGCCACCGCGAGCGAGAGGTCCTCCGGCACATCCGAGAACCGCTCGTGCAGCAAGGGCGCGGGTTCCGTGATGTGCTTCATCAGGATCCCGGCGACCGTCGGCGCGTTGAAGGGCAGCTCGCCCGAGAGCATCTGGTAGGCGACGATGCCCACGGAATAGAGGTCGCTGCGCCCGTCGATGTCCCGCTCGCCCGCTGCCTGCTCGGGGCTCATGTAGGACGGCGTGCCAATCGCCATGCCGGCGGAGGTCAGCGTCGCACTGCTGCTCGCCGTCAGCGCCTTCGCGATGCCGAAGTCGGTGACCATCACTCGGCCACGCGTCCCCTCCAGCAGGATGTTGTCTGGCTTGATGTCGCGGTGGATCACGGACAGCGCATGGGCGGCGGAGAGGGCGTCCACCGTTTCCCGCATGATGCGGCGCGCCTCCTCGGCGGGCACCCGGCCCCGGCGACGGATTCGTGCCGCGAGCGACTCGCCTTCGATCAGGCCCATGACGAAATAGACGATCCCCTTCCCCTCGCCCACGTCATGGATCGGGACGATATGAGGATGCGCCAGCCGCGCAGCTGTCTGCGCCTCGCGCGTGAACCGGGCGCGAATTTCACTGGAAAACGCCAATTCGGGGGGGAGAACCTTGATCGCAACCCGTCGATGCAACCGCTCGTCGCGGGCGCGGTACACAACGCCCATCCCACCGCGGCCAATCTCCCCTTCCAGGGTGTACGCCTCCCCGAGCGCTTCCGCGAGGAGTGCCGGCAAGGGGTGCGGCGTGGGATCGTTCATTCAGGATCCGGGCGCGAGGAGAAAGAAGTTCGGGACGCTAACCCCGGAATCTGTACGGAGATCAGTCTGCGAGCAACGTGCCGAAGAAGACCTGCCGTCGCGACAGGAATGGAGGCTTCTGGCTGAAACGTCCGTGCCCGACTGGCGGGACG
>JAHECN010000224.1 GCA_024641735.1 Gemmatimonadota bacterium | reverse complement strand
GGCTTCGCTCGGCTCGCCGGCAAGAGCATTGGCGTCATTGCCAACCAGCCGGCGGTGCTGGCTGGGGTGCTCGACATCAATGCCTCGGTGAAGGCGGCCCGTTTCATCCGCTTCTGTGATGCCTTCAACATCCCGATCGTCACCTTTGTCGATGTCCCCGGCTTCCTCCCTGGTGTGGCCCAGGAGCATGGCGGCATCATTCGGCATGGCGCCAAGCTGCTCTACGCCTACTGCGAAGCCACCGTGCCGAAGTTGACGGTCATCACGCGGAAGGCCTACGGCGGGGCATACGATGTCATGAGCTCCAAACACATTCGCGGCGACGTCAACCTGGCGTGGCCGACCGCCGAAATCGCGGTCATGGGCTCGAAGGGCGCGGTGGAAATCCTCTACAAGGGGGAGATCGCCAAGGCCGAGGATCCTGCCGCCGAAGCAGCCGCCAAGACCGAGGCGTACACCGAAGCCTTTGCGAACCCCTACCAGGCCGCGGCGCGAGGCTACATTGATGATGTCATTGACCCGCGTGACACTCGACCCCGGCTGATTGACGCGCTCATGACCCTCGAAACCAAACGCGACCGGAATCCACCGAAGAAACACGGATGCATCCCGCTCTGATGATTCGCCCTGCGCGCCTCGCGATGCTCTCCCTGACCTGCGTGGTCTGGGCCGCTGTGCTTCCTGCCCAGACGACCCCCGTGGGCGGTAATGCGGCATCGATCGGATCCGCAGTGGCTCGGGCCGAATCCTTGGTGCGCGAGGGGCGGCGTGGGGACGCCAAGCTCCTCCTCGGTCAACATCTCGCCACGGTACCCAACGATGGTCGGGCCTGGTTCGCGTTGGGTCAGATTCATCTCAGCGACGCGCAGGCGTGGCATCGCGATGGGCACCCCACGGAAGGAAGTGGCATTCCGTTGATCGAGTTTGCCACGTCGGCCTTCGATCAGGCACACCATCTGCTCGCGGACTCCGCGTCGGTCTATCTGGTGATGGCGATCGTCGAGCGCACCACCAGTCGGATCGAACGCCTCGGATGGACCACGGCGACGTCGCCAGCAGTCGCTCCGGAGGAACTGCCGCTGCCCCCGGTCCTCAGGGAGTTGGGGCGCAATCTGATGGGTTCCTGCCCACGATCGGGCGTCTTGGTTACCGGATCGCTGGTGGAGACGGCGGCGGTGTGGGGCGTCCGATTGCTCAGTGATGAGTACGACGACCTCATTCTGATTCGTCCTGATCTCTACGCATTTGATGCGGACTATCGTGGTCAGATGGCGACTGCGATTGGCGCAGACCCGGAGCTCACGCTCCCCGCCGCATTGGTGCGCGCGAGCGCGCGTCGCCCGGTGTGCCTCGCACCGAGTGTGGACTCGATTCCCTCACCGTCGCTGGATTGGCATCCGGTCCGCATGGTGCTCGCCGCCGGGCCCACGGCCACGGGAGAATCCCCGAGTCCACTCAGCGTGCACCTCTTGGCACGGACCGGTCTCGCCGGCTCTGTCTGGAGCGAGGCGGCGCGAGAAATTTACGATCTGGCCGCGCGGCGGAATCGCCAGCTGTGCCAGACCCTCTTCACTCGATCCGACGCCCAAGGCCTCCCGGCGATCGCTTCCTGTCGGCCATGACACCACGCTCGATCTCGACCGTCTTGGTCGCCAACCGCGGTGAAATCGCCCTGCGCATCATCCGCGCCTGTCGCGATGAGGGGCTGCGCGCCGTGGCCGTCTACTCGGATGCCGATCGTCACGCGCCGTTCGTCCGCGCCGCGGACCACGCCGTTCGGCTCGGCCCGGCACCGGCAGCAGAGAGCTACCTCCGGATGGACGCGCTGATTGACGCTGCCCGTGCGAGCGGTGCGGAGGCCATTCATCCAGGCTACGGATTCCTCGCGGAGCGCGCCGCCTTCGCACGCGCCGTCGAGGAGGCGGGCTTGGTTTTCATCGGCCCACCGTCATCGGCCATCGAAGCGATGGGGGACAAGACCGCTGCGCGACGGTTGATGCAGGCCGCCGGTGTCCCGATCGTCCCGGGCGCCGTAGCGGCCATGGAGGATCCCGCCGAGGCCATCGCCATGGCGGCGCAGCTCGGCTATCCCGTCCTGGTCAAGGCCGCGGCTGGTGGTGGCGGCAAGGGGATGCGGGTGGTCCGCGCCGAGGCCGATCTCGCCGCGGCGATGACCAGTGCGGCGAGTGAGGCATTGAAAGCGTTCGGCGATGGCAGCGTGTACCTCGAGAAATATGTCGAACGTCCGCGGCACGTTGAGATCCAACTCCTCGCCGATCACGAGCGGACGGTGCACGTGGGCGAGCGCGAATGCTCTGTGCAACGCCGGCACCAGAAATTGCTGGAAGAAGCCCCGTCGATCGCCGTGTCGCCGGAGCTGCGTGAGCGGATGGGTGCCGCCGCCGTGGCTGCTGCGGTAGCCGTGGGATATCGCGGGGCAGGGACCTGCGAGTTCCTGCTCGCCGCCGACGAGTCGTTCTACTTCCTCGAAATGAACACCCGCATCCAGGTCGAGCATCCGGTGACCGAGCAGGTGTATGGGGTCGACTTGGTTCGCGAGCAGTTGCGCATCGCGCGCGGCCTGCCGATGACCATCCCGGCTGGCGTGCTTACCCCACGCGGCTGGTCGATGGAATGCCGGATCACCAGTGAAGATCCTGCCAACGGACTCCTGCCGAGTTCAGGGACCATTCGCTGGCTCCGTGCGCCCGCGGGCCCAGGCGTGCGGTGGGAGAGTGGTGTGGAGAGCGGCAGTGAGGTGACGCTCTACTATGACTCGATGTTGGCCAAGCTGATCGTCGCGGGCGCGGATCGCGCGCGCACCATCGACGCCATGCGGCGCGCGCTGGACGAGCTGGTCGTCGTGGGTGTCGCCACCAATGTCCCCTTCCACCGTCGGCTGCTCGCCGAT
>JAHECN010000223.1 GCA_024641735.1 Gemmatimonadota bacterium | reverse complement strand
TCCGCGAGCGCCGCCCACGCCACAGGGTAGTCCGGGGCAAGGTCAAGCGCGCGACGAGCGTGGCGCAGTGCCACCTCAAGGGCATCCTTCGTCCCGGCGAACATCGAATGCCTGGCCTTGAGCACCTCGAGGTGGGCCTCGGCGTTCACTACCTGGCGTCGCGCGAACTGACCTGCCTCCGATGGGGTGAGCTGCACGGCCACTTCCCGGGCGACCACTTCGGCGACCTCGCTCTGCAGCGTCAGGACGTCCACCAGGTCGCGATCATAGCGGTCCGACCAGAGGGTCTCGTCGTTCCGCGCCGCGATCAACTGGACGCTCACTCGCACGCGTTCCCCGACGAGGTGGGCCGAGCCCTCGAGGATCGCACCGACATTCAACTCCCGTGCGATCTCGGGGAGTGACTTGGTGGTCCCCTTGTACTGCATCGCCGAGGTGCGCGAGATCACCCGGAGGGCCTTGATGCGCGCGAGATCAGAGATGATCGCCTCGGTCATCCCGTCCACGAAGTATTCCTGCGTCGAGTCCCCTGAGGTGTTGCGGAGCGGCAGCACAGCGATCGACCGGATGCTGTGCATCGCGGCGGTCTCGGCCGATGTGCTGCCCGAGGCGGCGCTACCCGTGCCGCGCAACGCGGCGCCGACGGCCGCGGCACTCGCCGGTCGGTCAGCGGGGGCCTTGCTGAGGCAAGCCATCACCAGGCGATCGAGGTCATCCGGAACGTCGGGGCGAAGTGACTGCACCGTCGGTGGTGCGCTCCCGAAGATCTCGAACATCAACGCCTCGGCGCGCTCCTTCACGAAAGGCCGGCGGCCGGTGAGCATTTCGAAAAGGAGTACGCCGAGGGCGTACACATCGGTGAGTGGCGAATCGGCGTCGCCGGTGAGTTGTTCCGGCGCCATGTAGGGGAGTGAGCCGAGGATCATCCCGGTGCGGGTCAGTTTGTTGGCACCCGCTTCGTTCAGCAGCATCGCGATGCCGAAGTCGAGGATCTTCGGCTGACCGGTGTTGGTCAACATCACGTTGCCGGGTTTCAGATCGCGATGCACGATCTGGTTCGAGTGCGCGTCCTGCAGCGCATCGGCAATGGCGGCGCCGAGCGTGCGCACTTCTTCGACCGGCAGCGGGCCGCCCGCGATGCGTGCCTCAAGGCTTCCTCCCGTGACGAGTTCCATCACCAGGAAGGGTGTGCCTTCGTGGGCATCGAAGTCGAAGACCGTCGCGATCCCGCTGTGCGAGAGCCGTGAGAGCGCCAAGGCCTCTCGGCGGAAGCGTGCCTGCGTGTCGGCGTCCGCCATGGTGCCGGGTGCCAGCAGCTTGATCGCGACCTCGCGGTCGAGGTTGGCATCACGGGCACGCCAGACCTCACCCATCCCGCCGGCGCCGAGTTGGCTGAGGAGGTGGTAGCGGCCGAGGGTGGTGCCGACGCGGGTCATGGGGCGGCGCTCTGGCTCATTGTCTCCCTCCTGCCTGCATCCGTGCCCGCAGTTCCGTCGCCCAGCCATACACGACCTGATACTCCGGGGTCCGGGAGTTCCGAAGCATCAGGAAACGCCTGCCATCCAACGCGACGTCATAGTTGGCGTGTGGTGCCTGGGCGAAGCGGAAATTGTCGGGGAAGAGTTCACTGCGATTCGTCACCGTGATGACGTCACTCGTCGAGACCGATGCCGCCATGAGATGCCGACCGTCGCGATAGTAGATCGTCTTGCCATCCCGTGACCACACCGGTTCTGATCCCCCTGAGACGGAAATCTGGACCCGGCCGCTGGCCGCCGGGAATTGTTGTGCGACGACTTGTGACGTCCCTGATGCGTCGGTGGCATAGGTGATCCACTGGCCGTCGGGTGAGACGCGCGCCTGCGCTTCGACGAAGCGGGTCGCGGCCACCGGGTACGACGTCGTGTCGCCCTCCAGTGATCGGTACATGATGTCGGCCTGTTGCGATCCCGCGTCGTCCACCTGATAGACCAGGGTGCGGCCATCGGGGGTGATCACCCCCTCAAAGAAGGAATGCGGGATACTGGCCAGCAGCGGTTCCGCGAGTGCGCCCAGATCGGCGCGCTGCCACCAGATGGCAGGGCGGGCGTCGCGGTCGGAGCGGTACACGATCCGTTGGCCGTCGGGGGTCCACTCCGGGCGATCGTTCGAGCCTCCCGCGTTGGTGAGTCGAGTCGGCGTGGAGGAGGCGATGTCGTAGATCCAGATGTCCGAACGTCCGTTGGCGCCGATGGTGACCGCGATGCGGTTCCCGTCGGGCGAAAGGCGCGGATAGCCGTAGCCCTGAGATTCCGCGAGGAGTGGAGAGAAGCGGCCATCGAGATCGACCCACCCAAGGGTCGCGTCCTCATCTGCCGGCTGGTACACCAGCGTGCCGCCTGCCGACATGGCGGCCTGCGTTCCCGCCGCGACGGTCGTGACGACCGAGGGGCCGAGTGCCACGGCGACGCCGGTGGTCGCACCCGACTTCAGGTCCATCCGGATCGCCATGAGCGCTCCGGTCGGGAGGACATAGACGAGTGTGCCATCGATGTAACCGACGACCTCGAGCAGTGCGAGGTCGTACCGCTGCACGGCGCCGGTGGACAGGGAGACCGCACCGAGCCGCGTATCCAATACGCCATTCGACGACTGGATTGCCACCAGCGCTGTCTCACCATCCGGCAATGCCAGCGGCCCGTTGAAGTACACCTCCCGCCGTGAAGAGTCGGGCACTGCAAGGAGGCGTGCCTCCCCGCCGGATGCGGGGAGTGCAAGCAGTCCATCAACTCCACCCACGAGAATCAACCCCGCGCTGCTCCAGGTGACCCCGACGGGCGCAAGCCCCGCGTCACCGAGGAGGACAGGCGATCCGCCAGCGAGCGCGATCTTCCAGACGGTGGTGCCCACCATGTAGGCGATCCACTCGCCGTC
>JAHECN010000222.1 GCA_024641735.1 Gemmatimonadota bacterium | reverse complement strand
GACGAGATCCACCAGACCTCAGCCGAACTTGAGCTCTGCCTTGCGCTCGGGAAGCGGGTCGGCTGCCGCTTCATCTGGCTCTCCGCCACGGTCGATCCGACCTTCTATCGCGAGTATCTCAATAGCGACGAGGTGCTGGAGACCTCCGCGTTTGATCCCACGTTGCGCGCGAAGGTCACGGTAGAGTCGGAGCAACCCGCCACATTTCTCGATGATCAGACCATCCGGCGCTTCATCAGCGAGCGTCGCGGCGTCGCCGTCTTCCTCCCGACGCGCGCCGAAGTCGAACGCCTCGGCGAGGGGCTCGCGCTGCGGTTCCCCAAGTTGAACGCGGCGTTCTATCACGGTGGTGAACCGATCCGGATCATCCGGCCGTTTCTGGAGGGGGAGGTCAAGAAGCCCTATCTGCTCGCGATGACGGCCGCCGGCCAATCGGCGCTCAACTTGCCCGGACTCGACACGGTCATCATCTACGACGCGCGCTACGGCAACGTGGTCGATCGTGGACGCAACGTGCTCCACCGGCTGTACCTCGGTGCAAACGAAATTCTCCAGATGGCTGGGCGCGTGCACGGTCGCGTCGCCAATGGGCAGGTGGTGATCCTCTCGGATCGTCGCCTCGACTTCGCCACACTGCGGCCAACGCCACCGGAGTTCCAGCTCGCCGGCGACGCAGAGCGCGTAGCACTGACCTGCGCCGCCATCGGTGTGGACGCCACAGGACTCGACTTGCCGGTTGCGCTGGATCGCGAAGGGTACGTCGCAGCCATGAAGCGCCTGACGGAGCGAGGGCTGATCGCCGACGGCCGACTGACGCGCTACGGGCGGGATGTCGAGGCCCTCCCCGTCGACCGGGATTGGGCGGAACTCCTGGTACACGCGAGCGCCGAGCTGCTCCCGCTGGTTGCCGGGGCGAGTGGGGTCGGGTCACTGCACCGGATGACACGCGACGATCGGGATTTGCACGGCGCATTGGTTCCGGGGAGCGACCACCTCACGGCGTACAATCTGCTGGTCGAGGCAGTCAACAAGTGCAGCACGATGGGGGAGATTTACGGGCTTCCGCGACACATCTTCGACGAAGTCGCCCTCGGCGAGTGGGCCGAACGTCGTGGTGTCCTGCAGAAGTCGATCGAAGATGGGGCCTTGGCGATGGCGTCGATCTACCGTTCGCTCGACGTCGAGTTGCCGACAACACTGCCGTATGCCGATCGCGATTTGCGCGCGGCCTTCATCGAGTTGGTCGCACGGATCCAACCGTTCGACCTCGTGCTCGACGAGCGGACGGTGGACGGACAGGAAGCATGGATCTCGAAAACCTCGGTTGCGGGGAGCTGGGGGGCCGTGGCGGGCTCGCTCCGCTACTTCGCAGATCGCTTCGGGGCCGCGCGCGCCAGCATCGAAGGGACAACAATCCCCTACGCGATGGTGCGACAGTACGCGGGCTATGGCCCGCCGCAGGTCGTGCTCACCGGACATCGCCATCGTCAAGGTCTGGGGACCACGCGGCGACTCTCCTATTTCGGGTTCGAGCTGGAAACGGAGCTGACGCATCTGCACGGCGAGATTCCGAAGGAGCTGCGCGCCGAGGCACAGAACGTCCTCACGGACGCGCTTCTGGATGGCTCGGCAGAACATCCCGATCGGAGTCGCGTCGCACTCGCGGTGCAGGAACTGGAGGAATACTGGAACCGGAGTGGCGGCGCGTTGTTCGGTGTCGATCCGACGACGGTGCGTGGGCTCATTCATGCCCAATTGGGTGACGTGACGTCGTGGGAGACCTTTCTTGCCACGCCCATACGCCTCGATGCCGAGGCGATGATTCCGGCAGAAGCACGCGCGCATCTTGATGCGTTGCCGATCTCGTTGCGTCTCCATGGCGACACGGTGCCGATCGGCTACGAAGTGCGAAACGGGAATCCCATCGCTCGACTCTACTTGCGGGAAGGGCAGGCACGCCGACTCCGCACGGCCGATCTCCCACCACTGGATCGTCCCCTCACCTTTGCGGTCAAACGTGGCGGGGACGTCTTCCACGCTGATGACCTGCCGACGCTCCTGGCGCTGCTTGACCGGGCGCCAAGCACACGGGAGGATGTCGGCGGTCGGCGTAGCCGAGGGCGGCGTCCGGATGAGCGCGGCAAGGCGGCGCGAGGATCGCGGGATCGCGAGGGGCGTGGACGCGGGGCGTCGGGCGGAAAGCCCGGCAAGGGGGGTGGCAAGGGCGGGAAGGGTGGCAAAGGGGGGAAGGGCGGGCGAAGCGGCGGGCGCCGGCGATGAGCCTCGGCGTCGTCATCGCGTTGGTGGTGGTGCAGCTGCTCTTTGCCTCACTGGCGATCACCGGAAAATTTGTTCTTCCCTTTGTCCCAGCGATTGCGTTGGTCGTCTTCCGCCTCGCGGGCGGTGCGCTGGTCTTTGACCTCGTGCGACGGCGCCAGCCGCCGAGTGTCATTCCACGCGGGGATCGGTGGCGATTGATCGGTCTCGGACTGCTCGGCCTCGCACTCAACCAGACGCTCTTTCTCTTTGGCCTCAGTCACAGTACCGCCATCAATGCCACGATTCTCGTGGCAACGATCCCCGTGTTGACGTCGATCATTGGTGTGGTGACCGGACGGGAACGCCTCACGGTGCTCAAGGTGATTGGTGTCGTGACCGCGGTCATCGGGACGATCTGGTTGATTGGGCCGGATCGTGTCGCGTTCGACCGGGGCAAGGCCCTTGGCAATCTGACGATCGAACTGGGGATGATCGCCTACGCGGTGTACCTCGTCTATTCCCGCGATCTGGTGCGCAAGTATGGGTCGCTGGCAAGCGTCTCGCTGATCTTCACCGGCGCCCTGGTAGGCATTCTGCCGCTCGGGCTCTGGGCGTTGCTGCGACTGGATTGGGGTGCGGTTCCGGCGTCGGCGTGGTGGTGG
>JAHECN010000088.1 GCA_024641735.1 Gemmatimonadota bacterium | reverse complement strand
CCTCGCGACGGACCGGATGATAGCCGACCAGCGTGACGCTCATCGTGCGGAGTCCGACGGGAATGGAACGGATGCGATAGTTGCCGGCCGTGTCCGTTGTCGCGGCGATGGCGCCGCCGTACAGCCGTACCTGGGCGCCGCGCAGCGCCGTGCCCGTGGCGGCGTCGACGATCGTCCCGACGAGTCCGCCCGTGGATTGTGCCGTGACGGGCTGGGCCACCAGCATCAGGGTCATGAGGCATGCGAGGAGGCGGGTCACGGGAGGAGTCCCTTGAAGAGGTACAGGTCACGCGTTCCGCCGGCCGAGGACTGGAGGACGACGTCCCCACCGGTCGGGAGGACCAAGGGGTTGACCCATGTTCCCAGTTCCGCGCGCAGGAGCTCGATCGCGTGGGTTGCGAGGCGGACGCGGTACAGGCGTGTCTCCGTTCCACCTGGCAGTGTGACACGGGTTGCGGTCACTGCGAGTACACATTCCGAAGCTCGACAGCCGATCCCAGTCGCGCGAATGGTTCCGAAGGGGAGGGTGCCGACGACGGTGGGCGTTCCGCCGGTGGCTGCCACTCGTTCAATGACGCTGCCACGGATCTGCACGATTGATGCGCGTTCCTCGGCGAACGCCATGAACGTGGCGTCATCCGTCCCTGCAATGGGGCTGAGCGTGGCCCCACCAGTGGAGATCGTCCCGCGCACCATCCGGGGCAGGGTCACGGTGGTGTCATACGGGCAGCTACTGCACGCCTGTGACACGCTGAGAATTCCGGCGCGAGCAACGAACTCACTCGGTCCCGTCCACTGCGCGTCGGTCAACCAGGAGACGCCGCGTCCGCCGACGGTGATCGGAAAGGTGATGAGCGGTCGCGCCGCGAACGGAAACGTGCTGTCCGCGAGCCAGAGAATGGTTCGATCCGGCGTGATTTTCCCGCGACTCGCGATCGCCTGCAAATAGAGCAGTCGCCCATCCGTACCGAGTGCGACGGCGGAAAAGCTCTTGGCGGAATCGGCGCGCGTGGCCCGCGAGTCACACAACTGCCACCGCTGCGTTCCTCCAGCTCTGGGAAGGACACCGGCGCAGCGGTCGCCGTTGCCGCCCCCTGGGGAGTAGAGGTAGATCAGCGAGGCGCCGTCTTCTGTCAGCGAGGCCGCGGAATCCACGCCGCTATTGTAGGTCAATCGGGAGGGACTCGCGGTGCCGAACGGTCCGTCGCTGGTACTCGGGACGCTACTGAAGGGTTCGGAGTGTCCGCAGGCCGCAGCGAGCAGGAGGACCAAAGGAACCAGACGCATATGGGCCTCAGCGACCGGAAGAAGGGAATTGGACAACCGATTCGTGACCACCTGAACCGACTGCTGCGACACCGAAGAAGAAGTCGTCAATGATGATGTTGTCGAGCGTGACTTGGGTCGTGCCGGCAGGAACCCAACGCCAATGCGTCCATTGCGGCGCCGTGGTGTCGCGCCAGTAGACCTTGTAGCCCAAGGGCGCCGGCCCGGCAGGAGCCGTCCATGACACCGTCGTGGAGGCACTCACGGCACCGCGGAGGCGGACGGCGTCGGGCGGGGCAGGTGCCCATGCGAGTGCGGCCAACACCGTCGCGTTGACACCGGTCATTTTGGTAAGATAGGGGAAGTTCACGCCGGCGATCACGTCGCCGAACGCACGCCCATTCTCCGTGCGGATGTCCTGGTGCTGGCGATCGTAATTCTCGTGGGTCTCCATGATCCGGACACCCGGCATGCCGAGATCGTTGAACGGGCGATGATGCCCGCCCCGCGAGAAGCGATCGAGTCGGTAGATCATCCGCGGCTGCATCTCCGGCATCGTCTCCCGGATGATGCGCTCGACGTACCGGGCCAGCTGGCGTGAATTGCCGTCCACCTCGCCGCCGCTCGTGCGACGTGCACGACGCTCCGCGTCGGTCTCGTTGGCCGGGACCGGCTCCGAGAAGATCCGGAACGAGCGGTTGTCGATCTCGCCGTTGATTCCTTCGATGTTGCCGATCATGTCGTTGTTCAGGACGGCCTCAACGGTCCACGCGGAATCGACGAACTCCTGTGCCAGCTGTTGACCGCCCCACAAGCCCTGCTCCTCGCCACTGAGGCCGGCGTAGATGATCGTCTTGGCGAACCGCCGCGTACTGAGGACCCGTGCCGCCTCGATGGCGCCCGCCATTCCGGTGGCGTTGTCGTTGGCGCCGGGAGCGTCCTTGGTAATGTCGGTGCCGCTGCTGTTCCGGGAATCGATGTCGCCGGACATCATCACGATGCGGTTGGGGTAGATCGTGCCACGTTGAATCGCGATCACGTTCACGACCTGGACTTCCGGCGTCGCGCGGGCACCTGTCCCGGTCGCCGGACGCGTGCTTCGGGTATATCGCACCTCAAGACATCCACCGCAGGCTGCGCTGATCTTGGTGAACTCCGCGAAGACCCAGCGACGCGCGGCACCAATGCCTCGGCTGCCCGACAGTGTGTCTGAAAAGGTGTTGCGGGTGCCGAAGTCGGCAAGGCGCCGAACATCCTGCTCCAGTCGCGCGGATGATGGCGCACGCGCGATGGAGTCGAGGCGGGAATCAAAGCTCGGTGGGACGCCCTGCGCTGCGAGTGGGGCGGTCGCGAGGCACGCCAGAAGCGTTGCACCCAGAAAGGGAGAGCGTTGCATGTTCGGGTCCGTCGTGAAGTGGAGAGACCCCAAACGTAACGCGGCGCAGGGCCGCGTGTCAGCCGAAGAGCCCTAGGGTCCCTTGTGGTACGAAACCGGGGAAGACGGCGTTGAGATCGGCCGCGCCAAGGTGCCCGGTCAGCACCTCGCTGAAGAGCGCCCGGAAATCCGTGGTGACCGCCAAGTCACGCCCCTCGTGACGCGCCTCCGGGGCGAGGCCAGGCCACGTCCCCAGGACCTGCTTCCCCCGCACGCCACCACCAATCACCATCATCGCGGTGCCGTGGCCATGGTCCGTCCCGCCGGTGCCGTTCTCCTTCACCGTGCGCCCGAACTCGCTCATGGTGAGCACGACGACATCGCGCATCCGCTCGCCGAGGTCGGTTGTGAAGGCCGCCAGCGCCCCACCCAGGTCGTCCAATCGCGTCGCGAGCTGGCCCTGGTCGGCGCCCTGATTTACATGGGTGTCCCAGCCCCCAACGTCCACAAAGGCGATCTGGAGCCCGAGGTCCGCGCGAATGAGCTGCGCGATCTGCTGCATTGATGCGGCCAACTTGCTCCGTCCGTAAACGGCGCCATTGGCCGGAGCCAGCGACGTCGGGTCGGCGCTCCTGAGCATCTTGATCGCCTCGAATCCCTCCGCCGAGGAGGAGGCGACGAGTCCGGTAGCCGACCCTTCGTAGAGCGATTCGAATGCCCGGGTCAGGCGATCGTTTCCCTCTGCCCGTGCGGTGCGGACCCCGAACGCGCGCAGGTCATCGATGGCCAAGGCTGGCGCACTCCCTGAGAGCATGCGCGGGAGCTGCGGCCCGAACGCGACCGCACGAAACGGCGTCTCGGCGTGCTCGCGCGCATGCTCGCAGTACCGGTTGGCCCACCCACTGGTCGTGGACTTTCGGTCCGGGGTCCCACTCTCCATGTAGTCCTGCGCATCGAAGTGGGAGCGTGTGGTCGAAGGGGAGCCGACGGCGTGCACGATGCTCATCGCACCGCGATCCCAGAGCGGCTTCAGCGATGCGAGTCGCGGATGGAGGGCGAACATGCCGTCGAGCGAGACCAGATCGTTCTTCGGGATGGCGATCCGCTGGCGATCACGCCAGTACCAGGGATCCCCCGCCGGAACGATCATCGAGAGGCCGTCGACCGCACCGCGCTGGAAGAGACAGACCAGCGTCTTGCCACCGGCCGAGCCGAATTGCTCGCGGAGCGCGTAGGCGGCGCGATCCACGAACAACGGGTCCGCGCCGAGGGAGACCATGGCGAGTCCCCCCGCCTTCATGAATGCACGTCGGGAGATCGTCATCACTGCCTCTGGAATTCAGGGCCACCGATCGCGAGGCCGATGGCCATGGCGCGGGCGACACGTGGGTCACGCAGGTCCCGGATCTCGGTGCGGATCGTCTCGCGGGTGCGCTGCGACATCATGCCGCCGAGGATGGCGCGATCGACCTCGTCGAGCAGCGCGTCCTGATTGGCGGTGAGTGGGACGACGCGATCGAGTTGGACCTGCACGCCGGGCATCCGCCCGGAGGCAAGCGCGACGGCAAAGTTCATTCGGGCGAGGAGGGCACCGCTGTTGACCCAGGCGTCCTGCGTTTCCGGATAGCCGTTCGGCGTGCTCTGCTGGAAGAGGGGTTGTCCGAGTCGCTGCAGTTGCTGGGCGAGTCGGGGCGTCGCATCGGGCGTGCCTCCGACGGCCCGCACCGCACTCACCACAAACTCGAGCGGTGACTTCACCTTGGCTTGCACGTTGGCCGTGGCCCAGAAGTCCTGCGAATGCACGATGGCGCGGACGACCTCAAGGATCTGCCCGTCGGTGCGCTGCCAGGCGCGCACGGCGTCGTCGATGCAGCCATCCGGCGGGACGTCCGCGACGAACCGGGCGCAGAGTTTGGCGCTGATGTGGTGCATGGTCGCGGGATGGGATGCGAGCATCGCCAGCAGCGCTCGGCCCTCGTCCATGCTGTGTCCGGCTGGGAAGGTGCGCCCCAGCACGACCTTTTCTCCGCGGTCGTGCGCGGCGGACTGAAACTGAAAGCGATGGTCTCCGCGCCGATCGATCGTCCAGCCGGTGAGGATGCGCGCCACGTCGACGACGTCGTCTTGCGTGTAGCCCCCATCCACTCCCAGCGTGTGGAGTTCCATCAGTTCACGGGCGTAATTTTCGTTCAAGCCCCGCGGTTGGCGTTGCCGAATTTGTTCGGCCACCGCAGGGTCGATCCCCGGGCGATTGCGCTGCGGTGTGAGCACGCGTCCACGTCCGATTTGCCCAGCGCGCACCGCTTGCGGTCGCTGCCCCGCGCGTGATGGCAGGGCGGCCACGGACGTGTTGTCGGCGACGCTCTGGACATTGTCCAGATAGAAGAGCATCGCCGGCGACATCGCGGTCGCCACCAGCAGGTCCTCAAAGCGGCCGAGTGCGTGCTCGCGAATGGTGTGCTCGAGATAGTCGGCGAAGTAGGCGCGATCGAAGCCCTTGGTGATCAGCACGTTGAAGTGGTTGGTCCAGAAGTCTGCCAGCACTTCGCCGAGCTGGCGTTCGGAGGTCGCGGCCCGGACGAGGGTCACCGCCTGCAGTTCTCCGTTCAGCGTCCGCAGGTCCCGTGTCCCTGACTGCGCTTGCTGGCGCATGTCCATTTGCAACTGCCGGATCATCGCCGAGTCGCCGCCTTGGGCCTGGGCCTTGAGCGCCTTGGTCGTCTGGTCGATGTGCATGGCCACCATGTCGGCCATCGGCGTGTGCAGGACTGCAACGGCGGCCTCGCGACGTGCCAACGCAGGGTCACGGAGGTCTTGGGTCGCGAGTTGGCGGTCGACCCACCGGAGGACCCCCTCACGGGCCACGGCGTCAACCTGGCCGGGGGTCGGGCCGTATCCCAAGCGGTTCAGTGCATGCCGGGCTGAATCGGCGGGGGTGCTCGGAGCCTGCGCGGCGAGGGTTGCGCTGGCGAAGAATGGCAGCAGAATGGCGAGAAATCGCATATTCCGAAGACTCCCCGGTTGTCTCGATGTTAAGGGTTGGGTGGCGACCCGGCCTGACTCAGACCAAATTGCGCTCTTGCCGCCTCGTCGGCTCAACACTCCGTCGGAGTTACCCGGATTGCCTCAGGATTGCCCCATTGGTCGTCGCACACGATGCGCGCCGGCTCTCATCGCTCTCATGCTCTTCGGCTGCGCGCCGGTCGGATTGAACCTCCCTTCAGACCAGCCCGACCCAGTGCCCCAAGGCCGCTCCGTGCGGCCAACATTCGGGTGGATCACGACCAACCGAGAAGAAGGGGTTGGTCGGGCTCCCGACGGATCCATCGCACTGGAAGCGGTCCGGTACCAGGGGCGGGCCGCCTGGCAGCAAGTACGGCGCTGGCAGGAGGCGGATGGGGAACACTCGGATTCGATCCTACTGGAACGCTCCTCGCTCCGCCCCATTGTCACGGTCCGCACCACCCCGCTCGGCGTCTGGACCGCACGATACAACCTCCGATCGGTCGAGCGGGCGTTTCAGCCGGCACGCGGGTCCGGTGGGTGGAAGCGGACCGAGCTCTTCCAGAATACGCCGTACTCCGCCCTCGGCATCGAATTGGTGATTTCCTCGCTGCCGCTGACCGACGGTTGGAAGGGGATCCTCCCGGTCACCGTGGATACCATGCAGCAAGGATGGGGCTGGCTGCGATTCGAAGTGATGCGCGAGATGAGCCTCACCGAGAAGCCCTCATGGATGCCGAAGAGCTCCTGGGTCGTCGACTACACCCTCAACAACGAGCACTTCCGGCTCTGGATCGCACAGGAAGGCCGTTCGATCCGCCGCATCGAGAAGTTGGGCCCCGACAACGAGATCATCTACCAGATGCGGCGTGTCCTGCTCGGCGGATAACGCTAGAAGAGGAGTGTTCCGCGGACCGTGGTGACCGCGCGACCACTGAGCGCCACGCGTTCACCGTTGACCCGACAATGGACGTGCCCCCCGCGCCGCGACGCCTGCCACCCGGTCAGGTCGTCGCGGCGCAGTCGTTCCGCCCAGAACGGCGCCAAGGCGCAGTGCGCCGAACCGGTGACGGGATCTTCCGGGACGCCGAGCGCGGGAAAGAAGCAGCGCGAAATGAAATCGGCTCCATCCTGATCACTCGGTGCCGTGACCAACAGGCCACGAACATCCCACGCGGCCACTGCGGCGAGGTTCGGCTGGAGTGCGCGCACGGTGTCGGCATCGGCCACCTCGATCAACAGATCGAAGTCCCCCATGTGCACGGACTGAGGCTCCGCGCCCAACGCGCGCGCCAGGTCTGCTGGCCCGTCAACGCGGTGGGACGGGATGCGGGGGAAATCCAACGTGATCTGGTCATCCGTGCGCGTGGCCGTCAATACTCCGCTGCGTGTGTGAAAGCGGGCGATTGCGTCTGCCGCGAGGTGACCATCCTGCCAGAGCATGTGGGCGGATGCGAGCGTCGCGTGGCCGCAGAGATCGACCTCATCCACTGGGGTGAACCACCGCAAACCAAAATCGCCCCCCTGCGGATGCAGGAAGGCGGTTTCGGCCTGATTCATTTCCATCGCCACGGACTGCATCCACTCGGCTGAGCGCTCTTCCGCGAGGAGCACGACGCCGGCAGGATTGCCGGTGCACGGCCCCTCCGCAAACGCGTCAATCAGGTGAATGGCGGTCACGGCACCGGAGCCGGCTTCGGCGGTGGTGCCGGGCGGCGCGACTTGAGGTGGTCGTCCATCTTCAGGCGGGGGACGCCGTTGACGTACCAGTCCGGCGCCTCCTTGCCCATCAACTTGGCGTCGAAGAACTCATCCATCCGTCGGGCGTAGTCCTTCTGGTTCGCGGCCTTCGCGAGTCCGTGGTTCTCGCCCGGATAGGAAAGCATCAAGACTTCCTTGCCGAGTTCACGGAGCGTGTTGTAGTACGTGACGCCCTGATTGAAGTCCACCGCACCATCCTTGTCGTTGTGCAGGATGATCAACGGCGTCTCGACTCGATCGGCGAAGCGGTTCGGCGAGTTGCGGACATAGGCGTCCATGTTGTCGAGGAAGTTCCCCTTGAAGCGGCCCTGACTGCTCTCGAAGATCGGCTGATTGGCGCTACCAGAATTCCAGTAGACCGAGCTGTACATGGAGATCATGTCGGTCAACGGCGCACCGGCGATCGCGGCCTTGAAGAGGTTGGTCTGCGTGACGAGGAACGCCGTCTGGTAGCCGCCCCACGAGTGACCCTGCAACCCCACCTTGTCGATATCCACGATGCCGGTCGCAGCCGCTGCCTTGACGGCCGGGATGACAGCCCAGACCGCGCTCATGCCCGGATCGTTGATTTCATAGACGATGTCCGGCATCAAGACCGCGTATCCGCGTGAGGTGTAGTTCGTCGGGTTGAGGGCGCGCGTCTCGTTGGGGGCGGAATAGTTGTGCAATCCCTGCGAGAGCTTCTCGTAGATGTACACCAGGGTCGGATACTTCTTCCCCGGTTGATAGTTCGCCGGGAGGAAGAGCGCCGCCTGCAGCTTCACGCCATGATCCGTGACGTAGTCGACGAGTCGTGCTCCCGACGACCAGGCATACTCCTTCTGCTGCGGATTGAGGTCCGTCAGCCGCTTCGGTGAGGTCAGGCTGGGGCCCGTCGCGTACCAGTCCGGGAAGGTCGTGAACGTGCTCCGCGTGTAGAAGAACACGTCGGCGTCGCGCGCCCGGGTGACACGGAACGAGGCATCGTCCCAGAGCAGGGACGTGGCACCTGGTTTCGCGGGGTCGACCTTGGAGATCCCTTCCTTCTTGGTCCACTCCCCGTATGTCGCGACGAGCATCGGCTTGCTCAGGTCCACGCCGCGTTGCCGCGGATTCCAGGAGAGAATCTGCCGATAGCGGATGCCGTCCTTCTTGCCATTGACGGTCAGGTTCGTCGCGGCCCCGCCGCGGACTGGGAAGCGCCAGATGTCCCAGCCATCCGTCAACAGCAGGGTCATCCCATCCGTGGACCAGCCGAGGGGGAAGCGTGGCGGCTTGGCGACATTGTGGTCGTCCTCGTCGTTCCAGAACGTCGTGGCGACACCGCTGGTGAGGTTGCGGCTCGCGCCACCGGCGAACTCCTGGACGAAGTAGTCGCCATCCTCCATGTAGGCGAAGCGCTGACCATCCGTCGAGGCACTCAACGCGGCCGTGGAGCCGGTCAACACGTTGCGGCGAGTGCCATCCGTCAGATTGATCACCCATGCGTCCCGCTTCCGCACACCGGAGAGAGATGCGGCGAGTTCGTAGGCACGGTCGTCATAGCCGATGGCCCACCTGTCGTTCTGGGCCGGCGTGACTTGATCCATGTCTGGCGTGGCGAGTTGGAGGAAACGCTGCTCAGCGATCCGATAGAGCGAGAGATAGTTGGCCGACTTGTCGCTGCTCTCCTGAACCTTCTGCTGCGGTTGCAGACGGGGATCCTTGCCATGCCAAATCTCGACGTTTGGCTTCTCGTCGGCCTCCCAGTCCGGCGACTTGTCCTTCGGGGGATTCACCGCACGAATGCCGAGATAGAGTCCACCGAAGTCCTGCGTCCAGCGCGGGGCCCGGTCTGACGTGATCTTCATGGCGGCCGGGAATCCTGTCGCCGCCGACGGTTCGTAGACGGTGCGGGTCGGCGTGCCGGTGACGAAGTTCTTCCATGCGACCACGCTGTACAGCGTGTCGGTGTTGGCGCTGTCCGGCATGCCGCGGAGGACCGCCAACGCCATGCCGCTGTCGGCCCACGTCAGACGCCGGTAGAGGCCCTTGCTCGCGTCGGCAGGCCGCACCACATCGGTCTTCATGTTGCGCAACTGCACACCGTTGCCGACTCGACTTGTCGTCTCCACGGTATAGGCCAGCCACTCCCCGCTCCAATCGAACCCGAATTCACCGACATCTCCAATCGTCAGCGAGGTGTTCTTGGCGAGGTCGTGCAGGATGATGGTAGACGGCGTCGGGCCGGCGCTGGCGGCGGGGGGAGTTGCTCCCGGTGCAGGCGTCGGGGCATCCAGCGCGGTCTGCAGCGCCACCCAGTTCGGCTTCTCACCTGCGAAGACGATTCGGCGGATCTTCTCGATCTCGCGGTGCTCTCCCGTCGCCAGGTTGAGCAGGTGCGCGGTGCCCTGGATCGGTTTCCGATCCTTCTTCAGCTTCTTGGTCTCCTTCAATGGCGGATAGGAGAGCCAGGCCGCCCACTTGGAGTCGTCCGAGAGTTGGATCCCAGCCGAGGACGCCCCATCCCCGGTGGGGAAGCGGTACTCCTTGTCCGAGGCGATCGCCTTGATGACAACCTCTCCATCACCCTCGGCCGGTGCGACCGCGTAGGCGAACCACGCGCCGTTGTTTGCAATCACAGTGCCCCGTGTCGCCTTCCATTCCTTCATTGCGTCTGGCGTGAGCTGTTTCGGGCTGGTGGCTTCCTGGGCGTGGAGAGCCACGACCGGGAGCAGGAGCAGGGTGGCCAGAAGCCGAATGGTGCGGCTGGACATCAGAAACCTCCGGAGGGGACGAGCAGGTGGGGAACCCTTGAACATCGTCCCGACCGGTGGGGGGCGCAAGCGTTGCGGGCGAACGGGGGCCCTGCGACTTAGAAGCGCCAGGTCACCGCAGCATACGACTGAATGGAGGCGGAGAGCGTTCCGGTTTCGCGGTAGGTCGAGAGCATGAGATAGAGGGATCGTCCGACAGAGAGGTCGAGGTCCCCACCAGCCCAGGTCAGGCGTGTCGCGGGCGCCGGGTCTCCCGGGATGGCGCTCGTCCGGATGCCCGCGTTGAGTGCGAGGCGGATCGCGGACCTTGGTGCCGCTTCCACCGAGAGCGAACTGAGCCGTCCTTCACTCCGACTGCCGCTGTATTGCGTACTCCTGGCACGGAAGCCAAGCCCGAGTGCGGTGACTTGCATGGCGGAGAGCGATGCAGTGACTGCGGTGGACCGCCCTTCCACTCCTCCGCCGCTCGTGCGGATGTCGGTTTGTGCGCGCAGATGCCGCGACGGCCGCAGTGCGACTTGCGCCCACTGGCCTTGTCGGATTGCATCGTCGAATGCGATTTCCGGGTTGACGAAGTCACGGTAGAGTCGGACGCTGCGCCGGGAATCGAGGCCGCCCGCCAGCGACAGCGCGGAGTTCACGCTGACATTCGCCATGAGCACGGTCGAGGTGAAGGTGGCGCTCGACCCTTCGGCTTCCCGCTTCCAGCCGCGGTTGACGTCAATTTCCTCGGCGGCGTGCAACGACAGAC
>JAHECN010000087.1 GCA_024641735.1 Gemmatimonadota bacterium | reverse complement strand
TCCTCACTGCCCTTCAGGGGGCGTAAGCGCTACTTTACTCCGCCGCGGGGCGTAGCGCAGTCCGGTAGCGCGTCCGCTTTGGGAGCGGAAGGTCCCGGGTTCGAATCCCGGCGCCCCGATACACGAACGCCGACACGGTCCAAGCCGTGTCGGCGTTCTGTCGTTCCGCGAATCGCCTAGCGCACTCGCGTTGGCGATCCCCAGATGTCCTGCAATGGACCGACCCACTCGGGAAGTTGATACGGCCCGGGATCAAACATCGACATGTCGTGGCGCACGTTCAGTTGAAGGTCGTTGACCTCCTCCAACTGTGCGATCTGCCCGCCGAGGTGAATCCGGATCGTGCGCTCCATCCAGCCCCCGCCTGCCTTCTCGTAGCCCTCGATATGGGCGTCGAGCGGGCGCCGTGGGTCGGCGGCGTTGGGTTCAATGAGTCGGACCAGGATCAAGCGGTCCTTCTCCAGCCAGAACTGCTTCGATTTCAGGTCGCCCGCGAGCGCGCCAACGACGATGACCCGCTTGCCCTGCCAGACCTCCTCGTGCGTCTTCGCCATGTTGTACCCGAATTGGCGAAGGCGCCGCGACGTCTCGGCGGGTGGAGCGACGTGGATGTCGCCCAGGAGCGTCAGGAAGGAGTTGGGCCACCAGCTCCGCGTCTTCGTCTTGCGCGCCCCGTACGTGTAGAGCGAGTCGCGACGATAGATCATGGCGCGACCAGTCAGGGCTGGTGCCACATCCACACGCTGGAGACCGGGCAGTTGCACCGCGGTGTACCATGTCTCAAGCCGACCATCCGGGAGCAGGGTCTTCTGGAGGTAGGTGTAGGACGTGGGCCACTTGCCGGCGTACTTGGCATGGGCCGCACGAACGACGGCGTCACCATCGGGCACTGGTCCCCCCAAGAGGGCGGTGGCCAGGAGCAGGATGGGGGTAACAATCATGCGAGAACCTCGGGATCACAGGGGTGGCGCATTCTGCCAATCAGGCGCCGAATCGTCAAATATAGAGGGTCGTTCACGGCCCGGGGGGAGCGGTCCAACGCTCCGCCCCAGTCCCGATCCAGGCGGGTCGTTCAGAGCGGGTCGGGTCGAAGAGCCCGGCTTCGTGGCGCATTCCGGTCTTGATCTCGGTGTACTCCTCGAGTTGGGCGAGTTTGCCGCCCTGCAGGACCCGAATGGTCCCCTCAATCCACGCGTTGCCGTGCTTGGTGTAATCACCAAAGGACGCGTCCATCCCTCCAGCACCATTCGGCTCGATCAGTCGGACCAACAGCAATCGATCCTTCTCCATCCAGAACTGCTTCGAGGTCGTGTCTCCCTCGAGGGCCCCGACGACGATGAGATCCTTCCCGTCGCGCCGAGTCTCGTGGGTCTTGGTCAGATCGAATCCCAACCCCTGAAGATTCGCGATCGTGACCTCCGGGGAGACCACGTGAATGTCATGCAGCAGGATCAGCATCGAGTGCTTGAGCGCCCTCGGTGGCCGTGCCTTCCCTGAGACAAATGGATAGAGTGAGTCGTTCCGGAACAGCATGCCCCGACCACTCGCAGCCGGCGCGATATCGATCCGCAATTTCCCAGGGAGCTCCATTGCCTCGTACCAGGTCTCCAGCCGATTGCCGGGGAAGGTGGTCTTCTGGACGAAGGTCATGGTAGTGAACCACTTGCCCGCGTAGCGCGCGTGGGCAGCTCGGACGACATCCGCGCCATCGCTCGGTGCAGGGGTCGCGAGCTGGACGAAGAGCAGGGCAGTCGCGGCAATCGTCATGGGGGGCATGGCTCCAAGGGGGAAGGGGAATTCTGCTCTACGAGGGAGTCAAAGGGCGAGTTTCCCAAATGTGGCCGCAAATGTTACACTCAGGGACGCGCACGCCGCCGTCCGGGTACACACGCGGTCCCCCACAGCCGAGGAACCACCTTATGTCGATGATGAAGGAATTCAAGGAATTTGCGCTGAAAGGCAACGTGATGGATCTGGCTGTCGGCGTGATCATTGGCGGAGCCTTCGGCAAGATCGTGACGTCGATGATCGACGACCTGATCATGCCGCTGGTCGGCAAGGCATTCGGGGGATTGGACTTCTCGAATTTCTTCATTCCACTGGCGGAGGTTCCGGCCGGGACTGCCAACACCCTCGCCGCCATGAAGGAGGCCGCCGTGCCGGTCTTCGCGTGGGGCAATTTCATCACGGTTGCCTTCAACTTCGCCGTCTTGGCTTTCATCATCTTCCAGATGGTCAAAACCATGAACCGGATGAAGCGCGAGGAGCCGGCACCGGCGCCAGCACCGGTCGCGACGCCCGAGGACATCACGCTCCTCCGCGAAATTCGGGACGCGCTCAAGAAGTAGGCATTTGGGCCGGGTGGGAGACTAGATTTCCCCGTTTCCCACCCGGCGCCCGTAGCTCAGCTGGATAGAGCAGCAGCCTTCTAAGCTGCCGGTCGCAGGTTCGACTCCTGCCGGGCGCACTTCACCTTGAGTAGCCATGACCGACGACCTGTTCGCCTCCCCCAAGTCCCGTCTCGTGGCCCAACTCCTCGCCGGTTTCCTCGGTGTGTTCGGCGCGCACCGTTTCTATGTGGGCAAGGTGCAGACGGGTATCCTGCAGGCCTGCACGCTCGGCGGGCTCGGCCTCTGGTACCTCTACGACAACATCCTGATCGCCACGGGCTCATTTCGTGACGCGGAAGGGCTGCTCGTTGCCAACTGGGAACCCGAAACCGATCGCCTGATCTCGCCGGGGACCGGCGCGGCGATCTTCGACGAGCTCGACGCCCTCCGGGCCGAAGTCAACGACCTCCATGATCGCCTCGTCTTTACCGAGCGGCTGCTCGGGCAGGCCGCCCGCCCGAACGACGAGCCCAGGTGATCATGCAGCCGTCGGGTTCGTCGGTGTCCGTCTCCCCATTCCGCTCGCTCTTCCGCCTCGCGCTTCCCATTGTCGGTGTCAATGTCGGGATGATGCTGATGGGGTCGGTCGACACCGTCATGGTTGGCCGCGTCTCACCGGAGGCGCTCGCCGCCGTCGCCCTGGGTAATGTCTACTCCTTCGCCGTGATGATCTTTGGAGTCGGCGTGCTGTTGGCGCTCGATCCGATTCTCGCGCAGGCACATGGGGCAGGGGAGTCCGAGGGCGTCGCCTTTGGACTCCAACGTGGCGTCGTGCTCGCCGCGGTACTCGCCATTCCCCTCTCCCTCGCGATGCTCTTTGCCGCACCGTTGCTCCAGCTCGCTCGGCAGCCTGCGGATGTCATTCCCCTCGCGGCACAGTACTGCCTCATCATTATCCCCGGGATTTTACCGTTCCTGCTGTTCAACGTGGTGCGGCAGACGCTGCAGGTCTTTGAACGGGTCGCGCCAGTCCTCTGGACCATCCTGATCGCCAATGTCCTGAATGTCGGATTGAACCGCGTGCTGGTCTTCGGCGCGTTCGGCATCAGTCCCCTTGGGGTGGCAGGGTCGGCGTTGGCGACCTCCCTATCCCGGCTGCTGATGATCGCGATTCTGATCTGGATCGCGCGCCGACCATTGCTGCCGCTGCTGCTGCCAATCCGTCCCGGGATGCTCACGCTTGCGCCGTTTGGAGCGATGCTCAAGATCGGCATTCCGATCGCTTTTCAATTCGAGATCGAGATCGCCGCCTTTTCAGTCGTGGCGCTCCTGATGGGCACCTTTGGAACGGTGCAGGTTGCGGGACACCAAGTCGCGCTGAGCTTGGCCTCGCTGACCTTCATGGTGCCGATGGGTGTCGGTATGGCGGCGGCCGTGCAGGTCGGCAATGGTGTCGGTCGCGGTGATCCGGTGGCCGTCCGTGCCAGCGCCCGCGCCGCGCTGCAAATCGGCGCCGGGTTCATGTGCGTCACCGCGCTGCTCTTCTTGGGATTGCCGCGTTTCTTCGCGGGGCTCTATACCAACGCGCCGGACGTGCTGGCATTCGCCGCCACGCTCTTGCCGATCGCCGGCATCTTCCAGATCTGCGATGGCCTGCAGGTGGTCTGTGTGGGGCTGCTCCGTGGCCTTGGCGACACGCGCGCCCCAATGCTCATCAACCTGCTCGGTTTCGGCGTCCTGGGAATCGGAACCTCGTTGACACTCGCCTTCAAGACGTCGCTCGGCGCGATCGGACTCTGGTGGGGATTGGTGATGGGGCTGACCGTCGTGGCGGCGATTCTCTTGCTGCGACTACGAGTGGCGCTGAGGAGACCGCTGAAGCGCGTGCAATGATGAGAGAGGAGAAATGAGAGAAGAGAGAAGCGCGGCCCCTTGTCTCTTCTCTCTTCTCTCTTCTCTCTTCCTACTCCCCAACCGGTCTCGGCTTCGCCTCATACTTCGCATCCGCTGCCAGCCGGCTGCTGGCGTCCCCGAAGATCTTCTCGCCGTCATACCGACCATTCTCGATGAACACTTCTGAAGTAAAGCGGCCGGCGCCGACGCTTCCCGCGAGATGCAGTCCCGGGACACTTGTTTCCAATGTCGCGGGGTCGAGTTGCGGACGATCTCCGGCGGCATCAAACGCGATGCCAAGCCGATGCATGAGGTCGAAGTCCGGGAGATACCCCGTCAGGGCGTAGACGCGGTCGGCAGGGATGGATTCGTCCGAGCCGTCCGCTCCGCGAATCAGTACATGTGTGGGACTGATGCTGAGCACCTCGGCGCCGAGCCGAGCGGTGATCTCCCCGGCCGCGATGCGGTTCTCCAGGTCGGGGCGCAACCAGTACTTCAGGCTCGGCTTGAACTCGGCGCGTCGGTACACCAACGTCACCCGTGCTCCGGCGCGATGACATTGCAGCGCGGTCTCGACGGCGGAGTTCTTCCCGCCGATGATGACAATGTCGAGTCCCGCCGTGCGATGTGGTTCGTCGAACCAGTGCGAGACATGCGGGAGCGATTCGCCTGGCACGCCAAGCAGGTTCGGATGATCGAAGTAGCCGGTGGCGAGGACGAGTCGAGTGCAGCGAATGGTGGCCTCGCCACCCGCCGTCGCCACGACGCAGCGGAAGTCGTCGCCGTCGCGTACCGCGGAGAGCAGACGCGTGTGGGTCCGCACGTCCAATCCCTCCGCACGCACGACCCCGCGATAGTACATCAGCGCTTCCTCACGAGTGGCCTTGGCGCCACTGCACGCGAGGGGATGGTTGCCGATTTCGAGTCGCTCTGGGGTCGTGAAGAACGTCATCCCGATCGGATAGCGGACGATCGCATCCGCGATCGCGCCGGCATCGATCACGAGCGTATCGACGTCGCGCCGCGTGGCTGCGATCGCACACGCCAACCCTATAGGACCCGCGCCGACGATCAACGCCTCGACACGTTCCGGGAGCGGTCTAGCCACGCGTGGTGTCTTCGGTCACTTCAACTCCGCGGCGGGAATCGCCCGACGCCAGATCTCCTTCCCGGCACGATCCTGAATGATGATGGTCAACACTCGCGCGTCGGCAGGGCCGCTGACATCCAGGAGTCCGAAGTTGCGATCATTGAACATGGTGCCGTCGACCCGGTAGGCGTTCTGCTCGCTCTTCCATCCATCGGATGGCCCCGCCGTCAGGGGGGAGACCGTCAAGTCGTAGAGCGGATAGCGTCCGGGGCGAGTCATCTTGCTGAGTTCGGTCCAGTGCTTGTCGCCGCTCAGGAAGATGATGCCAGGGATGCGTTCCATCGCGAGGCGATTGAGGAGGAACTCTCGTTCGGCGCCGTACGTGGCGTAATTCTCGAAGGTCGCCGAGCTGTTGACCGTCTGTCCCCCAACCACCACGAGTTTGAACGTTGCGCGACTCGACTTGAGCGAATTGAGCAACCACTCGATCTGATCTCGGCCCAGGTAACTCTGTGCGCCAGTGACACGATTCTGCGCATCGCGGTTCCAACGATTATCGGTGAGGAACACATCGACATCGCTCCAGCCGTATGTCGTCGTCACACCACCGCTACCATCGGCGCCGAGTGGCGGGTTGCCCCAGAACAACTCAAAGGCCTGACGTGTCAGGAAGCGCCCGGCATACGATCGGTCGCTGTCGTTGGGTCCGAAATCGTGGTCGTCCCACGTGGCGATGTGCGTCGTGGCAGCCAGGAGCGGTTGGAGCTCCGGCAAGGAGCGAGAGTGCGTGTAGCGATGAAAGATGCCGGTCCGAGAATCAAAGTCCGCCTCACGGAGGTAGGCATTGTCGCCGAGCCAGAGCATGACGTCCGGTTTGGCGGCGGTCACCGCGCGCAGGATGCCATAGGCGTCCCCGTACGGGACGCCTGGCCGATCGAATTCCGGCTCATTCACGTAGAAACAGGAAGCGAGCGCGATCCGAACCGGCGGCGGATCGGTCCGCCACTGCCAGAGGGCCGGCGTCGCGAAGCGCAACGGATACGGCCGTGGCACGACAACGCGGTTGATCCGCAACTCGTAGCCATAGATACGGCCTGGCCGGACCGTGTCGGCGATCACTTTGGCTGTGAACGCCGTCGTGGTCTCGGTCTGGACGGTCGCCGTCGTATAGCGGCGCGACGGCGCGAGCGAGTCCCAATAGACGAATTGGACCTCGGCGGGTCGAGTGGTCTGCACCCAAAGCGTCACTTCGCGCATCTGAGCAGCACCGACCATCGGCCCGGATTGCAGTGTCGACGAGATCTGTGCGTGTCCGACTCCGGTGCAAAGCAGCAGACCGGCAAGCGTCAACGCAGCAACGAAAGGGAGTTTCTGTGCGGGAGTCATACTGAATATGATAGTCATCGAGTGGCCGCCGCGCCTCTGTCGGATCACGGGGCGGGTATCCCGTTCCGCCCGCGACGCCACTAAGCTCTAGCCGTGACGACGCCGACGGATTTCACGGTGGGACCCCCGATTGATGAGAGTCGGAGCCTTGGCGCGCTCGGGACCAGCGCCGCTGTGCATGCCGCGGTCATCTTGTGGATCATGTTGCGGCCGCTGCCAGCGGAGTCCGCTCCCCCGTTGGCGCAGGACGCGGGACCGGAGCGGCAGCAAATTGCCCTCGCCCCACCTGCCCAAGCTGCCCCCGCAGCGACTCCCCAGGAGATGCCCGCCCCACCCAAGGCGGAGGAACAGAAGCCGGAGCAACCCAAGCCAGAACCGCCGCAGGAGGCTACTCCACTCGGGCCGGACTCCAAGAACCCCGATGCCTTGGTCCCGAAGGAAGCGGGCCCCGAGAAGCCAGTGGTCGATCCCGACCTGATCGACCCCAACAAGCCGGTTCCCAAAGAGGATGTGCCCGCGGTGGCGACCCCGCCCGAGCCGGAACCCGCACCCGCGACCGCCCCGAAAGCGGTCCGCCGAATCGGAACGGTCGCCGATCTGGCTACGAACGCGAGCCGAGTCGGCGCCATCCGCGATCCCAACGGCCGACCAGCCCCGGACCTGCTGGACGCGGGCGAGCGACTCGCCTCCGCGGGGACCGCCGGTACCATGGGGCGTGTGGGGCCCACGAGTCCGGACAACCGGGATTGGCGTCCTTCGTGGCCTGAGGCGGCCGGCAAGTGTGTGGAGATTCCGTTGCTGGGGAACAACCCAGACGGCACGCCCGTGCTGGCAACCGTGATTGGTCGAGTACTCGGCGATGACGGACGGTCGCCCCTGGCTGGGGCGCACCTCCAAATCATCGGGACCGCCTTCTCGACCTTCAGCGATGGTAACGGGAACTACCGGCTTGAGTTTGATCCGAAGCTCCTGCAGCGGTGTCGAGTGCAGTATGTGCGAGTGGCCCGCGAGGGCTTCAGTGGCCAACTTCTCACTCTCGCCATCGGGAAGCGGATCACCAGTGACGACGTCGTGTTGCGCCGCCGATGAACGCCGGCGACCTCCCCCTCTGGACTCCGGACCCCGCCCGCGTCGCGGCATCTCATCTCGCTCACTTCATCGCCGCCCGGCAGACTGAGGGGGTCGAACTCCCCTCGGCCACGTCCCCAGATGCCTTTGCAGCCCTGCACGCCTGGTCGGTAGCAGAGCCGGAGGCCTTCTGGAGTGCAGTCTGGGGTGAGAGTGGTGTCGTATGCGATCAACGGGCCGGTGGGACGCCGTGGGACGCCGTAGGGGTTGGGCTCGACCGGATCGCGCCACCCACAAGCGCGGGGCCGAGCTGGTTCCCGGGGGCCCGGCTCAATTTCGCGGAGAACCTGCTCCAGCACGATGGCGCCGCCCCGGCGCTGCGCTGCTGGGATGAACGCGGCCCGATTCGCGACTGGAGCTGGCAGGAACTCCGGGCGACCGTCGCCCAGCTGGCGCGTGGCCTCGAATCGCTAGGCGTCAGGGAAGGGGACCGGGTCGCAGGGTGGCTGCCGAACATTGCCGAAAGCGTGGTCGCGATGCTGGCCACGACCTCACTCGGGGCGGTTTGGACCTCCTGTTCCCCCGATTTCGGCGTCGAAGGAATCGTCGACCGCTTCGGTCAGACGACGCCGAAGGTGCTCTTCTTCTGCGACGGGTATGGCTACGGCGGCAAGGTCCATGACTGCACCCAGCGCGCGGCCGAATTGTTACCGCGCCTGCCGTCCGTTGAGCACGCCGTGATGATTCCGTACCGGGGCGGAGGAGCTCGACCGGAAGACTCCCGAATTTGTGAGTGGGCGGAGTTGCTGGGTGAAGGAGATGCCGAGCCACGATTTGTCAGGCTCCCGTTCGACCACCCGCTCTATATCCTCTACTCCTCAGGCACCACCGGGCTACCCAAGTGCCTGGTGCACGGGGCGGGCGGGACCCTGCTTCAGCACTTGAAGGAGCACAGGCTCCACGGGGATCTGCATGCTGGGGAGTCGCTCTTCTACTTCACCACCTGCGGGTGGATGATGTGGAACTGGCTGGTGAGTGGGCTGGCAGTCGGTGCGACCGTCGTGCTCTATGACGGTGCTCCCATGCCCGCCGCGGAACCGATGCTCCTCTGGCGGCTGGCCGCGGAGACAGGCACCCAGCTCTTCGGGACGAGCGCCAAGTATCTCGCGCTCGCCGAGAAGGAAGGGTTTGAGCCCGGCGCTACTTTCGACTTGGGAGCGCTGCGGACCATCTTCTCGACGGGGAGCCCCTTGGCTCCGGAGTCGTTCGACTGGGTTGCTCGAGCGGTCGGGCCGGTCCAGGTGGCCAGTATTTCCGGCGGAACGGACATCGTGTCCTGTTTTGTCTTGGGGAATCCGGTGAGCCCGGTCTATCGCGGGGAGATTCAGGGGCCAGGATTGGGGATGGCTGTCGAGGTCTTTGATGCTAGCGGGGAAGCGGTGGCGGCTGGCGAGGCAGGGGAATTGGTCTGCCTCCGCCCATTTCCTTCGATGCCAGTTGCGTTTTGGAACGATTCTACCGGTGAACGGTACCAGGCGGCCTACTTCTCGGAGTATCCCGGCGTCTGGCGCCACGGTGATTGGGCGACCAAGACGGCGCACGGTGGGTTCGTCATCACTGGGCGGAGCGACGCCACGCTCAATCCTGGTGGGGTACGGATCGGCACGGCCGAGATCTACCGCCAGGTGGAGGCGATCCCTGAAGTGATCGAGGGGCTGGTGATCGGCCAGCGGATCCCCGGCGCCACCGACGGCGACGTCCGGGTGGTGCTCTTCGTCCGGCTGGCGGATGGGGCCGTGCTGGATGAAGCGCTGGTCGGCCAGATCAAGCGGCGCATCCGTGAAGGGGCCTCGCCGCACCATGTGCCGCGGGTCGTACTCGCCGTTTCCGACATTCCCCGCACGCGGAGCGGCAAGCTGAGCGAGCTGGCGGTCCGGGATGTGGTGGAAGGGCGCGCGGTGAAGAATGTTGGCGCGCTGGCGAATCCAGAATCGCTGGAGGAGTTCCGGGATCGGCCGGAGCTGGCCCAATAGGGAACAGGGAACAGGGAACAGGACGGGACAGGAGTGCCACCGGGATGCCCTGCAGTCCCGTTCCCCGTTCCCTTCTGTTCCCCCTCACCCCTCACCCCTCCGCTATTAGTTTCCAGTATTGCCGTTTCTTCGCCGCCACGAGGCCCCATGACCACACTTTCCGACATTCCGGGACTGACGACGACCCGCGCCGCCTTCATCGAGCGGGTGCAGGGGGAAGGGCGGCTGTACATCGAGCAGCCCTACGAGTTGTACTCCGAAGAAAACCACGCCGTGTGGGCTCAACTGTTCGCCCGGATGCAGGACCGGTGGGCGAAGTACGCCAACCATCGGTTTCTTGAGGGACTCGCAACGCTTTGTCTCGATCCGACCAAGGTGCCCCGTCTCGAGGACGTGAACGGTTTCATGGCGCCGCTCACCGGGTTCCGTGCCAAGGCAGTCAGTGGCTATGTGCCGGCGTACCTTTTCTTTGACTGTCTCCGGCAGCGCGAGTTTCCGACCACTATCACGATCCGCGATGGGGCAGTGCTCGACTATCTCCCCGAGCCGGACATATTCCACGACATTGCCGGCCACGTGCCGATGCATACCGACAAGGCCTTTGCGGACACGTTGGTCATGTTCGGCGAGTGCGCCAAGGCGGCAGCCGAGCGCGTCAGTCTCATCGCGGATGAACGGGAACAGGTGGCGGTGCTCACCTCCGTGATCAAGGCCATGGCGCGCTTCTTCTGGTTCACCATCGAGTTCGGATTGATGCGGGGCACGGCCCCTGGCGAGTTGAAGGCCTATGGCAGTGGTCTGCTCTCATCCTACGGCGAATTGGCACACTGCATCGAATCACCGGATGTGCAACGCTTCCCGTTCCAGTTGGAGTGGGTGGTCAATCAGTATTTCGAAATCGATCACTACCAGCCACTGTTGTTCATCGTCGATGATTTCGATCATCTCTTTGCGGAAGTGGAGCGCCTGATCACCTGGGTCCGCGAAGGAAAGCTGGATCATGTCTCGCCCGGCGAGCCTGCAATCAGTGAGGCAGACTTGCGCTCATTCCTGGTCGCCGCGCGCGCGGTGTGACTTGCCGCGAGGCGTGACTCGACC
>JAHECN010000221.1 GCA_024641735.1 Gemmatimonadota bacterium | reverse complement strand
CACTTCGCCATCATGTTCGAGGCGCTCTTCATCCTCACCACCGTGGATACCGGCACCCGTGTGGGACGCTACATGGTGCAGGAGCTGGGCGGCCATCTCTGGAAGCCGTTCGGTCGGACGTCCTGGTATCCAGGCACCGTGTTCGCGTCGGCGCTGATCGTCGCCGGGTGGGGCTGGTTCCTGATGCAAGGGGTGCAAGATCCGATGGGGGGCATCAACGCCCTCTGGCCGCTCTTCGGCATCAGCAATCAGCTGCTCGCGGCCGTCGCGCTCACCGTCAGCACCACGATCATCATCAAAAGTGGTCGCGGCCGTTACGCCTGGACGACCCTGCTGCCGCTTGGCTGGGTCCTGCTCGTCACCACCACCGCCTCATGGCAGAAACTCTTTCACATCGATCCGCGCATCGGCTTTCTGAGTCACGCGACCAAGATGGCCGACAACGCCGCGTCCGGCCTGCTCACGGACGCCACGGCGTCGCGCCTGATCTTCAATGATCACGTCAACGCGACGCTCTGCGCGCTGTTCGTGGTGGTGACGTGGATGGTGGTGGTGAGTGGGGTGCGGGTGTGGATGAGAGGAGAGAAGAGAGAAGAGAGAGGAGAAAGCGGAGGTTCCCTGGCCCTTGGAGTGCGCACATGACCATTGGGCGACCCATTCTGACCTCGCGATTCCGTGCCATGCTTCTGGGAATCCGTCGGATTGTTGGGATGCCGGACTACGCGGCCTATTGCGCGCATCTGCAACGCGCTCACCCGGCGTCTGCAATGCCGAGTGAGCGCGAGTATTTCGACACCTACTTGAAAGATCGGTACGAGAGCGGCCCAACGCGGTGCTGTTAGGCGGCGAACGGCCTCACATATTCTCTCCGCTCGCCACGCCCCTCTCTCTTTTCTCCTCTCTCTTCTCTCTTATTGCAGAAACAACAGCTCCCGATACGTCGGCAACGGCCACAGATCCGCCGCGATATTCGTCTCCAACTCGTCCACGGCGGCTCGCAACTGCATCATTGCCGGGCGAACCGTGGACTTGATCTGTTGCGCGTGCTTCATCGGATCTTCCTCGTGATGCGCGGTGGCGGACTCCAACCCGTGCAGTGCTGTTCGGGCGTCCGACACCATGACGGTGAAGCGCTCCAACGAATGGACCGTGTCGTCGCAGGCGACGCCGGCCGATTCCGTTGCCGTGATCGTGTTCGCCAACAGCGTCTGATGCTTCAGGGCTGCCGGGATGATCATGGTGCGCGCCATGAAGATCATCGTTTCCGCTTCGATGGTGAGCTGCTTGACGTACTTCTCGATCGCGATGTGGCTCCGCGACTCGACTTCCGCCTTGGTCAGCACGCCGTACTTCTTGAAGAGATCGATCGTCTTCTTGGCCTTCAACACCGGGAAGGCGTCGACGGAATCGCGGAGGTGCGGCAAGCCACGGCGCTCCGCCTCCTTGTGCCACTCCTGGGAGTAGCCGTCGCCATCGAAGACCACCCGCTTGTGTTCCTTGAGCAGCTTCTTGAGGACGCTGAGCACGGCGGTCTGGAGCTTGGCCGGCGTGGGATTGTTGCCCGCTGCCTTCTCCAGTTCACCCGCCAGGAAGTCGAGCGATTCCGCCGCGACGGCATTGAACACGGTGGTCGGCCACGCGACCGACGCGGTCGACCCGACGGCGCGGAACTCGAACTTGTTGCCGGTGAATGCGAAGGGCGAGGTCCGATTCCGGTCGCCGGAGTGCCGCGGAATCTGCGGCATGGAGCGGGCGCCGAGGTCGATGGTGCCGCCCTGAATGGTGCGCTTTGGGAGCCCCTTCTCGACCTGTTCGAGGATGTCCGAGAGCATGTCGCCGAGGAAGATCGAAATGATCGCCGGCGGCGCCTCATTGGCCCCGAGCCGGTGATCATTGCCGGCCGACGCGATGCAGGCGCGAATCAAGTCGGCGTGCATGTCGACGCCGCGGATCACGGCGCAGAGGAAGACAAGGAACTGCATGTTGGTGTGCGTGTCATCCTGCGGATCGAGCAGGTTGACCCCGGTATCCGTCGCCATCGACCAATTGTTGTGCTTGCCGCTACCGTTGACGCCGGCGAACGGCTTCTCATGGAGCAGCGCCTTGAGGCCATGACGATCGGCGACACGCCGCAGAATCTCCATCAACACCATCTGGTGGTCCGAGGCGATGTGCGAGACCTCGAAGAGTGGGGCCACTTCATACTGGCCCGGTGCCACTTCGTTGTGGCGGGTCTTCACCGGCACGCCCACGCGGAACAGTTCTTCCTCGGCCTCGTGCATGAAGGCGAGCACGCGCGCCGGGATCGCGCCGAAGTAGTGGTCTTCGAGCTGCTGCCCCTTCGGGGGACGAGCGCCAGAGAGCGTCCGCTCGCAGGTGACGAGGTCGGGGCGGCGCGAGAACATCGCCTTGTCGACCAGGAAGTACTCCTGCTCCGGACCGAGCGTCGTGATCACCCGCGAGACGCCGGTGTCGGTGCCGAAGAGGCGCAGGATGCGCATGGCCTGCTTGGAGAGTGCTTCCATGGAGCGGAGCAGCGGAATCTTGGTGTCGAGCGCTTCACCGGTCCAGGAGACGAAGCCGGTTGGAATGCAGAGCGTGACCGACTTGCCGTGGCGATTGAGGAAGGCTGGCGAGGTCGGATCCCACGCGGTGTAACCGCGGGCCTCGAAGGTGCCGCGCAGTCCGCCCGACGGGAACGAGGAGGCATCCGGCTCACCCTGAGTGAGGTCTGCGCCTGAGAAGTTGTAGATCACCCCGCCCATCCCGTCCGGCGTCACCAGCGAGTCATGCTTCTCTGCGGTGAGCCCAGTCAACGGCTGGAACCAGTGGGTGAAGTGGGTCGCGCCGCGCTCGACGGCCCAATCCTTCATCGAGGCGGCCACGATGTCCGCGACCTGGGGATCGAGCGGCTCGCCGTGATCGATGGTGC
>JAHECN010000086.1 GCA_024641735.1 Gemmatimonadota bacterium | reverse complement strand
GTGGTGCGCGGCGACACGCTGACCGATACCGAACGGCTCTTTGCCAAGGCACTCGGCAGCAATGTGGCAGCGTATCGGGATGCGTTGGTCGGCACCGCGTTGGAGGTCAAGGAAAAGAAGCTCGTCACCTCCGAGTCGTTCGAGGTCACCGATGCGATGGTGGCGTTGGTCGTCCAACGGCTCGCGACGAGCGGTGTGCCGCTGACCGCGGCCGAAGTCGCGGGCGGGCGCTCGTTGCTGTCGGATCAGCTCTCGTATGAGATCGCGCGTTACGTCTTCGGACGGCAGGCGGAGTTGCGTCGTCGCTCGCAGGACAACCCGCAGGTGCAGGCAGCGTTGCGTTTGTTGCGCGACGCCCCAACGCGCGAGGCTCTGATGGCGAAGACCTCAGCAAAATGAACGGAGTGACGGTGATCGTCGGCACAGGGCGCGTCGGGCTTTCGCTCGCACGCGCCCTGCACCTTTTGGGCGATTCCGTACGCCTGGTCGGTCACTCGGCCCACCCGGGGCACCCCGACGCACCGGATATTGAGGCGGACTGGGCCCCAGCGATTGCGGCCGCCGATGTCATCGTGATCGCCGCCCCGGACGACGCGATTACCGTCGTGGCCCAGCGGCTCGCCGCGACGCGTGTGCTCGTGCCGGGAACGGTGGTCCTCCACTGCTCCGGGTTGCACGATCGTACCGTCCTCGCCCCCCTCGCTGGCCAAGGCGCGCATACGGGCTCGTGGCACCCCCTCCAGAGCATCCCGGTGGCAGGAGATGGGGAACGCTTTCACGGCGTTCCCGCGGTCCTTGAAGGGGATCCTGAGGCGATTGTGGCCGGCCGGGCGCTTGCGGAGCGGTTGCAGATGGGGCCGATTCTGGAATTGCCGGCCGCCGGCAAGGCGCGCTACCACGCGGGTGCCGTCTTCGCGGCCAATTACCTCGTGGTGTTGTGCGCGATTGCCGAGCGATTGGCGGCCGAGGCAGGTGCCGGTGAGGCCAGCCGCGGCCTCTTCCTTCCGATCATGCGGCAGGTGCTTGCCAATCTGGAGGACGCTTCTCCAGGCGAGGCGCTGACCGGACCGATCCGGCGAGGCGACGTGCGCAGCGTGGCCGCACACCTTGCCGCCCTCGCGCCGTCGGACCGGGAGACCTATGTGGTCCTCGCCCGGGAGGCCCTCCGACTTGCCGAGGCCGAAGGGCTTGCGCCGGACCGCGCCGAGGCGCTCCGCGAGATGCTGAGCCGATGAAGACGCCTCGGCGGCTGCGGGATGTCGACACGGGAGATCAGGCGGAACAACTCCGCTTCACGGTCATGGTGCTGCTGCCGGGGATGTTCCTCCTCTTCGTGCTCGAGCGGATGCTTTGGCCCGGCGGGCCACTGCTCTTCTTGACGGTGCTCAACCTCGCGCTGCTCATCCTGCTCTCCCTCCTGCTCTGGCCGCTCATCCATCGCGGCAGCAGCGCGGCCATCAACGGGCTGCTCGCCGGGGGCGGGGAGGCTTTCACGGTCCAGTACTCCGAGATCGAGGCGTTGGTGGTGCAGCACCGCTTCGCCGAGGCCGCCGACATGTATCGGGCGATCGCGGAGGAGATGCCGCGCAACGCAGAAGTGCGGATGCGGTTGGGGGCGTTGCTGGAGAAGCCGCTCAATGACCCATCTGGCGCCGTGGCAGCCTTTCTGGCAGCCCGACAGGCAGCACCGACCCCGCAACAGGAAGCGGTGATCACGAACGCGCTGATCGACCTCTACCGTCAGAATGGCAATCGTAGCGGGATGATGGCAGAGCTGTCGCGCTTCGCGCGGTTGCAACAGGGGTCACCTGCGGGAGAGCAGGCGAGAGAGGCGGTGCGCAGGATGACGCGTGAGGATGCCGCCGCGCGCCATGAGACAGATTACTGATCCACGACCTTGACGCCGCTCGGCACCTTGAACGTGAAGGTACTGGCGGGGAAGGTGCCGTTCGGCTTCAGGTTGGTCAATTCCACAATCCGCTTCTGCGGTCCTTCATCCGTCTCGATGCGACGCGGCAATCCGTCGCCGCGATCGAACCAGAGCGTGGCACGACGGAACTGAAATTCCCCAGGGACCAATGGTTGGAGCAGGACTGCATCCGCGACCCGACCGTTGATCGTCTCGGTCGACACGAAGGTCACGCGATAGCGATCGAGGGGGCTCGTCAGGAACCAGTCCAAGATGTTGTAGCCGTACACCGGACTCGACGGAGCGGGGTAGCGCAACACGACACCCGGGTTGTCACTCGGTGTGTAGACCCAGAGCTTGAGTCCGTCGACCACGATCGCTTCATTGGCGGGATCGCTGAAACGCATCGCGAACTTCGTCCCGGTCTGATACATCGTCCCCTTGCTGCTTTGATCGCCGAGGCGCTTGTCTTCCAGCTTCTGGCGGAAGTCCGCTTGCAGCCCGCTCAGCCCACGATAGATGCGCGCTGCGCGAGTCACGATCTCCGGCGCGGGATCGCTGCTGGTCTGTGCAGCGAGCGCCGCTGGGAGAACCAGGCATGCCACCAGCGCCAGGGTCCGCCTCATGTCGTGCTGCCCACGGGTACCAGCAAGGACCGGCCGATCACTTCCGCGATCGCACTGACCTCGCGCATCATCCGGTCGAACTGCTCGGGGAAGAGACTCTGCGCGCCGTCCGAGAGCGCCTGTTCGGGATGCGGGTGGACTTCGATGATCAATCCATCGGCGCCAGCCGCCACCGCCGCGCGTGCCATGGCGGGCACCATGTCGCGGTGCCCCGTGCCGTGGCTCGGGTCGGCGATGATCGGCAGGTGGGAGAGCCCGTGCGTGACGGCGATCGCCGAGAGGTCGAAGACATTCCGCGTGGCAGTATCAAACGATCGGATTCCGCGTTCGCAGAGAATGACGTTGGGATTGCCCGAGGCGAGAATGTATTCCGCCGAGAGCAGCATCTCCGAAATGGTGGCGGAGAGCCCGCGCTTCAGGAGGACCGGCTTCGGCTGCCGACCACACTCCTTGAGCAGGGAGTAATTCTGCATGTTGCGGGCGCCGATCTGCACAATGTCGGCAACTTCCGAGACGAGCGCGAGTCCGTGAGGGTCCATGGCTTCGGTGACGATCAAGAGGCCGGTTTCTGCACGCGCCGCGGCGAGCAACTCGAGGCCGACCGTGCCGAGACCCTGAAACGCGTAGGGCGACGAGCGTGGCTTGAACGCCCCGGCACGGAGCACCGTGGCACCGGACGCCTTCACCTGGCGCGCGGCGGTGAGGATCTGCTCCTCGCTCTCCACCGAGCAGGGGCCCGCCATGACAATCACTTCACGGCCACCGATCACGGTGCCGTCCGGGAGCGGGATTCGCGTCGGCTCGGGCTTCCACTCGCGAGACACTTGCTTGTACGGCTTGGACACGTGGATGACTTCGGTGACGCCCGCCAAGGCTTCGACGCGGGACGCGTCCACCCGCCCGTCGTTGCCGATCAAGCCCACGGTCGTCCGTTGACGCCCCGGCATCGGGAGCGCCTCGTACCCCATTGACTCGATCACCTGCACAACGCCGGCAATCTCCTGCGCCGTGGCGTCCGGCTTCATCACGATCAGCATCAGTCAAGCCCCAAAAGAAAAGAGATCAAACCGCAGCGAGTTCATCGCCGAGGCGGACACCCACGATCGTCGAGACACCGGGTTCCTGCATGGTGACGCCGTAGACGCTGTCCGCCGCCTGCATGGTCCGCGGATTGTGTGTAATCACCAGGAACTGGGTGTCCGCCTTGAACTGCTCGAGCAAGCGGATGAATCGCCCGACGTTTGCGTCATCGAGCGGCGCGTCCACTTCGTCCATCAAGCAGAACGGATTCGGCTTGGTGAGGTAGATCGCGAACAGGAGGGACGTCGCCACCAAGGTCCGCTCGCCGGACGAGAGGAGGTGAATCCGTTGCGTCTTCTTGCCGCGCGGCGACGCGTGGATTTCGATCTCGGCTTCGAGCGGATCATCGGGATCCGAGAGTCGCAGGTCACACTCGCCACCTCCAAAGAGCGTCTGGAAGACGGAGAGGAAATTCTCGCGGATGGCGGTAAAGGTCTCGGTGAAGAGGACCTTCGCGGTGCCGTCAATTTCCCGGATCGCTTGCAAGAGCGCTTGGCGCGCGGCAACAAGGTCGTCGCGTTGCGTCTGGAGGAAGGTGGCCCGACGACTCTCCTCGGCATGTTCCTCGACGGCCAGGGCGTTGACCGGCCCGATGGCTTCGAGCGCCGCGGTCAATCGCGCGGATTCCTCAATCAGTGTTTCGAGGTCGAGGTCGAGCATTGGGGCGGCATCCACGAGGTCCTCGAACGGCCGCTTCCATTCCGTCTCGACACGCTCAACAATCCGCTTCCGCTGCGCGGTCGCTTCCGCAACACCCAACTCCAACCGATGGTGTTCCTCTCCCATCCCCTCCACCAGACGCCGAACCTCGGCGAGATCGGCCTCGATCTGGGCGAGTTGGCTCTCTGCCGCTTGCAAGGCTCCCTCCGCCTCACCCGCTGCGATGGTCAGGGCCTCCAGCTGCCGGGCCCGCTCGTCGCGGCCACCCTGCCATTCGCTGCGCTGCGCCTCGAGCTCGAGGGTGTCTGCGTCGAGTCGCGCGATTTCCTCGGTCCGAATGCGCCCCGACGTCTCCGACTCGGCGATGATCCGCTCCGTTCGACTGATCGCTTCGCCGGCCGCACGGAGGCGCGCGGCGATGTGCGCCTCCTGCACCTGCCAATGGGATCGCGCCTCGCGCGCCTGTTCCTGCTCTCCCTCCAGTTCAGCGAGTTGTGACCGGTTCGTCACCAGTGCCTCGTCGAGCCTGGCCCGTGCGGCGGTTCCTTCGGCGAACGCCTGCTCCACTTCGGTGGCGCGCTGCTCGGCGCGGAGGATGCGCTCGCAGAGTCGTTCCAACTGCGTCTTGGCCTCGGTGAGCTCGCGGTCGAGATTCGTCACGCGGCGCGCCAGGTCTTCCCGTGCGGCGATCGCGAGGCGCTCGGCTTCGCGCAGGCGTTCGGCGGCGTGCTGGGCCTCGGCTGCGGCCGCATCGAGGGCGAGCAGTTCCGCCGTGGTCCGATCGCGCTTGGTGTCCGCTTCGCCGAGGGTGGCCTCGCGGCGTTCCAGGTCGCGCGCCAGCGTCTTCAGTTCTGCGCGTCGCCGGATCGGCCCGGTCGCGGTCGCGGGTCCGGTGAGATAGACGACGCCATTGGCCCGGCGCAGTGCGCGACCTGAACCATCGAGCACTTGCGATCCGCCAACCAGCGCCGCGACCCACGCGCCGGCCACCGGATCGACGCGCAAGCGCGTGTCCGTGGGGCCGCCGCGATCTGCTGGTCCTTCCTGGACGGGAAGCAGGATCAAGCTGCCCGGCTGCTCCTCTTGGTGCCACGCCTGGATCGCCGCTACGGCAGCGTTGTCACGCACCAGGACGGCGTGGACATAATCGCCAAGCAGCTGTTCGGCGAGTTCCGCCTGATCGCCATCGCTGGAGATGAAATCGGCCAACGGGCCGAGGACTTGTTCGCCAAAGCGAGCACGTTGCGCGAGCAGGGCTGCGGCGGCAGGCGCCAGCCCGACACGGTCCCGCTCCAGTGCCTCGAGGGCCGCGCGTCGTGCGGTCATGCGCGCGACGTCTTCTTCGATCGCCCGGCGCTCGGCGCGTTCCCGCGCCTCACGATCGCGTGTTTCCCGAAGGAGGAGGCGCGCCTGCTCCGCCGCGGCGGCGCCCTGCTGCGACTCGCGGCTGTGCCGGTCCGCGACGGCGCTCGCATCGGTCAGTTTTTCACCGGTCGCCTGACGTTCCTGGGTCAGGTGCGCGACATGGGCCTCTTCCTGCCCTTGGCGCTCACGCAGCGACGCGAGCTCTCCGTCGAGGGCCGTGCGCTCTCCCTCCAACGATCGGAGTTGCTGTGCGGCAACCTGGAGCTCCTGCTCCATCTTGCGCACGACATCCCGCTGCCCCGACAGTCGCTGGCGCACCAGCTGCTCTGCTTCCGCCCGACCGGAGAGCTCGCCTTGCACGCGCTGATGTTCCGCTTCCGCGGCGCGCCGCTCCTCGCCGGCGGATTCCAATTCCAAACGAGCCTGCTGCAGCCGCACTTCCGCATCGCCGCGCTCGAGCGTGGCACGCTCGCGCCGTTGCGCGGCGTTGGCGAGTCGTTCCGCCGCGACGCCGAGGTCGCCTTCCAGCTTGCCGAGCGCCACACGCGCTTGGCCGAGATCGTCCACGACCGCGGTCCGATGGCGTTCGGTCGTCGTGCGCGCCAGCACGGCGGCCTCGCGAGATTCCTCCGCCACACTCAGGCGTGCCCGGGACTGCGGCAGCGACTCGGCCAATTCGAGATGCCGGCGCTCGAAGGACTCGGCATCCTCGGCGAGTTGATCCAGCTGGCGCCGGGCGAGGGTGAGCGTCACGGCGAAGCGCTCTTCCGTCAGCGACACGTGTCGTTCGGCCTTCCCTTTCTGGCGGGCCAAGGAACGCACCTGGGACTGCACTTCGCCGATCAGATCCTCGAGGCGTTGCAGATCTGCCGCGGTTTCCTCAAGTCGGCGTGCCGTGGTGTGCCGCCGATCACGGTAGAGTCCGACGCCGGCCGCTTCCTCGAACAGCGAGCGGCGCTCATCGGCACGATCCGAGAGGAGGAGGTCGATCATCTTGGCTTCGATGACCACGCCCGCATCGCCACCGAGACCAGTGCCGCGCAACAGATCCTGAATGTCCTTGAGTCGCGAGGGGGCGTTGTTGAGGAGGTAGTCACTCTGCCCGGATCGCGACAACCGTCGCGTGATCACGACTTCAGTGTAGGGCGTGGGAAGCTCGCCTTCACTGTTGTCGAGGTAGAGCGAGACCTCCGCCACATTCACCGGCCGCCGGGTGGCGGTGCCCTGAAAGATGACGTCCTCCATCTTGCCACCACGGAGGAGACGCGCGGATTGCTCACCGAGCACCCACCGGACGGCGTCAGAGACATTGGACTTGCCGCACCCGTTGGGCCCCACGATGGAGGTGACGCCCTCACCGAAGGTGAGGGTGACAGTGTCGGCAAAGGACTTGAAGCCGGTGAGTTCCAGCTTGGTGAGCTTCATCGCAGAGTCGGAATTGGAGTCGAAGCCGGCAGCCCCCCGCCGGTCGGGCGGGGGAACCGCAATCGTACAAGATAGTGGGGGCGGGGAGCCCTCGGGGGATCAATTCCCCCCGGGGTCCACCGCGAAGATGAAGTAGGTCCGTCCGAGGCGCTTTCCGTCCGCATCCGCCTCTTCGCGGGTCCGGTACGGGCCGATGACGACCCGGTACGGATCGCTGGGATCCTTGCGCGGCAGGAGCTGGGCGGCCCACCCCGCCGTCTTCAGCTGTTCGACCAATGCCCGCCCAAACTCCTGATTCTGGGAGGCAGAGACCTGCAGGTAGAGCCGCTGGGTGCCGGGCTCGCCGGGAGCCGCGCTTGGTGTGGGCCGTCCCGGGGGCATGATCGGGGCGACCGAGACGGGGGCGGCCGGCTCTGGGGTTGCTTGGGCGGCCGGGGGCGCTGAGTCGGCAGGTTCTTCGGCGGTGGCCAGTGCCTGCTCGGTCTCGGGGTCCGGGGTCAGCCCCTTGGGGAGCCAGGGTGTGGCCAAATACACGTCACTGGCGGCGCCCTTCAGTCGTGCAATGGGGCCGGGGATCGCCCGCAGGAGATCCCAGGCCACCAAGTCCTTGCCGTCCCGGACCACCAGTGCCTTGCTGCCGGCCACGAGCGGGAGGTCCGCGGCCCACGCGGTCTGCACGGTGACGGCGCGTTCCCACCGGACCAAGTCCACGACCCAGACAGAGTCCCCCTCAAGTGGCCGCCCGAGGAGCCAGCGCCCCGTGCGGTCGACCCGCATGGTGCGGATAGTCCCGGGGAGCTCGAGCGTCTTCAATTCGTCGCCGGTAAATCGATCCACCATGACAAGATCATTGCGCCGCCGCGCCACGTAGAGGCGGTGCCCGGAGGGGGAAAACGCCGCCACGGTCGGATCTCCCTTCATGCGCACAAAGCGCGGGCCGGGCTTTCCCGAGGGCTCGATGTAGATCAGGCCTGAGTCCGTGGCCACCACAAAGAGATCGCCATACCAGGTACTCGTCAGCTCCCCGGCAGGCACCTGAAAGCGCCGGAGTTCCCCGTCCTCGCCGATCACCTGGGCCAACTCACTCCGGCGAGAGTAGGCCACCAAGGCGGACGAGGGAGCGCGGAGGAGCTGGACGGGTCCACCTTCGACGGCGGCGCGATAGGTCGTGAGGGCGCGGCCCGCGAAGCGGAGCGGACGGCGTGTCGAATCGAGTCCGAGAATAACGCCGTCCGGCGTCGCGCTCAGCTCACGCGCACTCACGAGGAAGGGTCGCCAGCGTTGCGTGACGAGGTCAATGCCAATCAATCGACTGCGGTCATCGACGGCATACACCATCCGCTCTTCGAGATCGGTGGCGAGACCGCGCTCAAGTGGCGGTAGGCCACCGTTGCTCCGCCAGCCGATGGGAGTCAGCGAGTCCGGCCACAGGAGCATCGCCTGACCGCCTGCGGTCGGCAGGCGCAACAACGCCCCACCCGACGGGAGGCCGATGGGGAGCTGCCGTTCGGTCGCAGGCACCGCGTCGTCGCCCGAGCAGGCGGCGCCGACGAGGCAGAGGAGCGTTGCGGCGAGCGGCCAATGCCGCGCGGATCTGGTGCTCAGAACGTTGGTCCGAATGACACAGTCCAGAAGGGGTTGGTGCCGGGGCGCTGGAGCGGCTTCGCGTAGTCGAAGCGGAGCACCATCAACCCGAACAGGTTGGTCCGGAGTGAAATGCCGGCGGAACGCAGCGGCGTCCGAACTGCCGCCGGCGACTCACCGGCCTGACGTGACCATGCGACTCGACTCGAGCTGTTCCATGCGACACCCATGTCGTAGAAGAACGCGCCTTCCAGCGGTGGCATGGCCGATGGGACCCAGCTCCAGTGCGGCTGGAGGATCGGGAAGCGCAGCTCCGCATTGCCCAGGGCGAATGACGTGCCGACCAGTTGGTCGAGCGCCAGACACCCCGTCGCAGAATTTTGGACAGCCGAGGTGTTATTGCACTCGTTCCGAAGGAAGGAGCCGGAGGTGTAGCCACGTAGCAAGTCGGGGTAGCCCAGATAGAGTGCAAATCGATCGGCGTCACGTCCCTTGCGCCCGAAGTACATGAGTCGCGTGGCCAACGTGAATGGACCGATCAGGCGATCGTACCGACGATAGTCCGCGGTGGATTGGAGGTACTTCCATCCTCCGATGACCGGCGCGATTTCGAATCGTGAGGAACGGCCGACCATCGGTCCGACGTACCCCCCGAGCGAGTTGTCATGGACGAGTGCGAGCGAAGGCTGCACGAAGCCGACGGAGCCGAGCCCGGTGCGCTCTTGGTAGATGTCGCGCGTCAACAGCCCGGAGAACGGATCGAACACCTCGTTGATGTCGAGGATGGCGTCATCGACATTCGTCAGACGCAGTCCGGTCTCGATCCGCGAGAAGCGGGAGAACGGGTAGGCACCCTGCGCGAAGGCCGAGCGCAGGACGATCCGCCGATACCGCGTGACGTAGGTCTGCTCGAAGTCGGTCGGCCCGGCGGTGATGAACGAGCCCTGATAGTAGAAGTAGGGGTCCTGCTGCAGTCCGACCGCCCAATTGGTGCGCCGCGAGAGGTTGGCATAGGCCGCGAGGACCTGCGCCTCATCGATTCTCCCATTCACATAACCACTGAAGATCAATTGCCGGTCGCCGAGCATGTCGGACAGCGAGACCGTCGTGCCACCGAAAAGGCCGTTGCCGAAGTTGTCGCGCGCGTAGCCGATGCTCGGTCGCGCGACGTAGTCGGCAGAAAAGCCCACCTTGTATTTCCGTTCGGTGAAGCTGGCCGTATCGGGGAGGCCAAGCTGTGCGGAATCCATCAGCGCGATGATCGAGGTCATCGGTGCCGAGCGCAGCGAGTCCGGGGCGCGAATCAGGGAATCCGCGGGTCGCAACCCACGTGCTCCGCGATAAAGCGCCGAGCCGCCGGCCGCGGGTGTCCGTGCGGTGTCCGTCGACACGATGCTGTCACGCGGCGTTGGTGCCACGGCAAACGTCGTGGTCCCGGGGCGCCACGGCTCGCGCTTCAACGCGCGCGGGTTCGGCAACACATAGACGTCGTACTTGCCGTCTTCGTAGTACACATAGGCGAGTTCATCGGATGCCGAGGCCCAGGACAGAATCGGCGAGAGCGGCGTGATCCCCTGGGCACCGGTGTAGAAGTCCGTCAGCTGATAGACGGCGCGGTCCCCGAGGTCGTACAGGAAGATGTTGCTGACCCCATTGCGGTCCGACACGAAGGCGAGCGACTTCCCATCCGGCGCCCACTGCGGATTCACATTCTTGCCGACGTCCATGCCCGGCACCGGATCAATCCGGCCACTGGCGATGTCTAGCGTTGCCAGGCGGTAGTTGCCGATCTGCAGGATGTCGAAATTGGTTTCCGGGCCGCGATCCGTCGTGAATGCGATCGTCGTGCCATCGGGGGACCAGACGGGGTGCAGGTCGGCGTACTTGTCCTGTGTCAGGCGCGTGAGATTGCTCCCGTCCACGCCGACGATGAAGAGGTCCGAGAGTCCACCATCGTACCCCGTGAAGACGAGGCGCTTGCCATCAGGGCTCCATGAGGGCGTGGTGACACCACTCAAGTCCACGGCAATGCGCTGCACCTGCTTGTTGCGCTTGACGTCGACCACCACGATGTCGTCTTTCGCGCCGCGCTTCGCGGCGAAGGCCAGATACTTCCCGTCCGGCGACCAGCTCGCGGCGGAGTTGATGAAACGGAAGGTCTCGTAGTTGGAACTCCAGGTGGACTCCAGGAGGCGACGAGTCGGCTTGCCGGTCTTGCCGTCCGCCAACCAGAGATCCACGAAGTACCAATCTTTCTCGGAGAAGTACGCCACCTGCGAGCCGTCGGGGGACAGCGCCGGGGCGAGATGGAGCGTCCCCTCGCTGAGCGTCTTGGTCAGCAGCGCGCGCGAGATGTCACGGGCCTTGTTCCGCGTCGCCAACTCCGGGAGATAGCGCCGCTGCATGGCTTCGCGCCATTGGT
>JAHECN010000085.1 GCA_024641735.1 Gemmatimonadota bacterium | reverse complement strand
GGCTCGCTGCCCCGCCGAGACGAAGATCTTCCGACGGGTCACGCCATGCTCGTCGATCAGTCGCACCGCCGCGTCAGCCGGCAGGCTATTCCAGAAGGTGAGCGTGTACCCCGCCATCCCCTCGTACATCTTGAGGTTCGAGCCGTTGGCGACTCCGCGCCACGTCTCGCTCGAATCCACCGGGGAGCAGATCCCCTCCCCCGCGAGCTGCGCCGAGTCGACGACGGCGGTCGGCATGCTTGGGAGATAGGGCTTGACGACCACGGCCACGGCGAGCAAGACCGCGCCGGCCGCGACAACCCAGACACGCCGGTCCCGCAACCCGGCGGCCTTCCTGAGCGACTCGGCGGTCACCGCCGTGGCATCGGACCTCGCGTGCGCCGAGCGGCGGATGCGCGGGAGAAAGACCACGTCGCCGCAGCGGCAGCGGACACTGTTGCCGCCTTGGTGTTTTTCGTAGTGGAGGACTTCTCCGCATTGGCAGGCGACGTGTGGCATACGGAAGGCTCCCAGTGGTGCGGCGAACAGCGAACGGCGAACGGACGGCGTCATCCCAGGCGCGGGGGGGTGTGGGCAGGACCAAGCATTCACCCGGCGGGGTGGGATGGGAAGTGCCAATACAGAGGCGGGGTGAGGGGAACGGGAGCGCTGCCATCCATCATCCATCATCCATCATCCGTTTCCCTGCTATTCCCGCCTCGGCCCCACCACCATCATCGACGGCGGAAAACCAAAATTCCGGCGTGAGGTACGCGCCAGATGCGGCGCGTCGGCGAAGCCCGCGGCATGCGCCGCCTCGGAGAGCGTTGCTCCCTCGGCAAGGAGCTTCCAGACGCGCAGAAAGCGGCGCCAGAGTATGTATTGCCGAAGACCCATGCCCAGTTGTTCGACCAGCAGATGCCGACAGCGGCTCGGCGAGAGACACGCCTCGCGCGCGACCTCCTCGAGCGTGAGCGGGCGCGTGAGATGAAGGTTGATGTAGCGCATGGCGCGGAGGATCCGCTCGTCCGTGACCATCTGCGGCGGCACGCCGTCGGTGAGCACGCTGAGGAATTGGCGCGCAGCGGCGGCCAGCACCTCATCACTTCCACCACGGTAGGCATCGAAGACCGGTCCGCGGGCCGCATACGCCGAGGCCGGCATCGGCGTGACGCCCTGATCAAGGTGATGCTCCACCAGCGCGCGACCCTCGCGGGTCTCAGGCTCCACGAAGAGGACGGCATTGCCGGGGAGTCCTGCGGCATCCATCGTGTGCGGCTGGCGTGACGCGATGATGGCACCGCCGTACGTCTGCCAGGGCGACGCCGTGTCGGGACGAAGTTTGACGCCGGGATCAGAGCCGAAGACGATCTGGATCGCGTAGTGCGCATGCGGCGGCACCAGGCCGACCTTCTCTCCGATGAAGAGACAGCCGCCGTCCCACGACACGAATCGCCCGACTCCGCCCGATACCGTCACGCGCGTACTCCATGTCTGGTGGACCATGGAGAGTACACGCGTTCGGCCCCTGCGCTAGATGGCTCCCGCCCTGCCCATGACCGCCGCCGCGACCACCTCGGCGTCCGCGCCGACACCACCGACCAACGCCGAGACGATACGACGCTGCTGCTGCAGGCCGACGAAGTGGAGGCCGGGCGTGCCGGGCGCCACGCGAATCCAGTCGTGGGCAGGTTTGAGCCCCGTGCACCAGATGATCGTCGCCGGTTCGAGTGCCTCCGTCCCGCAGATGGGAAGCCCCTCCGAGGCACCGGTGAAGCGACCGACCCGGACGATCCCCGCCGCCGGCAGTGACTGGCGCGGGATCCCGATCAAGGCGTCACCACCGGTGGCGCGGGTGATCCGCCGCCCCAGCCGCGTATCGAGCGGCAGCCTCGAGATGACCGGCCAGATCCAATCGAACACATCGCGCCCGAGGACGCGCCGCGGCAGATACCCGGTGTCGCGGCCCGCGAGCCAGACCTTCCGGAATCGGGAGACCTCGAGCGCGATCTGCGCACCGGAGTTGCCGGCACCGACCACCAGCACTGGCCCAGGGGGGAGCCCGAACGGATTGCGGTACTCCTGCGAAGTGAGCTGAACGATCTCCGGCGCGAGCCGCGATGCGCCATCGGGAACGATCGATTGCGTAAAGGCGCCGGTGGCAACGACGACCTGGTCGGCCTCGATCCGTTGCGCGCCAACTCTCAGCTGAAAGCGCGTGTCGTCCCAGTCGAGCGACTCGACACTGGCATTGCCGCGCACCGGAAGTTCGAAGCGCGTCGCGTACGCCGTGAGGTACGCGGCGACCTCGTCCTTGTCCGGGAGGTGATTCGGCGGCGCGGGGAACGGCATCTCCGGCAACGACGAATACTTCGCCGGCGTGAAGAGCCGCAGTGAGTCCCACCGCGCGCGCCAGCTCTCGCCCGGCTGTGCCGCGCCGTCGAGAATGACGAAGTCGGCATCCTGCTGCGCAAGGTGATAACCCACCGCGAGTCCCGCCTGACCAGCGCCGATCACGACGGTCTCGAAGCGCTCGACGCGTCCCGATGGGGATGTCACGCCGCACACCCCGTCTCGGGACGTTGATAGTCACACGCACACGATCCTGCCGCGCACGACATCGGCGTCACGCGCTTGGCGCGGACACATTTCCAACAGAGCGCCACGGTGTCATCGCTCTCCGGCAGTCCGAGCAGCACCGCCGCCATCCGCCCACCATCCGGCAACAACCCCTTCACCACCGGTGCACCATCCAGATCAAACGACAACTCGGCGACGAGTTCGAACCCCGCCTTGCGAATGCCGGCCTCGGAGGCGTGGTTCTCCGGCGCACAGGCGATCCAGAACCCCTCGGCGACCGCCGATTCACGCTCGACGATGCCCGCGATCAGCCGTGGGTAGATCCCCATCCCGCGAAACGCCGGCAATGTGACGAAGTTCCACAGGTAGCGTTCGCGCGGAGCAACCATGAACCGCGCTTCGAGTTCGCCAATGGTGGCAGTTGCGGTGGCGACCCACCCCCACGATGCGGCGACACCATCCAACTCCGCCACATAGGCGCGGTGTCCTTCCGTGAACCGCTCCTGGATCTGCGTCTCCGGGCGGCCCTGCAGCGCGGCCATCCGCGAAGCGTCGCGTTCCTCCACCACGCGTAGGCCTGGCAACGGAGTCAATGGTGGCACTGGATCGTCACGGTGCAGATAGGCGATCGGCATCGGTGTGATCTCCGTTAGGGCGTGTAGGAGGTGACCGGCGCCGGATAGGCGACCGAACTGACCAGTGTCTTGAGGAACGCGGCAAGCTGGCGCACTTCGGTACCCGACAATCCCAGACGCTTCAACTCGCTGTGACCGGCAGGCGCCGACGGCGCGCGATCGTAGTGGAGCAGCACCCGCTCGATCGAGGCGAACTGACCTGCATGCATGAACGGCGCACGGGTGACGGCGTTGCGAAGCGATGGCGTCTTGTAGGCACGCACCAGCTCCTCGCCGTCCGTCACCGCGAAGCGAAGTTCGCCGCAGTCCGATGGCTTGGCGTCGCTGTAGTGGCTGAGACAGTTGAACTCGCTCGCCATGACAGCGCGGACACCGGTGGCGCGGCCGCTGTCGGCACGCGCGCCGTCTTGCGACTGCGGCACGCCGGTGTTGTGGAAGTGGTTGTCGGTCAGCAATGCGCCGTTGTGGCAATTGACGCAATTGGCCTTGCCGATGAAGAGCCGCAGACCGGCGCGCTCGTCGTCCGAGAAGTTGTCGCCCGGTGTCGGGGCGCGGCCAGCGAGTTCAGCGTCGACGTACCGATCGAAGCGCGTCGGCGTGAAGGTGATCTGCCGCTCGAACGCGGCGATCGCCTTCCCCATGTTGGCATAAACGCGAGAGATCGAGTCACGCCGCGCGGGAGTGATCCGCGCCCAGGCAGCGGCCCGCGCCGAGTCGGCCACCGGACCCGCGCGCTCCGGAAGCCCTTGCAGGTTGGGGAACGCGCCGAAGATCGCCTCATACTCCGCGCGGTAGTGCTGACGTAGCACGCGCGCGTACTGGAGTCGGTCGCCGCCATGCTCGACCGCACTTTCGAGCGGACCAAGCGCCTGCGCCCAGTGACTGTCGGCGCGACCATCCCAGAACTGCCACGGGCTGTGCGCGGTGCCGGCGATCGGCATGGTGCGGCGACCGGCGGTGCCGACGCCCTTGCCGAGGGGGATGTTGTCCTGGAACCCCTTCTCCGACGAATGGCAGGTGGCACAGGAGACCTGACCGTTGCCGCTGAGCCGTGCGTCGTTGAAGAGCAGGTTGCCGAGCCGAAGGGCCGCCGCATCATCCGCGTACTTGTTCGAGTGGTCGGCCGGCAGTGGCGCGAGGCTCGACAGCGAGAGCGACTTGAGCATGGTGCGCTCCGCTGCCGTCCACGGCGCCTGTGGATTCGAGCGGGCCAGCGCTGGCACCAGGGCCAGGATGCCAAGGGCGAGGCCCACGCCGATGGCGGACAAGTTGCGGAGCACGCGAGGAGAATGCGTCGGGGTCATCGTCGGCCTCACAGCTTGAGGTTGAAGATGACGGTGTCTGCACCAGCTGCGGATGCGATCCGGAACTTCACGACCCACCAGCCACCCATGTTGAACTTCATTCCCTCGACCAGGTGATCGCCGTTGCCGAGGACGGTGGTGACGAGCGGCTTGGTCGGCAGGCCGTGGCCATGCTGCGGCATCCCGCCATCGATGGTGACTGTGGCGGAATCGACCGGCGCACCGGCGACCGTCTCGAGGTGGAGGGTCCACTGCTGTAGGACGCCCTGCGGAATCGTGTCGCCGGCGGGCGTGATGGTGGCCCGGTAGACACCGGCCATCCCGACTCGGGTGCGACCGAACTCGGAGGCGGCGGGGGGCTTCATGAACATCATGCAGCCGGTCATCAGCGTCGCCGTGGTGGCAACGGTGAGAGCGGCGAGGGTGGAGCGGATCAACGAGCGCATGGCAACTTCCTGGGTTCGAGTGACTGAGAGAGCAGCGTGATCAACTGCGAGGAAGTTGCGGCAAATCGCTCTGCGTCGATTGAACGAAAAGGCTGACTTGGTGGGCTCAATTCAGGGGGCGCGGAGCGGCTCTCCGCTCCGCACGGCCGCGATGACGTCCACGATGGCGTGCGCCGAGATGGCGGCATCCGCAGCGGTGTCCAGCAGCGACATGTGGCTGGCGTGCGCCACAATCCGGTGCACGCTGTTGGTGGAGAGCGCCACCAGGTCGCGCTGCAAGTCCAGCCATTGATCGAGCTGGTCGCGCAACGCGGTGACGACCACCAGCGGGATGGCGCCGAAGGTCTTGACGACCGCGGCCTGGCGCATCACGGCCGGGATCATCGCCCATTCATCGCGCTGACTGCGGGCCATGGCGGGCGTCACCGCTTGCGCGAGCAATTCCGCCCGAAGGGCGGCCGGGAAATGGTCGAAATTGTGGCGGTAGGCGATCCGCCCAACACCCAGGGCGGCAAGCGCTGGCATGAAGCGGGATAGCTGCCGAAAGCCGGCGTAGGCGCCCGGATAGGCTGGCACGCGGCTGAACATCTCCGTGTGCGTGGCATCGAGGAGGACGACGCCCGACACCTGGGCCGGGTACTGCGCGGCATAGACGCGGGCGTAGAGTCCGCCGAGCGAGTGGCCGGCAAGCACAAGCGGACCGGTGATGTGCGCTCGCTCGAGGAGCGCATGCAGATCGGTCACCAACGCGACCCCGTCCTGCGGGGTCGGTGCGGCGTCACTCCAACCGCGACCCACCCGATCGTAGACGCAGGCACGCGTCGCCTGTGCAATGGTGGGGGCGATCCACGCCCACATCGCGGCGGTCTCGCCGGCTCCGGAGAGGAGCACCACGGTGGGGCTCCCGCTGCCGGTGCAGGCGATGTTCAGCCGACGGCCCCCGATGTCGACCAGCGTGCCGTGCATCGGGTAGGCTCGTCGCTCCTGCCACTCGCGCACCGCCTCGATGGCGGTGGCCGCGAGGGCCACCGTCATCAAGAGGGCGATGGAGCGGAGTGCCCAGCGGCGAAGGCGGGTCATCGTCCGATTCTCGCGCCGACGCGGAAGGCGACGAAGTGCGTCTGCGATTCCATCGGCGTGATGCCGATCTTGCCGCCCGGGAGATCGGCGATGCTGCCGGGGGCGAGATATTCCGCCGTGCCGCCAGAGATGTACTCGGCGCCGACGTCTATCAAGACACGCATCGATCCCGTGCGCACCGGCATGGTGATCCCACCACCAAACGTCCACGCAAAGGCCGCATCCGAATGATTGACGTTACTGATGATTGCTGCGCCGCCGTTTCGCGGCGTGACGGAACTCTCGGTGTAGAAGACCTGGCCGCCGACACCGCTGTGGAGATAGGGCTGAATCGGACCGGCCGGGACGGCGACCTGAAGGCCGACGCTCATCGGGACGATCATGTTGGCGGTGCGGACCTTCACCTCGACGCGATCGCCCACCGACTCACTGAACGCGGTGCGGCGCGATTCGTTGCCGTACTCGGCCAACCCGACGTCGGCGCGCAGTGAGAGCCAGCCGGACTGGGTGATCGGGACCAAGATGCCGACATTGCCGCCGTAACCGGATTCGATGTTGTCACCGAGGGCGCCGACAGGCCGGAGGCCAGCGAAGGTCAGCGAGAGCGACGGCTTGGCGCCAAGCGGGGTCGGCGCCTGTGCGGCAAGGATTGGGGTCGCGGCGAGCGCGAGGGCGGCAAGGATGGTGTGACGCATGATTCCTCCGAGAGTGTGAGACGCGGCGTTGGGCCGCAGATCGTGTGTGGAGGCAATCTCGGGGACGGCGGGGGATTGGAATTGAACGAAGGGGCTGACTTCGAGGGGCGAGTCGTGAGTCGTGAGTCGCGAGAGGAGGTGTCAGCTGCGGCCGTCAGGCCGCAGGGTGAGGGGAACCGCACCTCACGACTGTCATCCTGAGCGAAGCGACCCGCAGGGTCGCGCAGTCGAAGGAGCCGTAGCCGCTGCGCGGGCTTCGCTCAGGATGACAGCACTGAAAGTTGAGCCCGCCCCTACGCGAAGTCCTCGATTGGCGCATTACGCCTCCGGGCGATCAGCAGCGCCGCACCCAGTGCCACCGCAGCCACCACGTCATACGAGGCGCAGAAGGCGGGCCACCAGATGGGCACTCCGGGATTGGCGACTACGCCGCTGTGGATGCTGTCGAAGAGGCCGTGGCCGGCGAGGCCGGCGGCGATCCACCAGATGCTGACCCGGTATCCCAAGGCCAGCGCGACGAGGAACGGCACGGCGAGGCCCAGCTCGGTGGCGACGACTCGGATCGATCCTGTTGTGGCCGCGAAGAGCACGTACAACAGCGCCACCACGGCGAGGAGCGCCGGGTAGAAGGCGCGGGTGCGATCGAGGCCACTGCTGCGGGCGACCCAGAAGACCGCCAGCGCGAGGAGTATTCCGATGAGGTATGGCATAACCGCCCTTGGGTGCGAGGAGCCTGCCTGCAGCACGCGCTGCACGGATCCAAGGTCGCGTCACACTGGGCGTTGGGATTGAATGGAAGGGCTGACTTGACGGAGAACAGAGAACGGGGAACGGAGAACGGATGATCTAGGTGAGGGGTGAGGGGTGAGGGGGAACAGGTACCTGCGACTGGCATCCCGAGCGCAGCAGCCCACAGGGCTGCGCAGTCGAAGGAGCCGATCCCGGTTGCGCGACGTCAGTCTCCCGGTGGCGTGGGCATCCGGATCGCGTAGCTCTTGTCAGGAAAGCGCGCGACCAGTTCGAGTTCACCGCCCAGCGCCGCGATGAGGTCACGCAGCGTACTGACATGCGGATCCGCTCGACGGAGTGTCCGCGAAAGGTTCCCTTGGGCCTGCGATAGCCGGTCGGCGAGATCCTGCTGCGTCGTCCCCCGTTCGCGCAGCAGGTCCTGCAGTGAAAGCATGGCGTCGATCCGATCCGCTCGACGGCGCATGCGAGCACGGCTCTTCGACGGCATCTCGCGCTTGAGGTCCTTCCAGGTGCGGGGCATCACGGCTCCTGCGGTAAGGATGCGAGGTGGGTGTCGAACAAGCGATCAGCCCGCGGCACCATCCGGCTGTACCAGCGATTGTCGCCGGTCTTGTCTCCCCCGAGGAGCAGGACGCCGACGCGCCGGGGGTCGAACGCATACAGGATACGCACCGGCCGACCTCTGCACTGCACGCGCAACTCGCGCATCCCACTGTGGCGAGAGGTCACGACCGCCGAGGAGTACGGGAACTCCAGCGCCGGACCGCGGCGCTCGAGTTGGTCGATGACGGCACCGACTCGCTCCTGATCGGCGGCGGTGAGGCCATTCCACCAGGCCTCGAATTCGGCCGTGACCTCAAGTTCCCACGTCGGGCGCTGTCCCACAATATGCCTTCTGGGATATATGTGCGCAAGGGCATCTCTCCCGGCAAGGAGAGGAGTCTGGGAAGGTGGGATTCGCTCCGGGTATTGAAGGAGCGGAATGATGCGGAGTGGGTGCAACCGAATGCGGAGGGGAGGGGAACAGGGAACAGGAATGCTGCCATCCATCATCCATCATCCCGGCCCTTCCTACTTCCTGACGCGACCTCTCCGCTGCCTCACCTTCGGCTTCGTGTGCACGTGGAGTTCAATCGTCACACCGGCCGCGGCCAGCATGTTCACCAGCCCGTCAATGCTGAAGAGCTCGAGCTTTCCGCGCACCAAGTCACTGATGCGGGGCTGGGTCACGCCAAATAACTCCCCGGCCTGCTGCTGGGTGAGCTTCCGTTCCTCAATAATCTGCAGGACTTCGACGCTGAGCTCCGAGCGCAGCAGCAGATTTGCCGCGACATCAGGCGCGAAGCCAACGTCGAGAAAGACGTTGCCGTTGGAACGCTCCATTTTGAGGGCCATGGGACCTACCTCCCCTGCGTGAAGCGGATGAGTTGGCGGAGGCGGGATTGCCGAGCCAGGTCCGGACCGACCTAATGGAATTGCCGAGTTAAGCCGCTAGCGCATATCCTACGGGAAATTATACAAAACCTGATATGGGCCTGCAAGAGAGAGCCCCTTCATCGGGGGAGAACTTTGGAGCCTGGCGACACTACCCCGCCAGCAATTCTCTCAGCGCGGCGACGGATCTAGGAAGTCCCAGTTGACGAAGGAGCTCCAGTACTTCCCCGACCGAGAGCGGCGGATTCCGCAGGGCGGCCACTTGCTCGGTGATGCAGCGCACGACCACTCCCGGCGCGAGGTCGATCGAATCCATCACGAATTCATCCGGGTGCTTCGCTTCGATGTCCCACGGCGCGAGATCGTGGTTCGGGAAGTCCCGCAAATTGGACGTGACGATTGCCTGGGCACCTGCGCGGACCGCCGCAGCAACCACGTGGCGATCGTCAGGATCCGGAAGGTGAATGCCATCCATCAACTTCTCATATCCGGTGATCAAACAATCCGGCACCGCTGCACACATCATGGCGCGTGTGCGCGCGAGCGCTTCCTCATCAAGATCCGGGCGGTTGCTCAGGATGTTCCGAAAGGTCTCGTCGAGAATGGCATCGGTCCATCGCGCTCGGACGATGCCCGACTCTGCGATTCTCAGCAGCAGGTCTCGAAGGGGTGCCGGATAGAGGACGCAAGCGTCGTAGACCACAACAAAGGACGCCACCGCGTTCAATACCCGAGCTTGAGCCGCTGCGCGTCGGCAGTCAGTTCATCGAGAGCACTCTTGGACGCGAGGCTGCGTCGCTTCCGGTATTCCATCAGGTCGCGAAATGGCACGCGACGGTGGGTTCCGACACGATGGTGCGAAATCTCTCCGCTTTCCAACAACGAGACCAAGTGCGGACGCGACACGTTGAGGAGGTCGGCGGCCTGTTGGGTCGTGAGCTCCGCGTGTACCGGCACAATGGTCACAGCATTGCCATTGGCGAGCTGGCTCAGCATATCGACGAGCAGGTCGAAGGCCGGGCGGGGGATCTCGATGGTGGCCGCGTGCCCGTCATCGGAGGCACGAAGTTGTACCCGCGAGACGGCCGCCCCGAGATCGAGGTCCCGCAATGAGGTCAGTGCGGCCTGCGCGATGGCAATGTCTTCCGGGGAGGGAAGCTGGGGGTCGGTGAGGGTTGTCATGGGACAAAACATAGGAAACAAACGAAATAAACGCAATAACCGAAACTGACTTTGACCTTGTTCCCTCCGCATAACCCACCCGATCGTCGAGAGCTCGCGGTGCACCCCGAACCATACCCATTGCCGCAGTCGGCATCTCGCAAAATGGACGCGGGGCGGGACGATTTATTGAGGGTGAAGGGGGAACAGCCGGGGGACAGGCAACAGGACAACGATTCCCCGTATGGGCGACGCATGCCTCGCCCCTACTCCGGTTCCACCACCCGCAACAACGCCTCAAACTCCGCGATCTTCTCCTCCGGGTAGTGCAGAACAATGATCCCGCCCCAGATGAGCTCCCAGTTGCCGTCGGACGCCATGATGCGCCGCTGGAGCTCTTCCCAGTTCCTGGACTCAAGGAATCCCGGCCATGAGATCGTGTAGTACCGGTGGAGACCGGATGGTCGGACCAGCTCAGTGCATACCAAATGACCCTCCGTGGCGCGGTGACACCGCACGACATCATGCCAGCCGGCAAATTCTGAGCAGACCGGTGACCACTCCATCAGATAGAGGTCATCGCCAAGCGGGGTGAGCTCCATCGTTTCTGGGCCACTGCTGTCAGGAAACTCCACCTGCTCGGTAACCACGAGCGAATCGTCTGCATTCCCGGATGGAGTTGGGGGCATCGGCGGACTCCGTTGGGGCAATCGATGGGAGAGGAGTAGTGTCGACCGCAACGCTGGTCCGCCGAAGGGCGAAGATCTGTGTAGGTGCGACGCATGCGTCGCACCTACGGCACCCCCCTTCCCTCTGTCACACCCCCACCATATCGTTAGCTCACGAGTCGCTTCCGTCTTGGCGACTCCGGCATCATGAACGGCGGCACCTGCCGCCTGCCAACCGACCTCGCGCCTAGCGAGTCACGGTGGCTCCCCGACTTCGGGGGATGCGCGCACGAGACGGCTCGAAAGCGAAAGAGGAACCCATGCTCACCACTTCCAACGCAGACT
>JAHECN010000084.1 GCA_024641735.1 Gemmatimonadota bacterium | reverse complement strand
AGGCGTTCCTGCTCGATGGTCTCGGTGTCAAGAATCAACTGGACGCGTCCACCGGTGGTTCGGGGCTTCGGATTCCGCCTGACCTGATCGCGGAAGCGACCTTGATCACCAACGGCTTTTCGGCCCGGTACGGCCAGGCGATCTCCGGGCTGGTCAGTGTGAACACGCGCGATGGCGGTGACTCGTGGCGTGGCCGGATGGCCTACGAAACCGATCGACCGATGGGCGGAGTCTCCGACCTCGGGCTCGACCGCGTGTTGCTCCAAGCCGATGGACCGCTCGCCGGCCGAGTCACGGCCGTCGCGGTGCTCGACCTTTCCGCACGACTCGACGCCGAACCGGTGAGCGCCCCCCTTGCCAAGGACCCGCGCGACCCACGCAGCGTCACGGGCGCGCCGTTGCCACATAACAGTGGCGAGGTGATGACCGCGGGCGGCAAGCTCACGATTCCGATGGGTACCCGTCTGACCACCCGGCTCTTTGGACTCGCGACTCGGGAGCAGCGCTACCTGTTCGACCAACGCTACAAGTACAACCCAGAACTCGGCCCCGGACAGCGGGTGGACGGCAGCCTGCTGAGCGGACATTTGCACCTTGCCCCGACGCCGGGATCCACGCGGCCGATGACGGGAGATCTCCGGCTCGGCTATTTCTCGCGAGACTTCGTGCGAGGAACGGTCGACGCGCCGGACTATACCTTCGGTGCGTTCACGGGATCCAAGCTCGGGATCCTTGGCGAGGAACTCGCTCGACGCCAGGACACCGTGACCGCCCGTGCCGCGCTCCCAGGCTTCGGCACACCAACCTTCTCGACCCGCACCCCCTACGGCGTCCCCGCGTTCTTCCTCGGGGGTGCCACGCAGGGTGAGGTGGCATGGAACACGTTCTCGGAACTGCGGGCACAGGTCGACTTTACGGCCGCACTCGGTGAGTTCACGGACATCGGCTTCGGTGCGGTGCACGCCGGGCAAGACGTCAAGACCTTCCAGCGTGTCCTCGCGCATCGCCCCGTCGGGGGATCGGTTCCTCCCGCGACCGCATCGGCGTTTTCCCCGTCGATCAGCGGGCTGTATGTTGAGAGCCAGATCCGCGCGAGTGACATCGCGATCACCGCCGGTGTGCGCTACGACGGGTTCTCTCCTGGTGGCAACCTCGACAATCGGACGTTGGCGGCACGCTCGTCGATCAATCCCCGCATCGCTGTGGCCACCGTCCTCAACAACGCCACCTTCGTGGCGAGTGTCGGGCGCTTCTCCCAGGCGCCGGACCTGCAATACCTCGTGGACGCCGCGTTCGATGACACCACGCGTACCGGACGCTTCCGACAGGGCAATCCGAATCTCGGATTTGAGCAGTCGACGCAATTTGAACTCAGCGCGCGCATGCGCCTTCGGGAGAAAGTCTCGCTCCGTGTAAACGTCTTCAACAAGCGACTCGACGGACTGGTGTCGTCGTCGCCGATCAACGTGAATCCGGATTCGAGCATCTTCGTCAACGCCGACAACGGCGATGTCATCGGCACGGAACTGATTCTGGAGCGGGAGCGGCACAATGGCTGGGGGATGCGCATGGCGGGCGTCCTGCAGCGCGCCACGGCCACAGTCACGGACGCATTCCAGTTGCTCCGTCTCACCGAGGTCGACATCGTGACCGGCGACACCATCCGCGCCGCACGCAGTCAGTGGCCGCTCGACTACGATCGTACGCTCGCCTTCACCGCGACGGTCGATGGCGAGCTCTCGCGAGACGCCGGCCCGAAGGTGCTCGGCGTCCGCCCGGTCGGAGCGCTGATGGGAGCGGCCGTGCTGCGATTCGGCTCAGGGCTACCGTACACACGCACCAACGTGACGGGGGATTCCTTGATCGGGGAGATCAACGGATCGCGGCTCCCGAGCCAGTTCACCCTGGACCTGCTTTTCCGGAAGCCGGTGCGGTTCGGCGGGATGGGTGGATCCCTCTATCTCGACGTGCGCAACGCGATGAACCGCGCCAACCAACTGGCCGTCCGACGCGAAACCGGCACACCCAATGCCACGGACGCCACCATCACGGCCTTGGCGGAGGCAGCCTACACCGCCAATCCCGCCGCGATTCCATTCGAGTCGCCGCGCTATCGTCGCAATGCCGACACCAACAACGACGGGGTCATCAGCGGACGCAGCGAGCTCTTTCCGCTCTACGAAGCCGCGGCGCGCGACTACACGCAACCGCTCTTCGTCTACGGCGCACCGCGACTGATTCGCTTCGGCATGGAGGTGTTCTTTTGAGTACCCTCGGACTGCTGCTGCTCGGAGGGTCCGCCGGGGTTCTCTCGGGGCTCTTTGGCATCGGGGGCGGCGTGGTGATTGTCGCGGCGCTAGTGGCCTGGTTCAAGATGCCGATCCACGAGGCCACCGGGACATCACTCGCCGCACTGCTCCTTCCCGTCGGCGCGCTGGGTGCCTGGGAATACTACAAGGTCGGCCACGTCGATATCCGGGCGGCGCTGCTGATCGCCGCCGGACTCGCCGTCGGTGCGGGATTCGGTGCCCGCTACGCCCAAGGGCTCAGCGGTGCCACGCTGCAGCGCGCCTTCGCCCTCTTCCTTGCGGTCCTTGCGGTCCGGATGTGGTTCAAGGCGTGATGACGGGGGCGCGCACCTCGATCATCAGTGTGTCGCGCCCGGCGCCGACCACGGGAAAGTGATCGCCCCAGGCCGCGACGGCGATGATCCGGTGTGGGCCAGGTGCCAGCACCAGCGAGACCGTGTCGGCTCCCGTGCCGAGGTGGCGGGTCAAGTCATCACGACCAATCATGACACTGTCCGCTGTGGGATCCGTATCGATGAAGAGGTGATGATGCGCCTCCCCTTCAATACGCTGCCCGTTCGCCGCGGCAATCGTGATTCCCTCGGCGCCCAGCTGGAGATGGACGGTGTCGCCCACCTCGGCGCCGTCTGCCGGCGAGACGAAAAAGACGCGGGCCGTCACGACAGGGGCTGGTGGCGCTTCGGTGCCGCAGGAGAGCGCCGTCAACGCCATCGCAACAACGACAACATTTCGCATGAGTGCCAGACCCGTAGATTGAGTGATCGGTAAGGAGGCTCGGCGCGGACACGCCGACCATCGCGAATGAAAGGTACCACACTGGTTGACGAAGGCAGGAGGTGACGATGGCACGACGGATTGGGTGGAGCGCGACGGCTGGGCTGGCGATCGGTTTGCTCGCCTGCGGGGGCCCCGAGCAGGCTGCGGTGGCTGACGGCACGCCGACCGGCATCATCGTGGATTCGATCGCCCCGATCCCCGACGGCCCGCTCGGCGACGCGATCCGTCGTGGCCGTGCGATCCTGTTGGCCACCAAGGACTCCCTCCCCGATCATGTCGGCAACGACCTGCGGTGCACCAGCTGCCACTTGGATGAAGGGCGCCGCCGCGATGCGATGCCGTGGACCGGCGTGGCCGCACGTTTCCCTCAGTACCGCTCCCGATCGGCATCCGTGGACCGGCTTGAGGACCGCATCAACAATTGCTTCGAACGCTCACTCGCGGGGACGGTTGTGGCGTGGGACGATCCCGCGATGCGGGACATGGTGGCCTACATGACGCATCTCTCCACCGGCATCCGTCACGGCGACTCCGTCCCCGGCCAGGGGCTGCAGAAGGGCTCCGCTGTCCCGGGCGACTCCCTCCGCGGTGCGTCCCGCTACGGTGCGGAGTGTGCGCGCTGCCACGGCGCCAACGGGGAGGGCACGCCAGGCTTCCCGCCCCTGTGGGGGGATCGGAGCTATTCCATTGGCGCTGGGATGGCGCGGCTGCGGACGGTGGCGGCATTCATGAAGCACAACATGCCGTTTGATCGTCCGGGCACGCTGACTGATCAGGATGCGCAGGATATTGCCACCTTCCTGACGACTCGACCACGCCCAGACTTCGCCCGCAAGGCGGAGGACTGGCCGAACGGGGATGCCCCACCCGACGTGGCCTACCCGACGCGGGCCAACCCACGCACCACACCGTAGCACCAGCTGGCAAAGCACAGGAGCGAGTCGCCATTCGGCCACTCGCTCCTTTTGCGTTGCAGGGCGTCACACCATTCCGATCAGGCGCGTTCCATCATCCGCTTGATGGGCTTGATCATCAACGCCAACACCAAGGCAGCCACGAAGAGGGCAATCGCGGTCGTGGAAAAGAGGAGCGGTGTCTGCTCGAGCTTCTCCGGATCCACCATGCCGCCCACGATACCGCCGATCAGGTTTCCGACTGACGCCGCCAGGAACCAGATTCCCATCATCTGGCCAACGTACTTCCGTGGTGACAGCTTGGTCATCGACGAAAGACCGACCGGCGACAGCGACAGCTCGCCAAAGGTCTGGAACAGATAACTGCCGACCAGCCACCACGGGGAGACCAGCAAGGTGCCGCCGCTGCCGACCACGCGGGTGGCGGCGAAGTACATCAAGGCAAACCCGACGCCGGCGAAGGCCAATCCCATGGAGAACTTGGCCGGCGCGGAAAAGTCACCCCCGCGATTCGACAGGCCCACCCAAATGGCCGCGGCGATTGGGGCGAAGATGATGATGAACGCCGAATTGACGGACTGGAACCATGTGGCAGGGATTTCGAAGCTGCCGATCATCCGATCGGTGAAGTCGCGCGCGAAGAGATTGAGTGATGTCGGTGCCTGTTCGAACGCGCTCCAGAAGATCGCGGCGAACACGAAGAGCACCAGAATCACCACGACTTGCTTCCGTTCCTGACCGGTGACTTCCCGGTCCATGAACACCCACGCGAAGAAGATCACCGCCATCCCAACCAGTACACCGGTCATGTTCCGCGCAATCGCTTCGGGATCGAGCGTCAGCATCCCAGCGCCGACCAACGCGAAGAGCGCGATCACGACGGCCAGGATGCCGCCGACCGCCATCTTGACCTTCCCCTCCCGACGCGACTGGACCACCGGATCCGGGTCGCGGACGATCTCTGTCCCGAGATCGCCGAGGGTGCTCGGCGCGTAGGCACGGAACCAGAGCAGGCCGAAGAGCATGCCGACGCCGGCGGCGCCGAAGCCGTAGTGCCAACCGATCTGTTCACCGAGAAAGCCGGTGACCAGCTGTCCGAGGAAGGCACCAATGTTGATGCCCATGTAGAAGATCGTGAAGCCCGCGTCACGCCGCGCGCCACCTTCCGGGTAGAGGTCGCCGACGATCGCCGAGATGTTCGGCTTCAGCAATCCCGTCCCCAACACGATCAGCACCAATCCGGCGAAGAACGCGAGTTTGCCCGCGGTCCCCTCGCCTGCCAGTCCCGAAAGACCGATCGAGAGGTGACCGCAGGTGATCAGGATGGCGCCCGACCAGATCGCCCGACGCAGTCCGAGCCACCGGTCCGCGATCCAGCCGCCCGGAAGCGAGGCGAGATAGACGCAGGCGGCATAGATCCCGACGATGGCGGAGGCCTGGCCCCGCTCGAGTCCGAAGCCGCCATCCAGCAGCGCGGCCGACATGAACAGCACCAGCAATGGCCGGAGGCCGTAATAGCTGAAGCGCTCCCACATCTCGGTGAAGAAGAGGGTTCGGAGGCCGACCGGATGGCCGAAAAACCCTGTGGTTGGTGCTTGATTCACGAGTGTCCCCGGTGCTGAGGAATTCCTGCTGGGTGAATACTCCGATGCCACCGAGCGGTCGCATCATGGACGATCCCGACTCGACGACTACTGCCGTTCGCCGAGCTTCTTCTTCAGGTGTGCCAACTGCGCCTCGACGGCGGCTTCGCGCGACCGCTGCTCGAGGCCAAACTGCTCGAAGCTCGACATGCCGGCATCGCTGCCGGGGTCGCCGGTGGCATCAGCGGATGGCGTCGGCTCGAAAGGAATGCCGCGCGACGCGGACTGGAAGCGCTGCTTGGTGGACTCATAGTCCTCCTCGGCGAGTCGCAACTCGTCGCGCTGGAGGATCACCTTGCGCTCCAGCAGGTCCACGCGAGAGGCGGCCTTGGCAAGAAATTCCTGGGCGAGCTCGGCGGTCTCGGTGTCCTCGATCTCCAGAGCCAGTCGCCCACGACGCTCATAGTCTGCTGCTTCCCGGCGTGCCCCTGCAAGCTCGTGCTCCGTCCGTTCCAGCGCCTCACGGATCTGCCCAATTCCGACCTTGAACTCCACCAATGCTTCGCGGAGGCCACTCGCCTGGTCACGGGCTGAGGCACCCGCACGCGGGGCGAAGAGACGGTCGAGATGAGACTTGAGGTCGTCGAAGTCCATGGTCCGGTGTCGATGGGGATGGGACCAATGGTACCCGCCGCGGCGCGCAGCGGTCAAGCAACTGCCGGCGATGTAGATTGGAGGATCTCCCACGACCGAGCGCACCATGACCCGTTCTCAGGCCATTTCTCCGCTGCTGTTCCTTCTGTCGCTGGCCGCGTGTGGTGGCGGTGGCGGTGGCTCGATAGCCTGCGGAATCGCCGCGCTGACGGGGCCACTGGTCGCGAAGGAAGCGTTCGCCAAGGGGAATTCGCTCCTCGCACCCCCCGATTCGGTGCCGAGCTCCCTCCCACTCCGACTGGTCGCAGGGGCCGCGATCCGCGGCCACGTCACCTCGGTGGATTCGCTCGGCTGGCACGTGTCGACCCCGGATGTCGTCTCCTCCGAGGCACCCCTCGGGTACGGTGTGCTGATTGTGGATCGCCAAGGACACGCACTCGGGGCGCTGGTCTTCGAGGGCGCCGTGATTCCGGGAGCGCCGCTGCTCGGGGACGTCACCATCCGCGACACCATCCTGCCACTGCTCGGGGTTCGGATCGACCCCAAGAAGATTGAAGACCCCAAGTGCCCGGTCTTCCCTGATTCGACACGATAGGGGGGTGACCGATGCCTGACGCGACGAAGAAGCCACCCCGCCCACTTCGTGTGGTGCATGTCGCCAGCGGTCGCGAATGGCGCGGTGGGCAACGCCAGGTTGTCTTGCTGACCGAGGGCCTGCTCGCCCATCCCGAGGTGCACTCCACGGTGATCACCGGGCGTGACACGGCGCTCGCCCTTTCTCTGGAGTCAGGCGGTGTGGCATTGCGCACGCCGACGTGGACGATCGGCCTCGACCCGCGCGTGCTGGTTGAGGTGATTCGCCGCAGCGACCGATCCACCATCCTGCATGCGCATGATGGCCATTCGCACGCGCTCGTCGATGTCGCGTCCCGACTCACCGGCGCGCCCGTCGTCGTGACGCGACGCGTCGCGACTCCCATCACGGCACCACACCGCTTCCGACGGGCGGCTGCCGTCATCGCGCTCTCCGAAGCCATCTCGCGGGAAGTCTCCGCAGTCGGTGTGGATCCCACGCATATTCATCGCGTCCCACCGGGGATCGCACTCGAATCGCCGGGATGGCCAACCATCGTCAGCGAACCGGACCCTGCCGCGCCACTGATCGTGGCGATTGCGGCCCTCACCCACGAGAAGGGGATCGACATCCTGCTCGAGGCGGCCGCGCTCCTCCATCAGAGTCACCCCGTTGCCCGGTGGCTGGTCTTTGGAGATGGCGTCGAGCGCGAAGCCCTGATGGCTCAGCGCCACCGGCTCGGTCTGGACGAGATCGTCTCACTTCCAGGGCACGTCAGCGGTCCGGAGATCGCGCTGAAGCGGGCGACCGTGGCGGTGCAGCCTTCTCGTCAGGAGGGGTTCGGCTCGTCCGTGCTCGACGCCTTGGTCCGCGGCGTTCCCGTCGTCGCAAGCAACACTGGGGGATTGCCCGACGCGCTCTCGCTCGGCGGCGGCGTCCTCGTCCCCCCCGAAGATCCCGCTGCGCTCGCCCGAGCAGTCGGCGCCCTCCTGGATGACGAAACGACCCGTGCCCAGCTGGTGGCAGCGGGACGCGTCGCGGGAATTGCCTTCGGCATGGATCGATTGGTCCGCAGCACACTCGACGTGTATCGTTCCCTCGACCTTTTCCCTGGCGCCTAATGCTCTACTTCTGTGTCCCGACGCACAACGAAGCCTCGACGGTTGGACTGTTGCTCTGGAAGATTCGTCGCGTCCTGGAGGAATCCGCTCGAGAATACCAACTCTTCGTCGGCGACGATGCCTCCACCGATGCGACCACGGAAGTCCTCAGCGCCTACGCGAAGTCACTGCCACTGACCATTTTCCGATCCGACCAGCAGCTCGGCTACGCCCACACCGTGGAGCGCCTGCTCCGGGAAACACTGCGGCACTCGGACCGACACAAGCGGGACACCGCGATTCTCCTCCCTGCCGACTTCACCTTCGACCCTGCCGAACTCCCTGAGTTCCTGAAGCGGATTGACAGCGGCGCCGACATGGTGGTCGGGGAAGCGTCTGTCGTGGGAGAGACGGACCCCTGGCGCCGGCGGGTGCGGCAATGGGCGCCACGCCTCCTCGGTCGCCGGGCGCGTGTGCCTGGCGTCCGCGATGTCGTCTCCGGAGTAGCGGCGTTCCGACTGGTCACCTTGCGCAGCGCGTTTCGGGATCGCCCAGACCAGTGGCTCACCACGGACGGCTGGGCGGCGAATGCGGAATTGCTGAGTTGGGCCGCCACCGGAGCGCGGCAAATTGAGTCGGTGCCGATCACGGAACTGGCGGAACGGCGGCAGCGGGAATCACGACATGCGGCCTGGGATCGCGCCAAGGCATTGTGGGCGGCGCGAAACCATCTGGCAGCGCCGCCGTCCTGACAGGAAGCGAACACCTTGACCGGTCGCGCGACGCGACCATGACACGGGATACTGCCAGACCATGCTGATTGCCGGAACCATGTTGTTGCTGCAGACCGCGGTTGCCATGCCGAAGACGCCAGTTCTTGCGCCAGCCCCGTTCGGCGTGGGCGAGACACTCGTCTTCAAGGGGAAGTACAACATCTTCCGTCCCTGCTGTGCAACGCTCTCCGTCGAGGCGATCGACACGGTCCGCGGCGTGCCGAGCTATCGCTTCTCCTTCAATTCAAAAATTTCCATCCTGGGCATTTTCAAGAGCGAGAGTGAATTGACGTCATGGACTGGCGTGGACGATTTCATCTCGCGCCGCTTCCTGAAAGTGATCAGTGACATCCGGCCACCGCGCCAGGACTTCAGCATCTTTCCCGACTCCGGCTACTACCGGCGGAACAACGATGCGACCACGCTGCCAACCTCGGCGATCCCGGTCGATGACGTGGCGTTCTTTTATTACATCCGTCGCGTCCCGCTCGCCATGGGTCGGACCTACGAGTACCACAACTACTGGCGCTCGGCCCAGAACCCGGTGCGTGTCACCGTGCTCAAGCGGGAAATGATGAAGCTCCCCGACGGCCGGGAAGTCTCCTGTCTTGTCCTGCACCCGATCGTGGATGAGAAGAACGGGATGTTTTCCAAGACGTCGAACGCCCGACTCTGGATCACCGACGATGCGCGGCGGATTCCGGTACAAATCCGCTCCACCTACTCCTTCGGCGAGGTCACGCTGATCCTCGACCAGATGACGCTCGCACCGATCCGGGCGGAGTGACCTGCTGACCGGCCGGTGGATCGCCGTCCTCTCCCCCCTGATCGTGGGCTGCGTCTCGCAGACGCAGCCCGCCCCCACCCCCTACTTCGTCCCAGCCGCCTTTGAGGCGTTTGTCGCAGACTCTATCGCATCCAATCTGGTGCGACAGGCCTTGGCGGCGGACGCTTCGGGGGCGCGGGCAGACTCGCTGTACGCAGAGCAGGTCGAGATCTTTGCGGACGGGGCGGTACGCACCGAGGCGCCGCGATTGGCTGGACTCCGACTGGGCGGCAGCGTGCAGGTGGCGGAAAGCCGGAGTGGGGTCACTGGGCAGATCGTCTGGACGACGATCGCGTATCGTTGGTGGCCTGCGAGTGGCGGCGGGGGTGGCGCGTTGGTGGAGGGGCGAGCAACATTCATCATTGGGCGTCAGCGGGACGGGGCGTGGAGGATTCTGCACCTGCACTCCTCGACCTCCCCCGCTCCGCCGCCAACAACAGCGCCGGCATCCCCCCCAGACTGAGAGGACGCCGGCGGGCAGTCAACCGAGGGGTCAGGCCGCTGGAGCCGAATCGCCTCGGATCGTGTCACGCACCTTCTGTGCGGTCCCCGGCGCGAAGATCTTCAGGATCGTGTAGATCACGAAGCCGATGAACGCCCACCAGAGCACGGTCAAGAGTAGACCGATCACCGTACCGAACAGCTTCCAGGCCGCCATCACAATGAAGGCAAAGACCGCGAACCCTGTGACATTCCGGACCATGTTAGACTCCCGCGCAGGCCACGGGACGCACCATGCGTTCCCGTCATGTGGATCTTACGCACCCCAGCACACTGAGGTTTCAACTCGCACCGTATGACGCGCTCCGCTGATGTCCTCGTGATTGGTGCCGGCATTGTTGGCTCCGCAACCGCCCGGGCCCTCGCCATGGCGGGAGCTCGCGTGACCCTGCTGCAGCGCGAGTCCACCGAGGGTGAGGCGTGGCGTGCGGCGGCAGGAATGCTCGCTGCCCAAATCGAAGGATCGGCCGAGGACCCCCTGCTGAATCTCGCACTCGCCGGCCGCGCGTTCTACCGTCGGCACGCCGAGTCGCTCCAAGCCAACACTGGCATCGACATCGGTCTCCGATTCGGTGGGATTCTCCAGCTTGCCCGGACCGAAGCGGAGGTCGAGGCGTTCCGCGAGAAGGTGGCGTGGCAGCGGCAACAAGCCCACCGCGCGGATTGGCTCGCCCCGGAAGAAGTGGCGGAGGGCTGGCCCTGGTTGGCACCGAGCATGGGAGGTTTCTGGTCCCCCGAGGATGGCGCGCTCGACCCGCGGCGCACCGTGGAGGCGTTCCGGGCAGACGCAGTCCGGCTCGGTGCCAAGATTATTCAGGACACTGCGCTCGGGCTCGACCGCGATGGCGCAACGCTGCTCGGTGTCATTGGCCAGGCAGGTCGATACCCCGCGGGTCACGTCGTGCTCGCCGGCGGCGCGTGGGCAGGCCGCCTGGAGCATCTCCCCCGACCACTCTCGATTGAACCGGTCCGCGGGCAGATCGCCTCCTTCCCGTGGCCCCAGCAGGTGAAGCCCGCAATCGTCTATGGCCAGCGGTGTTATCTCCTCCGACGCGGCGACGAGATGTTGGTGGGCGCCACGATGGAGCATGCTGGCTTCGACGCCTCGACCACGGCGCAGGGTTTGGACGACCTCCTC
>JAHECN010000083.1 GCA_024641735.1 Gemmatimonadota bacterium | reverse complement strand
GGTAACGGCACCCAGAGCAAGGTCTATGTGCGCCCCATTGCCGATGGTCAGCCGACAGCGCTGACCACGGACAGCAGTGCGGTGGAACTCTTCCCCAGATGGTCGCGGGATGGATCGCGGATCCTCTACATCAAAGATGGGCTGGTCTTCTCGGCACCCGTCGGCGGCGGACCACCACGACAAGAAGTTCCCTCGCGTGGCGGGCAAGTGGCGTCGGTGGCCTGGTCGCCGGACAACAGCCAGATCGCCTACGTCGTTGGCGACACCCTCTTCCTGCATCAAGCAGACGGCACCAGTCGGACACTCGCGACGGCGGACCAACTGACACTCTGTACCTGGGGGCCAACGGACCTGATCGCCTGTTCCGCCGGGAACAGCCTCTACCTCATGCCCGGGATTGGATTCGGCAACATCGCGCCGAGCTGGATCACCGTAGTTCGGGCCACGGATGGCAAGATGGTGACGGTCACGGACAGCACATCGAACAACCAGTCGCCACAATGGTCACCGGACGGCGCGCATCTGCTCTATGCGTCAAACCAGTTTGGCCTGGCCGACCTCTACGCGCTCCCGATCAACACCGATGGCACGCCCCGTGGGACTCCAGAGCGGCTGACCGTGGGACTCAACGTCTCCACCTTTTCGCTCTCCGGCGATGGCAGCCGTCTCACCTACGCGGTCATGACCAGTACCGCGAATGTCTGGTCGCAACCCTGGACGGGTGGGGCGTTGCCCGCAGGGACACAACCCGCTCCGGTCACCTTCGGGCAACAGACCATCGAGGCCTTTGGGCTCTCGCGGGACGGACGGTGGCTCTTCTATGATTCCGATCTCGCCGGGAACTCCGACATCTATCGGATGTCCCTGGCGACCGGAGTGCCGGAACGGTTGACGAGCGACAACACACCGGAGTTCGCGCCGGATCCCTCTCCCGATGGGCGGTCCGTCGTCTTCCACTCGTTCCGTGGCGATTCCCGCGACATCTACGTCCTGCCGCTGGATGGGGGTGCGCTCGAGAAGATCACCACCACCACACTCCACGAGGCACAGCCGCGGTGGTCCCCCGACGGCACATCGATCGCCTATTTCATTCTGACTGGACCGCCGTCGCTTCGCATTGCCACGCGCGGGACGGGGGGCGCCTGGGAGAACCGGGAGCGACTCGCCGCCGGCTACTGGCCGAGTTGGTCCCCGGACGGACGCCAGCTCGCCGTCACCTCCAACCTGCTCGGCGGTGCGCTGAGTGTCATCGCCGTCGACAGCGGGACACCCCGTACGCTCTATGACGTGCAACAACCCGGAGCTCCGGTCGCCGAGACCTCACTCTGGTCTCAGGATGGGCGCACCATCTACTTCAAGAGCCACACGACCAGCGGCGCGGCGTCGGTCTGGTCTGTTCCCTCAAGCGGGGGCACCCCGCAGCGCATCCTCGATCTCGGCGACGATCGCGTCCGCTCCGACCGCTATGGCTTCCGGATCGCGAATGGGCTGCTGTACTACGTCCTTACCGACCGCCAGAGCAACATCTGGGTGATGGAGCTTCAGCAATAGCAACGGGCGCCCACCTGGGCGCCCATTGTACCGATCTCCATGTTGCTTCAGCGACTCTGATCAAACCGACGCTTCAGCGTCGAGTTCGTTCGCCCCGATCCCTACAGCCGCACCGCCGCGCCGCCTTCCATCTCCCGATCGATCCGATCGATATAGACACTCGCCGAGAGGTCGCCCGCCACGTTGAGCGTGGTGCGCGTCATGTCGAGGATCCGGTCCACGCCGAGGACGATGGCGATCCCTTCTGGCGGCACGCCGACGGTAGCCATGACCAGCATCATCAGCGGCAACGATCCGCCCGGCACACCCGCGGCACCGATCGCCGTAAGTACCGAGAGCACCACGACGATCATCTGCTGACCGAAGTTCAGGTCCACACCGAAGACCTGTGCCAAGAAGAGCACCGTCACGCCCTCGAAGAGCGCCGTGCCATTCATGTTCATCGTGGCGCCAAGCGGGAGCACGAAGCCGGCAATCTTGGGTTGGACTTCCAGCTCCTTCTCGGCCGTGGCGATCGAGGTGGGCAGCGTGGCCATGCTTGAACTGGTGGAGAACGCGGTGATCAGTGGTGCCTCGATCGCCTTCCAGAAACGGAGCGGGTTCATCCGGCCAAACACCTTGACCAAGAACGATACGCCCACGGTGGCATGCAGGGTCAGCCCGAGCATCACGACCAACACGTACATGCCGAGCTGCTGAAGGATCTCCCAGCCAAACTGTGACGTGATCACAAAGATCAGCGCGAAGACGCCGTAGGGCGCCAGCTTCATCGCCATGTTGATGATCGCGATCACCGCTTCCCCGATGCCGTCCAGGATCTTGACCACCGGATCAGACTTTTCTTTGGGAATGATCGTGAGCGCGGCACCGAAGATCAGTGCGAAGAAGATCAGCGCCAGCATGTCCATGTTGGCGGCGGCCGCCACCGGATTCTTCGGGACGATATTGACGAAGGTCGAGATCCCGAAATCCGTTGCCCCCGCCTGCGCGAGACCCTGCGCACTGCTGGAAAAGCGTGCCATCAAGTCGTCGCGCGTCGCGGCGGGCAACCCGCTGCCAGGACGGATTGTGTTCACCAGCGTCAGGCCGATCGTCGCGGCCATCAGCGTGGAGAGTGCGAAGAACCCGATCGTCCGTGCCCCGAGTCGGCCGAGGACGGTCATGCTGCCGATACCGGCAACGCCCACGACGATCGAGGTGAAGACGATCGGCACCACGGTCATGAAGAGCAACCGGAGAAAGACCTGTCCGACTGGATACATGACGTTGTCGGAGACAAAGAGCAGCCACGGGGCATCGGCCGCGAAGCGATTGCAGAGCCCACCCACCAAGGCACCAAGCAGGAGTCCCAATCCAATTTTTGTGTGCAGCTTCACAGATCTCTCCGAGAGTGGGGGCGGCATCCGTCCTGACGCCAGTGTAGGGTCATCGGCCGTCGCGGGATCACGGCAACCCGAGCTTCTGCTTCGTGAAGGTCCGGGCGTAGATGTTGGGCGGGTTGCTCCCAGTGGACATCTCGTACGCCTTGCGGTAGAGCTCCATCGCCACGCTTTCGTGTCCCATTTTCTCGTGGGTCATCCCGAGCAACACCACCTGGAACGGATCGTTTCGCATCGCGGCCGTGGTCTTGGTGAACTCGGCCTGTGCCGTCTGGAGATCGCCAGTGAAGAGCGCCACATAGCCAATCAAGTACGGGAAGTACTGTTCCTGCGACTTCGCCATCTCCGGGTCGCTGTCGAGTGCCTTCCGCGCCTCTGCGACCCAGCGCTTCGCCTCCGCGGGCTTGCCGCGACGGGCCTCGATCCGTGCCATGCCGTGCGCCACCCGGAAATCCCACAACGACTTGGGGTGCGTGCGCGGCGCGGGCTCCCCATTGCCGAGCTCGCTGCCGCGGCGGTACATCCGCTCCGCCTCGTCGAGGAAGCCATGGTCGAAGCAGACCCGGGCGGCCTCGTTCGCCATCTCCCCTTCTTGATAGTGCGCGTTCTGGGGTTCGGCGGCGCGGCGCGTGACCCAATAGGCGATCACCTGTTCCTCGAGCTCGATCACCTTGGCACAATTGGCGTCGTAGCCATAGGACATGGCCAACCGGCGCTGGGCCGCCGCGCGGGAGGCCGCATCCGGCGCGGACTGGATCAGCGAGGCGAAGATCGCGCGCGCCTCGCCGTGCTTCCCCTCCACGTCGAGTGCCTGCGCGCTCCGGAGGGAATCGGCGCGATTCCCCTGGGCCGACGCGGCGGGGGCGAATACGAGGGTAGCGAGCAACAGCGGAAGCAGTCGCGTGGGCGATGTCATGTCCAGCTCCATGGTGGGGTACCCGAGCAATGTAACAATGTCGCTCGGGTACCCCGACCACGAATCCGAGGCTACGGCTTGGTCCGATCCGGGAACGGCGGACGCTTCGGCGTGACCACGGGATTCTTCCGGAGCGCCTCCATCGTCACCGCGACCGCGCGCTCCAGCTGGGGGTCATGCCCCGCCACCACTTCAGCGACGGTCTGCTCGACCTCGATATCCGGTGGGACGCCGACATTCTCGATCCCCCAGCCGTCCTCAGGGGTCCAGAAGGCGACGTTCGGCGCGGTGATGTTGCCGCCGTCCATCAGGATCGGGAAGCCGAGCACGCCAACGAGGCCACCCCAGGTGCGCTTCCCGACGATCGGCCCAATCCCGAACTTGCGCCACATATACGGGAACATGTCGCCACCGGAACCAGCCATTTCGTTGACGATCAATGTCTTCGGCCCTTCGATCGCAGCAGCCGGGGTCCGGTAATCCGCGCCGTACCGCATTGCCCACCAGGCGCTCACCGGACGGCGCAGCATGTCGATGTAATAGTCGGCGATCTGTCCGCCGCCGTTGTCCCGCTCATCGACGATGATCCCCTGCTTGTGGGTCTGCGGATAGAAGTAGCGCTTGAAATAGTCGTAGCCGGGCTGCGCCGTGTTCGGCACATAGACGTAGGCGAGCCGCCCGCCGGAAAGGGAATCCACTAGGGCGACGTTGCCGTCAACCCAGGCCCGCGTCCGGAGCGCGGTCTCGTTGCCTACCGGGACCACGGTCACCGTGCGCGATCCTGTGCCATCCGCATTCGGACCGACGGTGATCTCGATCGACTTCCCAGCGGTGTTCTCGAAGAAGGCATAGAGATTGTCCGTGCCGCGGACATCCGCGCCACGCACCGCCAGCAGATACTCCCCCGCCTTCACATTGATCCCGGGCTCCGTCAGCGGCGCCCGCAGCTCAGGACTCCAATTGAGGCCGCCGTACACCTTCGCAAAGCGGTACCGCCCATTCGCAATCGAGTAGTCGGCGCCGAGCAGACCACCGGCGACGCTCTTCGGTGAGGTCAGACGATCGCCGCCGCCGCCACGATGGTGCCCGACCGCCAGTTCACTCATCATCCACTGGATGACACGATTCACATCGGCCTTGGTCGTGGCATCGGCGAGGAACGGCATGTACTTCTGCTTGGCCGCGGGCCAATCGACTCCATGCATGTTGGTGGCATAGAAGTAGTCGCGGTTGATCCGCCACGCCTCATCAAAGATCTGCGCCCATTCGGCGCGCGGATCGATCCGTACCTCCACGTTGGCAATCGCGAGACGCCCTTCCCCTGGCTTGGGGGCCGCGATGTTGGTCACGAAGAAGCCGCCGTTCACGCTGTAAAAGAGCTTCTTGCCATCCGCGCTGAGGTCGTACCCCTGCACCTCGGCGAGGACGACGTCATCCTTCCGCTTGGTCAGGTCGTACTTGCGGAGGACGGTTTTTCCGTCCGCCGTGCGCGTGTAGAAGATCGTGTTGGCGTCACCGGCCACGAGGTTGCCGATCTGCGCGGCGGCAATCGGCAACGCGATGATCCGCTGACTCAACCCGTCAAAATCGATGCGCGTGGCGTTCGCGGCCTTTGATGTGTCGGGTTTGGTCGCCGCATCCGGCTTTGCGCTTCCCTTTTCTTCGTCGCTCTCCGGCGCAAGCGGATTGGGCGAGTCGTTTCGCAGCACGATCGCATAGAGTGAGTTGGTGGTCGGCAGGTTGGTCGTGGACTGCGCAAACCAGTCAAGCGCGGGGCCGGCATCGGTCGAGGCGAGCAAGTAGAGATACTTCCCGCTCTTGTCGAAGACGGGCTCACTCACCGAACTCAGGCCATCGGTGATCCGCGTGGTCTTGTCGGTGTCGACATTGTACACGAAGACCGCTGTCTCGATCATCCCGACGTCAGCGCTCCAAGTGAGCCACTTCGAATCCGGCGACCAGGATGCGTAGAGCAACGGAATCGGTGCGTAGATGACATTGCCACCGACCCGCTTGGTGGTGCCGCGCTCCACGTCGAGCACAAAGACCGATTGCGAGTTGTCGAAGTAGGCGATCCGTTTCCCGTCCGGGGACCAGCGCGGCGACGTGTAGAAACCGGCGCCACCCGGCTTGAAGACCTTGTGGGCGCCCTTGCCGGACTGCGGCGCCACATGCAGCTGATACTCACCACCGGCGTCCGAGAAGTAGGCGATGCTGTTGCCGTCGGGCGACCACGCCGGCTCCTGATCATGAACGGCTGGTGAATTTGTCAGATTGCGCGCGTCCCCCTTCTCCGCCGGCACCGTGACAATCTCGCCACGCAGCGCGAACGCCACCCGTGCGCCGCTCGGTGAGATGCTGGCGCCCCGCACATACTGCGTCCCGCTGACCCACCGCGGCCGCACCTCACGCAGATCTGCCGCCACGCCAATCGTCAGCTTGGTGCTCTGTGCAGTGGTCGGGTCAAAGAGGTAGAGATATCCCTTCCGTTCGTACACAATCTTCCCGCCACCGTTTGCGGCGGCGAGGATCGGAAAGTCCGTGAAACTGGTGAGCTGCTTCACCTGTCGCGTGCCGACGTCATACGAGAAGAGATTGAACTCGCCGTTCCGGTCGGAGCGGAAATAGATCGTGTTGCCGAGCCACATCGGATCGACGTCGTTGCTGCGGGTGGCGGGCTGCGGAATCATCTCGGTGGCGTGGTTTGCCGTCGTGTAGAGATGGAGCGTCGAGTTGCGGCCACCGCGGTAGTGCTTCCACTCCTCGAAGGCGCGCGGCAGCGGGTTGTAGGCGATCCGCTTCCCGTCTGGAGACCAGGTTGCCTGGAACGCGGACGGGATGGCGAGGGGGACCTCTGGGCCACCGGCGACCGGCACCGTAAAGAGCTGCCCGATCCGAGTGACCGTCCGGAACCGTGTGGAGACGAAGAGCACCTCTTTCCCGTCCGGCGAAAAACCCTGGGCGGCGTCGCCGCCCGGGTGCCAGGTCAGACGCTTCGGGACCCCACCGCCCACCGGGACCACGTAGACATCCGGATTCCCGTCATAGTTCCCCGTAAAGGCAATCAGCGAGCCATCGGGGGAGAAGACCGGGGCACTCTCATCGCCATCGGCGGTGGTGAGCCGGACGACGTTGCTCCCGTCGAGCTTGGCCGACCAGAGATCGCCGTCATAGGCGAATGCCACGTGGGTCGCACTCACGGCCGGCTGCGTGAGCAGCCGCGTGTCTGTGGTCGATTGCGCCTGTCCGAGAGTTGGCAGGAAGGCGACGAGCAGCAGGGCCGCGACGGGGAGGCGCATCGGGGGCTCCGGGGGAGAGGGAGAAGGGCCTAACCTCCAAGGGTACGGCAAACACTCCGCTTTCGCCAACCTGATACGGCGCAATGCCTTGCGGATCGCCCAGAATACGCCATTCTTACAGGGTTCCCTCCACATTTTGCCTTCCGCTCGGGGCCGCCGGTGACCACTGACAGCCGCACCTGTCCGACCTGCAGCACACCGCTTCCCGCAGAGGCGCACTTCTGCCTGCATTGCGGCACCGCGACGCCCACCGAACCCGGCGTCCCCCAGCGCACCGCGCCAACGGGGACCTTTGAGGTCTCCCGGGTCCGGACGGCGCTGGCCGATCGCTACAAGATCGAGAAGGTGCTGGGCGAAGGCGGCATGGCGACCGTGTATGTCGCCGAGGACCTGAAGCACAAGCGGAAGGTGGCGGTGAAGGTGATGCGCCCGGAGCTGGCCGAGACGCTCGGCACCGAGCGCTTCCTGCGGGAAGTGGAGATCGCGGCGCGGCTCTCGCACCCCAACATTCTCCCGGTCCATGACTCCGGCAATGCCGGCGGCATCCTCTACTATGTCATGCCGCTGGTCGAAGGCGAGTCGCTCCCGGATCGCTTGCGCCGGGAGAAGCAGCTCCCCGTCGGAGAGGCGCTCCGCCTGGCGCGTGAAGTGGCCGAGGCGCTTGCCTACGCCCACGCGCAGGGGATCGTCCACCGCGACATCAAGCCCGCCAACATCCTGATCTCGGCCGGGCACGCGCTCGTTGCCGATTTCGGCATCGCCCGCGCGACGAGTGGTGGTGGCCCCGCTTTGACGCAGACCGGCCTCGCGATTGGCACACCGCAATACATGAGCCCTGAGCAAGCGAGCGGCGACGCCAACATCGATGGCCGTACCGACATCTATGCGCTCGGTTGCGTCCTCTACGAAATGATTGCCGGCGAGCCGCCGTTCACCGGGCCCACGGCGCAGGTGATCATCTCGCGCAGCATCACCGAGGCCCCGCGCCCACTCGAGCAGACCCGCACCGCGCTTCCTGCCGTCGTCGGCAGTGCCGTCATGCGCGCGCTGGCCAAGACACCCGCTGATCGTTACGCCACCGGTACCGAGATGGCGACCGCCCTCTCCAACGCCGAGGATATGGCGCGGACGAGCGGGACAACGGCAGTGGCCGCGGCTCCTGGGAAATCCTGGACGCGCTGGGCTGTCGCGGCAGTTGCGGCCATCGTGCTCGGCGTCGCCGGCTACAAGTACTTCACCGCCGGCCCTGCCGTGCCACTCGCCAAGAGCGTCGCGGTCCTCGCCTTCGAGAATCAGGGCAGCGCCGACGAAGCGTACTTCGCCGACGGCCTCGTCGACGAGCTCCGCGACAAGCTCGCCAAGCTGAAGCAACTCACCGTCATCGCTTCGGCGAGCTCCGATCAGTTCAAGGGGACCGAGAAGACCAGCATCGAGATCGCCGAGGCGCTCCGCGTCGACCAGCTCCTGATGGGGAAGGTCCGCTGGGCCGACGATCCGGCCGGCGGCCGACAGGTGAAGGTCACCACCGAACTGGTCGACGGGAAGACGGGCGCAGTCACCTGGCGTGACACCTTTGAAGCACCGATGACCGACGCCTTTTCCATTGAAGGACAGATTGCCACGCGTGTCGCCGTCGCGTTGGGTGCCGTGCTCGGCAAGGCCGAAAGCGACGCCATGGCAACGACCCTGACCAAGAGCCCCGAGGCCTACGACCTCTACCTCAAGGGGAACGCGGCCTCCGGCCCATCGGCAACGAGTGCGCGAATCGCGTCCGGCTACTTCGAGCAGGCCGTCGCGCTTGATTCGAACTTCGCCTTCGCCTGGGGACGACTCACGGGCTCGCTGGGCACGCTGTACGCCAACGGCACCCGCGATCCCGCCGTCGGGCGCCGGGCCAAGGAAGCCATGCTTCGCATGCTGTCACTGGCGGACACCGTGGCCGCGGCGCACATCGTGGCAGCCAACTATTACACCAACGTCGAGCGCGACGTGATCTCGGCAGAGCGCGAGATCGCGCGGGCGTACGAGCTGAACCCCAAGGACGCATGGGTGCTTCAGAACTCCGCTGGCGTTGACCTTCGGGCCGAGCGCTATGAGGCGGCCTTCGACAAGCTCTCGAAGGCACGGGAGATCTCCCCGCTCTCCGCTGGAGTGCTCACCAGTCTGATCGAGGCGCAATTGGCGTTGGGTCGTCTTGACGAGGCAAAGATTGCTGGCGACGAACTCGTCGCGCTCGAGCCGAAGGGGCCACAGATCATCGGGACGGCCTTTTCCGTACCATTGGCGCGCGGTGATCTCGACGGTGCCAAGCAGGTTCTGCGCGACTTCATCAAGCGCGGCGTGCTCTCACAGACGGAAATCGTGGCCTATTTCGCGGGCTACGAGGAGCGGACGTACCTCTTCGACAAGGCAGAACTGGAGCTCCTCTTCCGCCTCACGCCAGCGGCCTTCGACAACGACCGCGCCTGGTGGGGACAGTCGTTGGCGATCGCGGCGATGCAGCAGGGCGACAGGGTCCGCGCCAAGGCGTACGCGGACTCCGCGTTGGCCATTTCCAAACAGCAGAGCGACGCCAACCCGACCGACCCGCAGTTGCGAGCACTCTACGCCGTGATGTTGGCCTACGTGGGCCGCACGGACGAAGCGATCACCGAAGTGAACCGCGCGGTGGAAGACGGCAATGGCCAGACGACCAGGAACTCCAGCTATGAACGACTCCAGCGGGTTCGCGTCTACATGGCCGCAGGGAAACCCGACCTCGCCATCGACGGAATCCAGGAGTTGATGGGCCGTCAGAACTACCTCACCGTGGGGATGCTCAAGGTCGATCCCACTTTCGCGCCACTCAAGGACAATCCGCGATTCAAGAAGTTGCTGGTGGGAGGGATGAAGGCGCCGCTCGATGGATAACGCCATGCCCCTCGCCGCCGGCGCCGAACTTGCCGACGCGGTCTTCCAAGCGATTATCACCCTCGGCCTCGCGTTCTTCGCGCTGGTGCTCTGGCGCCGCGTGCGGGCGCGCTGGTTGGCCTGGTGGGCCGCCGCCTGGGGCCTCTACGTCGTGCGCCTCATCGCCATCATCGCCTTCCTCAGGACCGGCGACCTCGTCTGGCTCTTCTGGCACCAGGTCGCCACCGGCTGGGTGGCGCTCGCCATTCTCTGGGCCGCGCTGGTCTTCTCCCGCGATCTCGTCTGGCGCCCCCGCTACGCCGCCCTCGCGCTGATCCCGACCGCGTGGGCGTGGGTCGCCGTGAACGGCCTCGACCGCTTCCTGCTGGTGGCACTCCCGATGGTGCTGCTGATCTCCGGCGTGACGCTCTACACCGGCTGGGTCTTCTGGCAGCATGCGCGTCGCGCCGACTCGAAGGGCGCCCGCTTCGTGGCGATCGCCTTCTGGCTCTGGGGGCTCCACCACCTCGACTACCCCTTCCTCCGCGCGCGCGGTGCCTGGCAGCCGTGGGGGTACTTCCTCGACATCACCTTTGAGTTGGCTGTGGGCGTCGGTTTCGGCCTGATGGTCCTCTCCGACATGGCGACCCGGCTCTCACTCCGTACCACGGAACTCGCTCGACTGCAGGGGCGGATGGTGGGTCAACACGAGGCGGAACGGAGTCGACTCTCGCGAGAACTCCACGACGAAACCGCCCAGACCCTGTCGGCCGTGAAGCTCGAAGTCGGCATGCTGCGGGAAGGCGCCGACGCCGTCAGCAGTGAACGTCTCGACCACGTCCTGCGCTTGGTGGACGGCGGGATCCGCGGCATCCGCCGAGTGATCAATGATCTCCGCCCGGCGCTGCTGGACGATCTCGGACTCGGTCCCGCGATTCATTCGCTGGCGACCGACGTGGCGGAGCGGAGCCACCTGGCGGTGACCACGACACTCGACAATTCCCTGCCCCGGACCCGCCCGGAAACGGAACTCGCGCTCTTCCGTGCGGCCCAGGAAGCGCTGGCGAATGTGGTGCGACACGCCTCGGCGTCTGCCGTCTCCATTAGGTTGGGGCGGTGTGAGCTGGGCATTCGCCTCACCGTCTC
>JAHECN010000220.1 GCA_024641735.1 Gemmatimonadota bacterium | reverse complement strand
GATGCGCCATCCAAGCGATCGTGGCGTCTCGGACGTTTCGTGGCTGCCGGGCTCATGGTCCTTGCCCTCGCACTCGGTGCGCGCTGCTTCGCGAACAGCAGCAACGTGACCGCATCCGTCGAGGACCGGCACAACGTCCTCGCGGTGTTGCCCTTCACGGTGCGCGGCGCGCCGGAGCTGGCGTACCTGGCCGAAGGCCTCGTGGATCTCGTCAGCGGCAAGCTCGACGGTGCCGGATCGCTGCGCACGGTGGATCCACGTGCGGTGGTTGGACGGATCGGTCAGCGCGATCCGGGGTCCTTCGACGCCGCCAGCAGCGCTCAGCTGGCCGCGTCGCTCGGCGCGGGGCGATTCATTACGGGGCAGTTGGTTGGCCTCCCGGGGCGCGTGAGCCTGTCCGCGCGACTCCAGGCCAGCGATGACCCGACGGCGGAAGCGCCGCTCGTGACGGTCGAGGGCAGCGCGGACAGCCTCGCGGTGCTGGTGGACGCGCTCGCCACGCAGCTGTTGGCCAACTCACTGAGCGGCGCGAATGCGCGCATTCAGCGGAGCGCGGCCCAGAGCTCGCACTCGATCCTCGCGACGAAGGAATTCCTTCGCGGTGAGCAGTTCCATCGCCGCGGCCAGTTCGACAGCGCGTCCTATGCGTACAATCGGGCCATCGCGGAGGACTCCACCTTCGCGCTCGCGCACCTGATGAAGAGCATGAACAATGCGTACACCTACGACACGGACGATTACCTCGCCGCGGTTGCCGCCGAGCGGTTCTCCACGAACTTGCCGGAGCGCGACCGTGGGATCATCCTGGCCTTCCTGGACCAGCAATCGGGGCGTCTGGCATCGGCCGAACAGCGGTGGATCGCCCACCTGCAGCGCTACCCGGATGAAGTGAAGGCACTGCTCCAGCTGGGGATGCTGTACAACCGCGCGAACCCGCGTTGGGGCCGCCCCATGGAGCAGTCCCGCCCCTACTTCGAGCGGGTGTTGGCGCTCGAGCCGGACAATGTGCCGGCCGTGCATCATCTGGCCCGCCTCGACGCCGCGGCACGCTTCGCGGACTCGCTCCCGATGCGTGCCGAGCTGCTCGAGCGCGTGGCGCCCAACACGGAATGGGCCGTGGATGTGCGGACGATGGACATCGTCGCCAACGATGACAGCGCGGCCGTCCGGCGTCTCCTCGCGACGTACCCCGAGCAGACCCTGTTGTCCCGAATTTACGGGGCGTACAACGCGTTGCGCTTCTCGCCCGACCCGCGCTTGGTGGACCGATTGCTGGGACGGATGCAGGCGGCGGGACGGGCCAATGCCACGGGACTCCCGGATGCCGTCGCCATTGACGCGGACTTTTCTCGATTGATCGAGGTGCTCGCCAATCTCGCGGGTGGCCGACACGATGCGATTCGCGCCTTCCTGAGCGACCCGATTCGGCGTCGGACGCCCACCTGGGATGTCTATGACGGCGAGCTCGTGGCGACGGGTCTCGTGTCGGTGGATCCCGCGCTGCTCGCGCAGGTGCTCGCGCGCGTGCGCGCCATCGATCCGGTGGAGCGATTGCGGACCAAGTTCGAGCCGCTACACGACATTTTCACGCCAGCCATTGCGGCGCTCGAGCGGGACGTCACCGTCGCCAAGCTGCTCGCGATGCAGGGCAAGTTCGATGAAGCGTGGACGATCCAGCGACGGCTGGCGGCGTTGCCGCAGTTCACGGCGTGGGAGTCGTTGCGTGATGACGCTGCGACGGCGCTCGCAGCCGAGCTGCACTACCTGGCGGGCGACCACGTGCGTGCCCTCGCCCTGCTGCAGACGCTCCGGTTCGAGTTGCCGCAGACCGCGAATTCGCTCGCCATCACCGCCGGCAGCCATGCCCGCTATCGCCGGGCCCAACTTGAGCTGGAGCTCGGCGATCCGGAGGTCGCGCTGCAGTACTACGACGGCCTGGTACGGAGCTTCACGGGGTCCGACAAGTTCTTCCTCGCCAATGCCTATGAAGCGATGGGCCGGATCCACGAAGCGGCGGGGCGCCACGACGAGGCGATCTACTGGTATGATCGCCTGGTCCGGTCGTGGGAGAACGCGGATGCCCCACTCCTCCCGATCCGACGGGCGGTCACGGAACGACTTGGGGCCATGCGGAACGAATCACGGGAGGGAGGCGCCGGGCGCGCGGGCTCCCTGCCACCGATCACCGGGAGCACCAACTGATGATTGACACCCTCACGCGCCTCACCGCCGCGCTCGCCGATCGTTATCGTGTCGAACGCGAGCTGGGGCAGGGTGGCATGGCCACGGTCTATCTCGCCGAGGACCTCAAGCACAAGCGCAAGGTGGCGATCAAGGTCCTCAAGCCGGAGCTCGCGGCGGTCCTCGGGGCGGAGCGCTTCGTGCAGGAGATCACGACGACGGCTGCGCTGCAACACCCGCACATTCTGCCGTTGTTCGACTCTGGCACCGCGGAGCTCGCCGGTGGCTCTCACGACGCGCAACCCACGACCATCCTCTACTACGTCATGCCGTTCATCGATGGCGAGACGCTCCGCGCCAAGCTCGATCGCGAGACACAACTCGGGATCGACGAGTCGGTCGGCATTGCCACCAATGTGGCGAGTGCGCTCCACTATGCCCACACGCAGGGCATCATCCATCGCGACATCAAGCCCGAAAATATCCTGCTGCATGATGGTCGCCCGATGGTCGCGGACTTCGGGATCGCACTCGCCGTGAGCGCGGCGGCCGGCGGCCGGATGACGGAGACCGGGCTCTCGCTCGGCACGCCACACTACATGTCGCCGGAACAGGCGACCGCGGAGAAGGAGATATCGGCACGCAGCGATGTCTACTCGCTCGGCAGCGTGTTGTACGAGATGCTCGCTGGTCAGCCTCCCCATCTCGGCGGGAGCGCGCAGCAGATCATCATGAAGATCATCGCCGAGGAGCCAGTACTGGTCACCAAGCTGCGGAAGGCAGTGCCAGGCAATGTGGCGGCAGCGGTGGCGAAATCGTTGGA
>JAHECN010000219.1 GCA_024641735.1 Gemmatimonadota bacterium | reverse complement strand
CAGACGCTCACGACCGCGAGGACCGCCGTCCGCGTACGCGCGCACTCTTGCAGCATCTCCCAGAGGGCGTCCGGATCCATCCGGGCATGCGCATCGACGGGCACCGCGCGCATGCATCGTCCACCGATGCCAAGCGCGCGGGTGATCTTCTCCCACGAGTAGTGTCCGGTGGAGGCCACCAGAACGACCCCGGCGGGAAGTGCATCGCCATACGCGCGCGCCAGCTGCGTCGTGTAATCCTGATACCCGATGGCGGCCAACGAGTGGGCCTGCAGCGCGGCGCTCGCCTCGGCGTCCGGCAGCGCACGGTGAAACTCCCGATCCGCGTCGAGGACGGCACTCGGTTCGATATTGAGGAGGGACCAGAGCGAGAGATCTCGCGCATCGACGCGTGATCCGTTCGGGAGCACAAATGCCAACGTGACGCCACGTTCCGCTGCGGCAAGCGCGAGCGCGACCGCGTGATAGCGCACGCTCCGCGCGATCCACAGCGCCTCGAAGTTGGCGACCGTACCACCCGAGGTGAGGTGGCCCCACGCCTGCTGCGGCAGGTACCCCACCATCTCGGCGAGTTGCTCCGATACTTCCATCTCGAGGCGCGAAGTGACCGGAGAGACTTCCGCCGCCACGTTGTTCGGGTTGTACAACATCGTCGCGAGGTAGCCGAGCTGGGCCGCGAGCGTCTGCTCCCCGAGCATGTGGCCGAGGTACCGATCGGAGAAGAACGGGACGTCCCGCTTCAGCGCGGTCAGCAGGGCGCCGAATTCTTGCGCCAACTGTGTCGTGGTGTCGGCTGGTGCGTCGGGAGAACCCGGGGCGCAGTCCTCGGGGTGATAGGCACGACGCCACGCAATGTGATCGCGGATCGCGCCAGCGGCGAGCGACTCAAACTCAGACGCCTGCTCCGCTGCCGGCCCCAAGAACCAGCGGGCAGGCCCTTGCCGCTGAGTCGTCATCTCAGGTGGCCCTCACGGCACCACCAGCGCCTTCAGGACTTGGCGTTGCTCCACCGCCTCCAACGCCTCCTGAACCTGATCGAGTCCGTAGCGCCCGGACACTTGGTCCGCCCACGGAATGCGATCACCCCACTGCGTGGCGAATTCGATGGCACGATAGAAATGGGAATAGTCCGAGCCCCAGACACCGCGGATCTCGACATGCTTTCGGTTGATCTGTCGATGCGGATTGAGCGGAGTGTCTCCGTGATCGGAATACTGTCCCACCACGACCACGCGACCACCATCCCGCACCAAGTCGAGTGCCTGCGTGACCGCCTCAGGTGCACCAGCCCCCTCGAGGACGAGATCGGCCCCACGCCCGCCCGTCAGGCGACGCACTTCCGCGGCACGCTCGGCGGGCGGAAGCGAAAGGGAAATCGTCTCGGTGGCGCCCATCCGTCGGGCGAAGGAGAGTCGACCCGCCGGATCCCCGATCGCGATCACCTGCCCTGCCCCGGCCAGCGCCGAGAGGGCGATCAACGATTGTCCGACCGGCCCGACACCAAGGACCACCACACTCTGCCCGAGGCGCACTTCGGCGCGATCCATCGCGTGTACCGCCGTGACCAAGCCGCAACCTCCGCCAATGAAAGTCTCCGGTCGCAACGCGTTCGGCAGTCGCAGCATCTTGACACCGGGCTTGATCCAAATCGCCTCGGACCATCCGCCGAGCAGGCCGTCATTCACGCCGTAAGTGATGCCATAGACGCGCCGATGCGGGCAACGCGTGGTTTGCTTGGCGACGAGACAATACCAACAGTTGTTGCAGGTCTCATGCACGTCGAGGAAGGTGACGAGATCCCCTTCCTTGAACCGCTCGCCGTGTACATCCAGCAGTTTGCCGCTCGCTGCGGCAAGGACGCCGACGCTCACATGGCCGGGAATTATGGGAAAGGGAACGCCCGGCATGCGCCCCCGCCAGATGTGCACATCGGTGCCGCACACTTCGGAGTAGGAGGTGCGCAGCAGCGCGGAGCCTGGGGAGAGCGTCGGCACCGGGAGCGAGACCACGCGCGGCGCGGCATTGGGGGTATCGAGGACAGCGGCGCGCACGGTCTCACCGAGGCGGGGCATGAAGGCTCCACTCTGCTGTAGGTCTTCGATCGGACGGAACAGCCGAAAGGTACTGCGCCCGCGCGCGCTTCCCCAACCGATCCGGCAACAGGGGTCTTCGGTTGGCAATTCCGACTTCTCGACCCACTATTGGAAGATCCCAACCCCAGCGAGTTGCCGATGCCACGCCTGCTGACTGCCGTCCTGCTGCTAGCGACCTCCCCCATTTCGCTCTTGGCCCAAGCGACACCACGACTCGGCGCGATCACCTTCCCCACGTCCGCTGGTCCAGTCGCGCAGGCCTCATTTGAGCGTGGCGTGCTCTACCTCCACTCTTTCGAGTACGAATCGGCGGCCAAGGAATTTCGGGCCGCCCAGCAGGCGGAACCCGACTTCGCCCTCGCCTACTGGGGCGAGGCGATGACCTACAATCATCCGGTCTGGAATGAGCGCGACACCACCGCCGCGCGTGCTGTGCTCCGCCGCCTCGCGCCGACTCGTGAAGGTCGATCGACAAAGGGAAAGACTCCCCGTGAACAGCTCTGGCTGGAGAGCGCCGAGGCGCTCTGGGGCGAGGGGCCGAAGCCACAACGCGATTCCGTCTACGCCGACGTGATGGCGGAACTCGATGCGCGCTTCCCGGACATTGAATCGGCGACCTTCCATGCGCTCGCCATTCTCGGCTTGAGTCAGGGTGAGCGCGACGTCCCGGCGTACATGCGCGCGGGAGCACTCGCGCTCGATGCGTTCCAGCGCGCGCCGAATCATCCGGGCGCCGCGCACTACGTCATCCATGCGTTTGACGATCCGGATCACGCCATCCTTGGCCTTCCAGCCGCACGTGCCTATTCGCAGATCGCGCCGGATGCTGGACACGCCCAGCACATGACCACCCACATCTTCCTCGCGCTGGGGATGTGGGATGACGTGGCGCGACAGAACGTCGTGGCGATGCAAGCGTCCACCGGCAACAG
>JAHECN010000082.1 GCA_024641735.1 Gemmatimonadota bacterium | reverse complement strand
GGGACGCTAACCCCGGAATCTGTACGGAGATCAGTCTGCGAGCAACGTGCCGAAGAAGACCTGCCGTCGCGACAGGAATGGAGGCTTCTGGCTGAAACGTCCGTGCCCGACTGGCGGGACGCCCCTCCAAGGCCAGCCAGCCCGGCAGGTATCTTGTAGCTGGGGCTGGCACGGGGGATGCCCCTTGGTGGGGATCGCGCCGTGGCCGACCCGTCACCCCCCTGTGGTGGATCGCCAGGCGCCGCGTGAGAAGGAGTGTACCGTGACCGATCGCATGACCATTCCAGTACTCCCCCTGCGGGATGTCGTCCTCTTCCCGGGCGTCACCACGCCCATCGGCGCTGGCCGGCCGATGACCCTCAAGGCAATCGAGGCGGCCCTCGCTGACCCCGAGAAGCTCGTCTTCGCCGTCGCGCAGAAAGAGAATGTCGAGGCTGTCTCCGCAGACGGGCTCCATACCATCGGGACCATCGCTCGCATTGGCCAACTGCAGCGCGGCATGTCCGGGATGCAGCTCCTCCTCCACGGTGAGCGGCGGGCGATGGCCTTGCATGTCACCGAAGAGGGTGGCCATCTCGTCGCGGTCGTGCAGGGACTGGACGATCTCCCGGCGGTCGATGAGAGTGATCCGGGATTCGTCGCGCTCCACCGTGAGCTGCGTTCGCGTGCCGCCGAGCTCGGCCAGAAGTCGGGGCTCCCGGAGGAAGTGGTCCAGCAAGTTTTGAATGGGGTCGAGGAGCCGGGCCGCTTTGGCGATCTGGTGGCCGGATATCTGGATCTCGACACGGTCGGCCGGCAGGCCCTGCTCGAGACCTTGGCGGTCGATGAGAGGCTCCGGCGTGTGTTGGTCCACGTCCAGCGGCAGATCGCCGTGCTCGACGCGCAGGAGGAGATCAAGTCACAGGTGCAGGAGGAGCTCGGCGATCGGCAGCGGGAGATCTACCTCCGCGAACAACTCAAGACGATTCGTCGCGAACTCGGCGACGAAGACGAGGCCGGCGACGTCGATGACCTCGAGATGCGCCTTGAAGAGCTGGATCTCCCTGAAGAGTCGCGAAAGGAAGTCAATCGCGAGCTCTCGCGCCTTCGCCGCATCGGGCGCGAGACGATGGAGTCACAGGTTATCCGGACCTTCCTGGAACATGTGGCGGAACTTCCATGGAATTCCCGGAGTGAAGAGCATCTGGATGTGGCCGAGGCGTCCCGCATCCTTGATGCGGACCACTACGCGCTGGGTGACGTGAAGGATCGCGTGCTGGAGTTCCTTGCAGTGCGGGCACTCCGGGCCAAGCGCGACGCAGAGGAGAAGGAGGCCGCCGAGTCTCCGGCGGCGGCGCAGGTGGATGCTTCGGCTCCGGATGAGCGTGCCGCGGGGACCGACGCCAACGCGGTCCCCGCCGAGGCGGCGCTCCCGGCGGATGAGACGCGGCGCTCACCGATCCTCCTCTTCGTCGGCCCTCCAGGCGTCGGCAAGACGTCGGTGGCCAAGAGTATCGCTCGGGCGATGGGGCGGAAGTACATCCGGATCTCGCTGGGCGGCGCTCGGGACGAGGCGGACATTCGCGGCCACCGGCGGACCTACGTCGGCGCGATGCCGGGTCGGATCATTCAGGGGATGAAGCAGGCGGGGACGCGCAATCCCGTCTTTCTCCTCGACGAGATCGACAAGCTTGGAACCTCGTTCCAGGGCGATCCCGCGTCGGCATTGCTGGAAGTGCTCGACCCGGCCCAGAACGACTCCTTCACCGATCACTACCTCGGGATGCCGTTCGACCTGAGTGAAGTCATGTTCGTTGCCACGGCGAACTTCATTCAGAACATTCCCGGACCATTGCTGGATCGCATGGAAGTCGTGGAGTTCTCGGGATATATCGAGGTCGAAAAGGTCGCGATCGCGGAACAGTACCTCGTGCCTCGGCAGCGCGAGGCCAACGGCCTGACGGCTGAACAGATCACGTTCGCCGGTCCGGCGCTGCTCGAACTGGTGCAGCGGTACACGCGCGAGTCGGGCGTCCGCCAGTTGGAACGCGAAATCGGACGGGTGGCGCGCAAGGCGGCCCGGAAAATCGCGGCGAGCGAAATCGAGAACATCGACATCACCGCACCCGTGGTGCGCGAACTGCTTGGCCGACCGAAGCTGCATCCGGAAGAGAAGTCGGCGACCGATCAGGTCGGCACCGCCACCGGCATGTATTACACGCCGCAGGGTGGCGACATCATGTTCGTCGAAGCCTCGACGATGCGCGGCAAGGGTGAGCTCGTGCTCACCGGCCAACTGGGCGACGTCATGAAGGAGTCGGCGCGCGCGGCGTGGACCTATGCCCGCTCGCATGCGGCGGCGTTGCACATCAGCGACGAGATGTTCGATCGCGATGTCCACATCCATGTGCCGGCGGGTGCCATTCCGAAGGACGGTCCCAGTGCCGGCATTACGATGGCGACCGCGCTGGTTTCATCGCTCTCGGGACGCGAGGTGCGCCACGACATCGCCATGACTGGCGAAGTCACCCTGCGGGGCCGCGTGCTCGCCATCGGCGGCGTGAAGGAGAAGCTGCTCGGTGCGCTCCGTGCAGGTATCACCACGGTGATCATCCCCAAGGCGAATGAGCCCGATCTGGATGACTTGCCGGCGGAAGCACGGAAGCGCCTGGAAGTGCACCCGGTGGAAGAGCTCGGCGAAGTCCTCGCCCTCGCCCTGCGCGATGTCCGCTACAGTGAAGGAAAGCTGTTGTTTGGCGATGAGAACCCGCGGGATGTGGTGGCGTTGCGGAGTCCGTTTAGACACTAAAAACTGAGAGAAGAGAAAAGAGAAAGGAGAGAAGAGGCCGCTGGTTCGGGCTCCTCTCTCCTTTCTCCTTTCTCCTTTCTCTTCTCTCTTCTCTCTTCTCTCTTCTCTCTTCTCTCTTCTCTCTTCCTATCCCATCTCCACCCGATTCCGCCCCGAGCTCTTGGCCCGATACAGCGCACGGTCGGCGGCCGACGCCACTTGCGTGGACGACACGCCCGATCCCGGGAAGCATCCCACGCCAATCGAGACATGCAGCGGAATCGGTTCGGCGCCGGGGAGCGTAATCGGAGCGTCGGCCAGGGCGAGCCGGAGCTTCTCGGCAATGGACCGCGCGTTGGCCGGCGGGCACTTGCGCAGGATGATCCCGAACTCCTCGCCGCCATAGCGGCCGAGCAGGTCGGAGCCACGAATCGTGCGCTTGAACACCCGGGTGACATGGACGAGCACTTGATCGCCGATCATGTGGCCGTAGGTGTCATTGATGCGCTTGAAGTGGTCGAGGTCGAGCATCAAGAACGCCAACGGCTCACCATGCCGATCCGAGAAGGCGATCGCGTGCTCGAGCTCCGCCATCAAGGTGGCGTGGTTCAAGACGCCGGTCAGGCCGTCACGGTGGACCAGTTCACGAATTCGCCGGCCCCGCTCGGTCCGGGTCAGGACCAGCTGGAGCAAGTGGCTGCGCTCGACCGGCTTGGCGAGGAAGTCATCGCCGCCGGCACGGAGACCCTCCATCTGATCCGCGAGCGAGTGGCGTGCCGTGAGGAAGACGATCGGGACGAGGGCGAGGCGTGGGTCCTGCCGCATGAGACGCGAGAGCGCATAGCCGTCGACATCGGGAAGGTCCACGTCGAGGAGCACAAGGTCGGGAGTCTCCTGCATCAATGCGTCCCGGGCAACCTGCGCACTCGCCGCGATCGTCACGCGCGCGTTGAGCTGACTGAGCCAACTGGAGAAGAGCTGCGCCTGTGCCGGATCGTCCTCGACGACGAGCACGTTCGCTGGCGGCGCCCCGATCTGGGCCAGGGCGCGGGCGTACTGCGCCAGACCGCGCGGGAGGGCGGCGGAACCGAACACGGCGTCGAGTCCGGCGGCTGCGGTCCGAAGGCGATCGAACTGATCGAGCGGATCCGCCAGCACCACGGCGCGCGGACGATCGGCGGTTGCCGCCGACCAGAAGCGCGCCAAACTCAGGGCGTCCGCATCTGCGTCGGTGGCGATGACCACCATGTCGGGTCGTTCGGACGGCGGGAGATCCCACGGGTCAATGGAGGTGTCGCGCACCGACACCACGAATCCCGTCTCTTCCAGGGCCACCACGATCGCATCGCGTCCAGGGGATGCACGCATGACCACGAGGGTCCGCCAACCGAAGCCCGGCACGCGCCCGAGGACAGGTGGCATGCCGACGTCCACGGCCGCGTTGTCGAAGGCGTCCTTGAGGTTGTTGATGGCGAGGTCGAACTCTTCCGCTTCCCGGATGGTCGGTGCCGGTGGCGTCAGGATGCGATGTTCCATCGCACGGCTGATCTCGGTCACGGCCGGGAAGCCATAAGACCCGCCAGAGCCGGCCAACCGATGGAAGCGCATCCGCAGCGACTCGAGCGCGTCCGATTCCCCGGCGCGAAACGCCGCCAAGTCCTTGCGCAGTTCCGCCAGGCGGGCAGGTGCCTCGCGGATATAGTCCTGCTGCAAGATCAGGAAGGTCTCGTCCAGTTCACCAGCATCGTGATCGGTCATCGTCCCTCACGGAGCGCAACCAACGTGGTCCGGGCCGCCGCCACGAATGCCGATCCCGTTCCCCAATGCCCTGAGAAGCGCTCTCCGTCACGGGCGCCGACCAGCGCGGCGCGATCGTCAACAACCAAGAGTACCGGCTCGCCAGGCCAATTCGGTGTCGGAATCAGGTGCAACGCGATCGAGCCCATCGGCACCGCGGCTGTGGAGGCCACGTCCAGCGTGACACCCGCTGCATCGGCGCGTCGGAGGTGGGGCATGAGGGAGAGACAGCCGTCGGGAGGGGCGAGGAGCAGCACCGAATGTTCGGCTCTGGCGATTTCATGTCCCATCAACTGGACCGCGCCCCGAGGAGAACTGAGTTCCACCAAGGTCGGCGTGTCCGGGACAGCGAGTTCAGCCAGTGCCGCACCAAGCCGGTCCATCGCCTCACCCTGCCGGTCACTCAGGCGGGCGAGCAATGTGCTCGGCGGCTCGGGTCGGAAACGTCGTGGGCGCCCAGCCTCTACGCGCGCCGCGCCCTTGGTGACCAGCCCTTCGAGGGCGGCGTAGACATTGGCGCGGGCCAGCCCGGCAGCCTTGGCGACGGTATACCCCGTCCCCGGGCCATCCGTGAGGAGGACCTCATAGATGAGGCCCTCGGTCGGGGTGAACCCGAACGGCGTCAAGTCGAGCCGCCCAGTCATGTCAGGAGAACTCGAGTTCCCAGCCCAACCGCTTCGCAATGATCGCAAGGCGGAAGGTGATGTCAGCCTGCCGCGCGGTCATCCCACCGTCATCCGTGGCGAGTGGCCAGCAATGATACGTGACCGGACTCCCAGCCTTCGGCTGTGACCGCAAATTCTTCGGGTGCCACACGCCGTCGGAGTCCATTTCCTCCAGGAAGCGGATCAGTGCGGTCGTGGCATTCTCCGCACTCGCGAGCAACCCCATCCCGGCCATCAGCTCGATGAAGTGGAGCGCCAACGGGACGTCCTTGGGCATCCCCTTCGAGTCGAACTCGATGGGATCGCCCAGCACCGGGTGCAGCGGCTTCATGGTCCGGTGGCCGATCGGAATCATGTACGAATTGGACGGGGCCGGCTTGGCAAGGTACTGCCCGAGACGATCCAGGAAGCCGCCCCGTTCACGCTGAAGCGACGGAAGCGCCGCGAGCATGGCCAGCGACCACCAATTGGGCGGCGTGGCGTCTGGGTTGAGCTGGAATCCACCGCCCCGCTTGATGAACGGGTCTTCCGCCAAGGGGGAGCGCAGGAAGGCCGACGTCGCGGAGATGATCTTGTGGGCGGCGCCCCGGAGCCGGGGGTCCTCGTCGTACCCGGCCTCCGCCAACGCGGCACAGACGCCATCGCGGATCAGATTGCGGTAGGTCTCGGCCGTTTCAGGCTCCTCGTCCCGCGGCGCAGAGAACTCCCCATACAAGAGGGGGTCCTGGTCGCGCGAAAGGGTTCGGAACATGATCCGGTCGGCGAGACGGAACGGTCGAGTCGAGGTCGGCAGTCCCAGTTGGATGAGGCGACGGTATTGCGCCACCGTCCCGACCTCCGTCGTCTTCTCCTTCTCGGAGGGGACGTAGGCAAGGAAGTTGGCGCCCCACAGCCCCGTTTCCTGCTGCCGGGTCGTGACGGCGGTCACTTCGTCGCTGAGCACGACGGCAGTGACGGACTCCTGGAGCGTCTCAACCGGAATGCTTCCGGGAGGCGCGAGCTCGGTCAGGGTCCGGTAGCGAATCGATGGCCCGCCATGCTCAGCGAGCCAGGTCAGCGGGATGCGGTGCGTGGTCGGTAGATCCAGGGGACGACTCCTCGCGTGGGGCTTGGGCGGAGGGCGACAAGATAAGCGGAAATATAGTAGTAGCAGGACGGAAGTGCTAGGTTGGAGGTTTCATAGTAGCTGATAGTACTAATTTGGAGTCGCGCGTCGCTGGTCGTGAGTCATGAGAGGAATTGCCAGTTGTGGCGGGGTCTTGGTTTCAGGTAGTTTTACTTGCAACTCCGACATTCCTGTGCTCACTCTCACGACTCACGACTGACGACAAAAGACTCGTAGTTTTACACACTACACCTCACCACCATCACCGTCCCCTCCTTCATCAGCCCGCGCTCGCTGGTCAACAACAGGTCGCGGTCATTGAGCCAATCGACGCCCTCTCCCTGCGGTTCCCGTCCCAGAATGTCGCACGCCGTCGGCTTGCCCCGTGGGAGGAAGCTCCCATCGCGGCTGAGCTCAAAGGGATAGAGGTCGCGGTAGGTCCGGATCATCAACTGACGGCCGTCTCGGGAGACTGCCATGCCGGTGACGACCCGACCCATGCCGATCACGGCCGGGATCGGCAGTGGGGCGATCGGCTCGGCGATCACGTCGTTCCGGCCCCAGCTGGAGGCCGGCAAGCGGAAGAGGGTGACACTGCCACGCCGGCCCTTGCTCACCAGCAGCACATCCCCTGCCGGTGTCACCGCCATGGCCTCTACGTCGTGTGGGCCGTCGGAATACCGGAATTGAATGCTCTCTACAGGCTGGGGAGAGAGCCGTCCTGGGAGCTTCCCGGCGAGCGGCGGCTCACGAAGCCGGTGGATCGCCACGACGTCGCGCCGCTCGAGATTGTCCCCCGTGTCCGCGATATAGAGGCAGCGTCCGGCCGGGCATGGACCGAGCGCAACCTCCTCCCAGTCGATGTTCTCGACGCCGGCGAGCGGGAGGGTCAGCAGCAAGGCACCGGTGGTGTCGGCCAGATAGAGCTCGGGTGGGTTGCCGGAGTCGCCGAGAGTCCAGAAGCTCCCTGGTCGGGCATCAGTGACGGCGGCCCCGCTTGCTTCGGCCAAGCGAGGATGGGCCAGGATCCCGGTCTGCCGGATAGCCGCAGGTGGAATCATCACCCAATCGGTGGCTTGCGGCTCGTGCTGCGGGGGTTGCTCAGCTGCGGGCGCCTCGGCGGGGCGACACCCGGCGAGGGTGAACAGGACGACCCACAAAAACGCCGGGAGGGACCGCAGCTTCACAGTTTGCGTTGCTTTGCCAACGTGATGACGTAGGAGGCCACAGCCTCGACTTCGGCGTCGGTCAACCGTGACCCGCCACGCGGTGGCATCACGGTGCCGCTCTTGGACTTGGTGGCTTCAATGCCGGTCTTGATCAGAGCAACGATGTTCTCCCGTTTCCCCTGCGTGTGGATCCACTTCCCCTCGGCGAGCGCGGTGGTCGGGCCAAGCAACCCCTCACCGGCCTTGCCATGACAGGAAAAGCAGAGCCCGCGCCCCTCGAAGACTCGTTTTCCACGGGCCAGAACCGCGGCGGTGCTGTCCGGGCCCTGAGCCGCAAGCGCTCCCAGCGGAGCAAGACTGAGTACGAGGAGGATCAGGGGAATTCGGATCACAGGGATGCCCTATTGGTACTGGATGTAGAGCGGGACGGGTCGTAATGCGAGGACCTGCGCCAGCGTCAACATCGGTTTGTCATTCTTGTAGAACAGTTTCAGCCCAGCAAACTGCACCGGACGACGACTGACCACCAGATCGAAGATGTTCTGCTTCAACGCCGGTGCACCAAATCCATCCGCATCGATGACCACCTGCACCCGGGGATCCAGCGTGATCTGCTGCTCGCGCAGGATCATCCCCTCGGTAAATCGGTGGACCACCAGGACCTTGGGCGGAATCCCCTCCTCCTGAACGAGCCGCGCCAGCACGTCGATGGCATGGTTGATCTCGGCCGCATCGAGCCGACCGATCCGCTTGCCGGGGACTCCATCTGCTGGCATGGCGAACTCTGGGTCCAGGCCGAGATGCACGTAGGGTTTCCGAAGCCAGGGCACCAACCGGGTCAATTCCGACGCGACAGAACTTCGCCCGATTTGGAGATCCAGGAAGAGCAGCCACCCTCGCGCCTCGGCCCATTCGGCCACCTTGGCGATCAAGGCATCCCCATGCCGGAGGCGATATTGACCATCACCTCCCGGCTGCGCCTGTGCCACGGTGACGATCAGGTGCAAGGCACGGAGCACAGGGCGGGTCGAGTCCGCGGCTTCCCACGACTGGGCCGTTGCCTCGAGCTGGGCCATCATCTCCGCAGGGGGAATTTGTCCGAGAATGCCCATCCGGGTGGAGAGCGGGGTGCCGTAGTAGGCGACGATGCGGTGGGTCGGGAGGAGGGCATCCGACCGAACCGGGATGATTCGCGAGGCGAGAGGCGGCCGAACCGTGTCCAGCACCAGCAGCGGACGCCAAGGCGTCACTGGGGGAAGTTGCGCCCGGGCGGGGTCGGCGGAGCAGATCAGCAGGAGCGCGAGGAGGAGTTTCATTGGGCCGAAGCATACACGGGGTGCACCGATCCCCTTGGAGTGCCTCCGAACTCGCACTACGATTCAACGTGCAGCAACCATTGCGACAGCCTCATTCCCCTTCGGAAGTGACCCCTCAGTGAAGATTGCCATTTCAACCGGTGGCGGCGATGCCCCGGGTCTCAATGCAGTAATTCGTGCCGCCGTGCTCTCCGCGCATGACCGAGGATGGGAATCGGTCGGTATCCGACGCGGCTTCCACGGTCTCTTCGAGGGGGATGGCGTCATTCCGCTCGGCCCAGACGAGGTGTCCGGGATCACCCATCTCGGCGGGACCATCCTGGGGACGACCAACCGGGGCAACCCGCTCCGCTGGCCAAAGTTGCAGCCTGATGGGCGTGTGGTCGAAATCGACCGCAGTGAAGAGTTGGTGGCGGAGTTCGGACGGCTCGGGATTGACGCACTGATTTCGATCGGGGGCGACGGTTCGATGGCGATCGCCGGAGCCCTGCACCGCCGTGGGCTCAATGTGGTCGGCGTTCCCAAAACGATCGACAACGATGTCGTCGGGACCGACACGACCTTCGGCTTTGACACCGCGGTGTCCACGGCCACCGACGCGCTGGACAAGTTGCACACCACCGCGGAGTCCCATGACCGCGTGATGGTGGTGGAACTGATGGGGCGCGAAGCAGGATGGATTGCGCTGCACAGCGGAATCTCCGGAACAGCAGATGTGATCTTGATTCCCGAGATTCCGTTTTCGATCGACCGGGTCTGTGACAAGATCCGCGAGCGCGAGCGCCGGGGTAGCCACTTCTCGATCGTCGTGGTGGCCGAGGGTGCACGCTCGTCGGATGGGGAGGCGGTGTTGCTCGAACGTCGCGGCGTTGGCACCAATGCTCGCTACGGTGGGATCGCCGAGTTGGTGGCGCACGGCATCGCACAGCGCACGGGCAAGGAGACGCGCTCCCTCGTCTTGGGGCATTTGCAACGTGGTGGCTCCCCGACCACGTTTGATCGTCTGTTGGCGTTGCGCTTCGGCTCTGCCGCCGTGCGTGCAATCGCCGATGGCGACTTCGGCACCATGATGGCGTTCGTGCCGCCCGTGATCACTCGCATTCCGATCGCGGACGTCGTCGGCAAGATGAAGACGGTCCCGCTCGATTCCGGCATCATCCTGACGGCACGTCACTTGGGTATCTCGTTCGGAGATTGAGGCCATGGCCCGTCCCCACAAGCTCCCCGCTGCCCGCGCGCTGGCACTCCTCCGCATCGTCGTCGGAGGAATCCTGCTGTCTGCCGCCTCCGGGAAACTGGCGTGGTATTCCCTCGGCGGTGTACTGCCGGTTCCCGTGACGTCGGTGGAGTGGCAGCGCGACTTGCCAGCGCGGTTGGCCCTCTGGCTCCAGACCAACACGGAAGGGATGGGGGCGGCCATCGTGCGCGACTTGCTGCTGCCGCACGGGACTTTGGTGGCCGGGCTGATTGCTTGGTCGCAGCTCTTGGCAGGCGTGCTTCTCCTGCTCGGCCTCTTTACCCGCACCGCCGCGAGCATGTCGGCGGTGGTGTGGGCCATTCTGGCCGTCCTGGCGACGGTGCAGGGCGGCACGGACGCTCGTCCCTACGTGTTGTTGCTCACGCTTGCCATCGCGTTCGTCATTGGCAATGCGGGCGAGACCTTCGGGTGGGATGGCGTGCGGCGTGAGCGGCGGCGGGACTTCCGACTCTGATGGAGAACGGAGAACGGAGAACTGTGCAACTCCTCCGTTCTCTGTTCTCCGTCATCCGCCTGATGGCTGCTTCAAGAAAGACCCCACCATCGCCTTCCCCCACATCGTCAACACCGATTCCGGATGGAACTGCACCCCCTCCACCGGATGTACCCGGTGCCGCACACCCATCACTTCGCCATCATCGGCGTGCGCGCTGACAACCAACGCTGCTGGAATCGAGGATTCGACGACGGCGAGCGAGTGGTAGCGGGTCGCGTCCAGTGGTGAGGGGAGTCCCGCGAACACTCCGAGGCCATCATGCCGAATCACGGAAATTCGACCGTGCCTAGGGTGGGTGGCCCGCGCGACCCGCGCGCCGTACGCCGTCGCGATCACCTGGTGGCCGAGGCAGACGCCAAGGATGGGAGTGGTGGGGCCAAGCTGCCGCACAACCTCCAGGGCGAGCGTGCACGCCTCAGGCGCGCCAGGGCCTGGGGAAAGGATGATCCGAGACGGGGCGATGCTCCGCACATCGGCGAGCGTCAGGCGATCAACGCGCGTGACTTCGGGCGTCTCGCCCAACTCTTCGACATACCGCGCCAAGGTATAGACGAAGGAATCCTCGTGATCGAGGAGGAGGATCATGGCTCCTCCAGCGCAGCAATCAGTGCGCGCGCTTTGTCGAGCGTTTCCTGATACTCCGCTTCTGGCTCTGAAAGCGCGGTGATCCCGCCACCGGCGTGAAATGACGCCATGCCATGCGCAAGGGTCATGGTCCGAATCGC